>JAMCRN010000031.1 GCA_023380585.1 Candidatus Parvarchaeota archaeon | reverse complement strand
TTCGCACACGATCATCTTAGAAAATCTCGGTTCAAATTCATTTGGTTTCTCTTTTCCTATAAATTCATCCACCCGGCCCGGGACTTATGTATTGTCTGTCTCCCTTAAATACACAGGTAATTATTCGATAATAAATTCTTCAATAACAGTGCTTCCTTATTATTCTTATACCAAGAAACCAGTATCTTCATTCGGATTATTCGGTGGCGAGTCTTCCGTTACGATAAAAAATACTGGGAACGAGCCTATTCCTTCGAAAAACCTAAGTTTATCCGTCGCCGGTATATCTTCTCTTTTCTTGATATCAAAGTATTCTTCTCTTGGATCACCGGTCATATCAAACGGAGTTTTATATCCATCTGTCCCTTATTTACAGCCGGGCCAAACAATATCGATGTCTTATTCAGAATCCTTCATACCGCTATATGTAATAATACTTATAGTGATAGCCGCTATAGTCATATTTTTTTACCTTAATAGGAAGGTAGTAATAACCAAAGAAGTAGCTGAGCACAAGGCAGTGGGCGGGTTTATAGACGTTAAAATAGCAATAAGAGTAAGGAATGTCTCGAAGAGGCCTCTGACGTCTATAAGTGTAAAAGACTGGGTGCCGCCTAATTCGCTTAAAGTTTCCTCTATAGGTCCGAAAGAAGGTAAGATAGCCAGACAGGGGAATAATGTACACATAAACTGGATGGAAGATAATCTTAATCCCGGTGATGAAATAATACTCATGTATTCCATAAAAAGCAAGATAGGCATAATAGGCAGCATAAAGCTGTCTAAAGCTACAGTCAGGTTCGAATATAACAGCAAGAAATATGAGAAGAAGTCGAATTCCCTAGTTCTGAACATAAAATAGAAAACTTAAAAAAGTATTAATCTTAGAATATGATTTTAATGGGAATGCCCCAATAGTCTAGTGGTCTAGGATAGTGCCCTGTCACGGCATTGACGCGGGTCCGAATCCCGCTTGGGGCGCTATGTGATAGTATATTCAACCAATGCCGGTATAGAATGCCTTTTAATGTACAAAAACGTATATTTTTATATGAAAGTAAAAAAACAACTCAAAAAGTCTTCGTTTCGAAACAGAGTGCAGTCTTCGTTAGAATATCTATCTGTCTATGCTTTAGTCATAATAATAATTAGTGTATCTATCGCAGTCTTATATTCTCTAAATTTCTTCGCGCCCCCGACAGTCGGTTCTTCCTTCTCCGCAGGATTCGTAGGCTTCCAGACGCAGGCAGAGTGCGTAGTCGGAAGTACTTTAATCACATCCTTCACAAATTTACAAAAGATACCTATCTACTTTGGAAATATAAATATAACCCTTTCAAACGATTCTACTATCGTGGAACCCCTCGATTATTACTTTTCTCCTGGGACGTCTCACACATTCTTTCTGCAAAACGCATGTCCAAATTCAACTGGAAAATCGTATCTTGATAGAATAATGATTTACGGCTCTGAGCCAGATTCATTCAATGCCTCTTATGCTTTGTCTGGGAGCTTAAGTGGCAGAGTCGGAGCTTTGTCTCCTTATAAGATACTGGAAAGTATAGCACTTCCTGCCGGAAGTTTCCCGACCGTGAACGCAGTTACTAATAATGGATATTATATCTGGCAACCAAACCAGGGCACCAGCACAGTTTCAATAATAAATGTGATTTCTGCTTCCGTAGTTAAAACTTTGACTAATATGCCCGTTAGAAGCATAGTGTTTTCAAAAAACGGGCAATTGGCTTTTATGGCAGGTAACTCTCCCGCCTCTCCAAGAGGAGAGTGGATGGCAGTTATGAATACTTCTACTTATACTATAATCAAAAATATAAGCGGGATATGCGATCCACAGATACTTGCTATGTCATATAATGGTAGCAGATTAATTATACCTGGGTGGCCACCTTCACCAGTACACAATGTACCAAATACTTGTGATAGGCTACTTATACTTAATACCTCAAGTCTAAACTTCATTGACAACGTGTCCGAAGACGGGTTTGATGTATGGAGCGCGGAGGAGAGTCCAAATGGTCAGTATATATATCTAAGCTCCACCAATAATAACAAAACCGTTTCTATAATGAATACACAGTCATATTCCATAACAAAAAATCTTACCGGCTTTGTATCACCTGAGCCGATACTGTTCAATCAAAATGGACAGGACGTGTACATCGGAGACGGGAAATTTTTGATAGAGATAAGTACATCTTCCCAGTCAATAGTCGATAACGTTTCTTTCACAGCCTCCGCTATTAGCGGCATAACTTCATCGCCGTCATATAGCTATCTTTACACGCCAGTGTGTACGTCATCGACAGGGGACGGAGTAATCGGCATATTCGATACAGCCTCGAACTCATTCACAAATAGCATAAATCTGGGTGTATACAACCACTGCATGTCATATGCAGTTCTGACCAAAAATGGAAATTTCTTATATGCAGCGTCGGCTTCAGGCAACTTTGTTTTTATAATAAGTGTTTGAATCGAGCATTTTCAGCTGTGCAACTCTATGTTAGTGGTAAATATCAATAGTAATTATTACAACTTTTATCTAGATTATTAAAAACTATTACAAGCTAACTTATTTAAATAATGGACATTCTATAGTATAGAGTAGAGGGGGGATTTATATGAGATTAAAGTCAAAGATGAGTCTTGATGAGTTCTTGGAGGTTTCTGCGAAAAATCCTAATCTTTTATTCAATTCGATGCAGAGGCTTTATGCTGCAGTAGATCGCTATGGAAAAACAAACGGCAAATGGAACTTTATCTATAAACAGCCAAACGACGATAGGGGTGACATAAAAGAACTTTTCGGTTTAGACAGTCAGATAGACGAATTAGTTACCCGTATAAAGGTGTCCACACAGGACCAAGATGAGGGTAACAAGCTATTGGTCCTATTGGGCCCTGCAGGTAGCGGTAAATCGGAGGTCATAAAGACGTTAGCCTCAACGATGGAAAGCTACTATAACAGCGATGAGGGATCAATGTATCGCGCATGGATACACATGGACGACATTAAGGAAAAATTCAAAGATCATTTCCCTTCCGAGAGAAGTTTCAACGATTTTATGGACATGTTACAATCCAGGTTCGGTGAAATAAAAGATTTGAAGGTCGGTCTAGGCGCGAATATACAGACTGCTATCTATCTTATGTTAAAGAGGGACGATAAACGCGGAGAGATGACTAAGATAGAAAAGGCCATAGAAAACATAAATTCAGACATCGAGAGCAAACAAAGTGAGTACTGGAAGAGGATACACCTGAATCGTGGTTCGGAGAGTTCGACTATAACTGAGATAAAAACCGCGATAACCTCCGGCTTAGAGAAGTTTATAACTAAGAAAGATGGTTCTCCGGATTATGAAAAAATATACAGTATGCTTGAAAGCGTTATTTCGATAGAGAAAGCAACAAAGGCCGACATTCTCCCTTACGTGCATCCAGTAGTAGCAAGCGGTGAAAAGAACTTTGACTACAAGGCGGTCTTCGGCGGAGAAATAATATACCCACAGTTAAGCAGACTAGGTGGTAATAACGTAAGTCCATTGGCGTATAATTATGGGGTAGCCGGAAGCCAGATATCTCCTTCGGCTACAGGCGGTATAGTAATAATGGATGAGGTTTTAAAAAGTCCGGAGTCTGCTGCAAAAGGTTTATTGGATCTGCTGGAGGACCGGTTCGTCTACATAAAGACGTCTTTTAAGGAGCCTTTTGACGCTGTGATAATAGGCGCTACGAACCTCGGGGATTACTCGGAGATGACTGCCAATCTTAAACCGCATATGATGAGGAGGATAAGAGAGATATATTTCCAATTCATGTACAATATGAACGACATAAGTGCGGCTACCGCGAAGATGTTCTCATCGACGGCTAAGACTCTAGGCGCCCATTTTTCCCCCAATTTTCTGACGGCTATGGATTACCTTATTTCTATGAGCGCCTTGGAGGAATATCCGAACATACCGCTGGATGTAAAAGCCGAGATGATAGCAGGTATAGGCAACCACAGTAATAAGGGAGTTACCGTAGAAGAAATGCGCAGAGCTGCTTTTGATTCTAAGAGGATACTAGAACGATCAGAGGGGATAAAACTTGGTATACCCTACACCGAAATAAAGGATTTCCCTACGAGGATACTAAATTACTGCAAACGCATAGAGGCCAATGCTCAAAAAAACAGCAAGCAGTCTCGCAACGATAATGGCTCCCCCTGCATGGATTCTATATTCGGCAGCGGAAATTCCAATTACTTGGAGGACTTGTTGACATCGATAGAAAGCTTATACCCGGAGACTAGGGAGAGACTCGACACGTCAGATGGTGGAAAAGGCAAGGCGCTTGTGCAGATAGCATTTGACAAGTACAGAAACAAGGTAAAGTTCGACGTTATACGCTCATTATACCAGGATACGAATGCGCTGAAAGAATCAGTTAACAAATACGTTTTGCACAAGTTCTTTGAAAGAAGAAACGATAAAATGGATACTTTTATCTACAATGGAAAGACTGAGCGGGTCGATCACGCTTTCATAAATGAGATAGAGAAAAAAAGCGGCGTACCAAAGACAGTAGGCGACTCGATCTACAATGTGTTCCTTAGATATGGGGATGAAGGAATAACTGACGCAGTTATCTCTAAAGTAGCAGACTCTATACTTGAGGATTACGCTGAAATAGGCAAGGCGATCCTGGATATGTCTAAAGACCAGCTTATCGCCAAGATACCTTCTGGTATAACTGCTATAAAGGAAGGGCTAAAGAAAAGGGGTTACTGCGACAAATGCGCGGATATCGCGTATTTTCTCTTCAGCTCTCCCAAGTAAGCAAGGCTGACCCTTGATTGCTATGGAGAAACTCACGTTAGAGGAACTGATAAGAAAAAATGAAAGAGAAGAGACGACTCCTCAGAGGGTCTACAACACTATAAAGGCCGCGGGAATAACTAAAAGTATACGTGGAATAAGGGAAGTCAAGGAAGAACTGCTAAAAGCTCTTTTCAAAGCATCATATTTGTCTTCCAGGGGATATATACCGATAGTCCTTTTGATGGGACCGAGCGGGAGCGGTAAAAGCGATATAATCGAAAGCATACGGAAGACTGTGAACATGGTCGAGGGCATAGGCGCTGATATGATAGCAAAACCGATATACACTTTGTCTATCGAAGGCAAAGAGTGCCCTTACAGAGAGGATCCTTATAATATGCTCCGTACCGCTTTCCCGTTTGAATATAACCTTAAGATACCTGCCAGTGAAAACGTCAGGAAGAACGGGCCAGAAACATGTTCTACTTGCTTCGATAGACTGCATAAATTAGTAGTAGACGATACAGGAAGAGTTGATAAAGAAAGCGATCTATTCAGGATAGTAACGCCTACTTTCTCAAAGAACGCAACTATAAAACTAAACACAGAAAATTTAGCAGAGAAATTCGTAAGGATAGCTAAAAATGCAAACAGAGGCATCCTTATAATAACCGCGGATAAAAGCGAACTCGATCAGATACCGAAAGAAACATACCAGTTTCTAATAAATCTGTATGACAACGATGTGTCTGATGAAAAAGGCAATAGGATACCTTTGGATATGCTCGTAATAATACACGGGAATGAGGGATTTCTGGAGGAGGCCAAGAAGAAAATGAACGAGTCAAGGCCTCTACTTGAGCGCATAATAACCGTAAAAGTACGGAGAAACCTCTCTAAATCAGAGGAGGAGAAGATATATAAGCAGTTTAACCTTCCACTAGGGAAAACTTTTCCAGGTGCCATGGGATACCTTTCCCTTTTCAACTCTCTTTCGAGGGTCGGACATGATGTGCGCACGACGTATAAGCAGAAGCTTGATGATGTAATAGAACTGCTCGATATGTACGATTCAGACAAGCTTAATTTGTCAGGGGTCCCTAATATAAGCGACTCTTTAAGAAGGTTCATTATAGGATCGAATCTTAAACCGGAGGATACTGTAAAGTCCTTGATAATGAGCCACGATGGCGGATATATAAGCGGCTGGAGCGATGGAGTGTCCCCTCGTAAAGTAATAGATCTGCTAAAGTCTAAGGATTCAGAGGAATTTAGCTACTCTGATTTTTCCCGGTTTATGAAGGAAAACAATGCGAACATAAACGATGTAGTCCTATATGTATCAAGCCAGATCATAGCGGACATAAGGAGCAAGATTGACTTTTCTATATTATCATTTTTGATGAAGAACGAAACAGAACCTGGGTTTGAATATTATAAGAGAAGAGCAGAAGAATTTTTGGCTGTTGATCTGCATCCAGATAAGCTTAGAGATAAAGAATATCTAGATAAGCTTAACAATGATATTGATAAGCTTAAGAGATACATTGATATAGACAAATTGAAGACAATCTCCGTTAAATACGCGGAGAAGACTGCTTCTTTGTCTGCCCCTTCCTCTATAGATCTTGTCGATGCGATAAAGTTTTTCCATATAACCTCCCCGAGCGAGGAGATAATAAAAAAAGATGACAACCTTGTAAAATCGATAGAAGATGAGGACTCCACCTTCGATAAAGAATTTTATCCGTATATACGTAAAATCGCAAAAAAAACGTTCGGTTTCGGGGAAAAGGCTTTCCAGGAAGCAGTAATGATTTACAGGAAGAAGGAGATCCTATGACCACTGAGATAGGGGATGCTGAAGACAAGTACAGAAACAAGATCCGTGACACTGACGATTTAGACGTAGACTGGATGGATCTTTACGATTTTGCAAGGAATAAACCGGTTAGGAAGAGGATAAAAATAAAGAAAAACCCAGAGATTTCCTACGGAGTAGATAGTGAAGATGAAGGATATCAAGACGAAAATATATTATTTGGTATAAAAAAACATGAGATAATATCTGAGATGAACAAATGGAAGCTTAACTTCACTAAGCCCGGCCGTAAGAAGGGTTCTAAGATGGAGTTCCTAATATCGGACTACGGTTCGCAAGAAAATCAGGAGAAAACGCTTGCATCGATGCTGGAAAGACAGATAGCGAACAAAGAAAAGTTTCATATAGATATAAAAGAGCAAGATGTGAAATACGACATAGTCATAGACAAGCCTCTGCCGGATAGGAGCGCTTATTTCATAATAATGAGAGATGTGAGCGGTTCCATGGATAAAATATCCAAATTTGCATACAGTGTCGCTCTACGGATAACGCTTTGGCTACAGCATCTTTACAGGGAAAACGTTACCAGAGTTTACATAGTGCACTCTATCGACGCCATGGAAGTATCAGAAGAGGAGATGTTCGGCATAAACGGCAGAGAGACCCCGATAGAAAGCGGCGGCACTGCGTTTTTAAACGCCTATAATACTGTAAATTCTATGTTAAAAGGTACACAGTATAAAAGTAGTATCGGAGTCTCAAGACATATAAACAGCGAAAACGAGGACGTTTACCTTTTACATATAACTGACGGAGAAAACGAAGATCCGAACAAACCTGTCATAGACGTGATTAAGTCAATATTACCTGAATTGACTAGGTTTATGTATCTCGAGATAGGCAGCGGCGGAGGGGCGGCGAATTCGTTTATGTCAAGTCTTTCTGCAGTAAAAGAGCCGAACGTAAAGATGGTAGCTGCATCGGACAATGAATCGACTGACAACATACGTGATACGATAACTAAACTGTTAAATGATTGACATGGAAATCGTAGTAAAAGAAGGGGCGAAAGTGCACGATGGGTACACAAAAGCAGCGCGGGAAATAGCTGACTTTGCAGTAGATAAATTACACCTTGATTTTGAGGATGTAGAATTCAGGCTCGTAGACAATGACGAGATGTCGGAAGTAATGGCGCTTTATCAGGACCCCTTACCGACATGGGAGACATATCAGAATTATTACATGCAAAAAAGCCGAGGCGAATATAGATATGGTATGCTTTACGAGATTGTAAGCCATTCAGTGATAGATCCGGCAACAAATAAGAAGAAGATTATCTCTTATATAAGAAACTCAAACAAAGAACACGAAGTATTGAGTGTAATAGCCCATGTTTACGGGCATCTGCATATGGATAAGAACAACTTCATCTGCAAACGTTGTGGACGAGACCTGAACATGGATGTCAAGAGAAGAAAAAGGTACAGGGAGCTTGAGAGGATACTCGGTGTGAAAACTGTTGAGGAAGTATATGACATAGGAAAAAGTCTCGCAAGCCTAATAGGTATCGACCGACCTAAGTCCTTAGACGAGGAAATAA
The DNA here is from genome assembly GCA_023380585.1 of Candidatus Parvarchaeota archaeon. Classification (GTDB taxonomy): domain Archaea; phylum Nanobdellota; class Nanobdellia; order Parvarchaeales; family Parvarchaeaceae; genus Parvarchaeum. Next base: position 34,410 of record JAMCRN010000031.1, on the reverse strand, counting down.
AGGAATCCAGAGACGAATATTACGACACAGAACCAATCATCCCGAGAAAAGATGAATACGATGCGTTTCAATTTATAATAGATAACTCTGAAATAAGCGGCTGGCAAAAAGAACTACTTCAGATGATACATGACATTAACACAGACATAGCAATGATAAATGTTATGATAATGCATGAGGGGTTCGCGACATTTGTACAGGAAAAGTACGCTATAGAAAAGGCAAAAACAGATCCAGCCATGGCGATGAAAATGGAAGACTTTTTACTTGGTATAGCGAATCCGATTAACGAGGGCCAGCTAAGGTATGCATTGGGTTTCAGACTTTTCAAGTATGTGGAGGAATGCTGGAACAAAGGCAGGCATGGTATACTTTATGAGAGTCTTCCCGAATCAGAAAAGAAAGACTATGACAATCACGAGAACAAAGGACTGGATAAAGTGCTAGACATAGTAAAAACAAAGACGGATTGGGACTTCATATTTTCTTACGCTTCTCAGGAATTTCTTGAGATGTATACCAAAGAAGTAAAAGATAACATAGAATACCTAAAGAGGACTCTATCCGAAAACAATCCTAATTTTTATAACATATATTCACATTTAGACGCTTTGGATAAAAAATATACATACGACGACATAACAAAATTTAAAGTAAATCTTCTTACCGGTGCAGAATCTTACACGCCGCCAGTGTTCATACCAAGAGGAGGCGGAAACTATGATCGTGAGGGCGGGCTTCTTATAAAACAGGACATGAGTCTAATAAATAAGTATATAGATGGGTACAAAAAGAAAGAGGAGGACGAGGAAAATAATATATACTCTATGCTTACACTGGATAACCACAGAACGGCCGCCACTCTCTTGAGGATATATGGTATCTGGAAAAAACCTGTTTATCTCCAGACTATAGACCCAGAGGATGGGGAACCTATGCTTATCTACACCGGGGACGGGGAAGACATAGAGTATGGGAGCGTGCCTTCAGCACAGGACCCCGGAATAAATTAAAAATACCTTTAGTGCACAAAATCGATCACTTTAAGTCGAGTCTCATCTCTACAGAGCCGGTGTTATGGAATCCTGCTTTTTCATAAAATCTTATTAATGTCTCATTGCAATCTAAAATTATTTTATAGCAATTCCTGCCCTTTGCATCTTGTACCAAGCTCTCGATTATCTTGTTTCCTATGCCTAAACCTCTGTAGTCTTTGTCTGTCACAACATTTTCTATGTGTCCATACGGTCTAGCGCCATGCGTGATGTTGTCCTGTATAAGCAGAGTAGCGGTACCGGTTATCCTTCCGTCTATCTCGCAGACTTTTAGGTAATAATTCCCGTCCTTTTTAATCTTAAGGAAGGCTTCCCTTATTTTCTGCATGTCGTGGACTTTTTCTGCATTTCCAGGTTTTAACTGGTCTAGCAGGCCGGATAACTGCTCCAAGTCCTTTTCTTCAGCGTTTCTTATTATGAGTCTTTTCTCCATCTGTCAAAACGCTCCTCTTCTGGCTAAGCTGAGCTGCTCCTGGGTGTTTATGCCCATCCAAAAATTAGCTTTCACAAATGAGAATTTTACCCCTCTGTCGTACAGTATACCTATAGCATCGGTAAGGTAATACTCTCCGCTTTTCTCGTTTTTAGGTATCTCACTGTATATGTCTAAAAAATCCTTATGCATTATGTATACCCCTGTATTTGCGAAGCCTTTCCCTTTTATCTGCTTTTCTTTTATCTCTTTTACATAACCGTCTTTGTCTAATATTATCGCCCCATAACCGCTCACGTCATCCATTTCGTAGCCAAATACTGCTGGTCCGTCGGCTTCTTTTATCTGCTTTAGGTCATACTCTATTATATCATCGCCCATTAGAACTATGGCAAGGTCATCATTGATGAAATCCTTTGCGGCCATTAAGGCGTTTGCTGTCCCGAGCCTTTCTTTTTGTATCACATAAGAAACGTTATAATCTTTTAGAGCTTCTTGAAAGGCTTTTTTATTGTCCTCATGCACGACTATGCACACCCCAAAACCATTCTCTATCAGCTTTTTTACATTTTTCTCTATTATAGGCACACCTCCCACTTTTAGGAGAGGTTTCGGCGTCGACAATATCTCGGCGTCAAAAGATCCTGCTTTCATTCGCTTTCCTTCCCCTGCTGCGAGTATTATTGCTTGCTTTACCATGTCATTTTTGCGGTAGATTGCTAATTTTCATGCCTACTCTTAGATTTGCCATACTATAAAAAAGCTTCCAAAAGCAGCTACGCGTCTTTTATTACTCTATTCAATACTAGGCTAAGTTTATCCACGTCATGCTGGAATGGCATATCTTCATCTACGACGTCATCAGCTATGACGTCTTCTCCCTCGATGTCATTTTTAACGAACCCGCATAGCCTTCCGTATTTGCTCATTTTTTGGGTCGTCTTCGGTTTTTTTGTATTGACTATGATTTTATCGAATCTTATCCCGTAGTCATGGAAGGCCTTCACGAAATCCGAAGCTGCAAAACCATCGGTTTCATTCATTTTGTTCATTATGTTCATTACAAGTATCTTTTTCGCCTTAGACTCTTTAAAAGCAGAGTGGAACCCTCTGACAAGGGTATTGACCAATATCGAAGAATATATATCACCCGGGCCAAAAAATATGTAATCTGCCTCCTTTATGGCAGACTCGGCATCAGGATTCAGGTAAGCTTCCTTGCTTAATTTTATCCCACGAACTTTTATTCTTTTTCCGGAATCGAGATTATGCTCTCCCACCAGCTCACCGTTTTCTGTTTCTATTACAAGGTCCCCGTCATAATTTATGTCGCGCGTGACTGGGATTATTTCTATGTTGCTGGGTATCTGTAATATTTTTCTTGCGATCTGTATATAATCCCCACCGTTTTCTCTTATGAGGCTGGATAAAACAAGGTTGCCGACGCTATGCTTTACTCCGTTTACTTCCATCCTCTGGTCCAATATAGATGATATCTCTTGGTTTCCAGACGAGGCTATAAGGTTGTCACGTATATCGCCTATGGCGTATATACCCATCTTTTTTCGCAAAAAACCAGTATGTCCGCCAGAGTCAAAAACGCTTATTATACTGTGTATCTTAACACCCTCTATACTACGAAGTGCCAGAAGAGTACTTTTCGTGCCTGAGCCCCCGATTATACATACGTTCTTCATATCTGTCCCGGTGCCATCTGTACTCTTTTACTCAGATTAAAACCAGTATAAAAGCTTTTAACAGCCATAAAGTACGCGTTCTCCGCCGGCCTTATAATATATTTAAGCTATTATCCGTATATTACAAAATGGTAGAAAGGGTAAAGGGGGTAAGGGATTTCTCAGGGAAAGAAGCCGCTATCCGGCAGACGATACTTCAGAAGATAAGGGAATCGTACGAACTTTTCGGCTTTGAGCCTGTCGAAACGCCAATAATAGAGTACCTATCCCTGTTTACACAGAAATCTGGGGAAGAGATCGAATCTCAGATATATTCGTTTGCCGATAAAAAAGGGGAAAAGCTGGCCTTGCGGCCAGAACACACGGTATCCAAGTTAAGGTTAGTCGCGTCGAATAAAAGCATAGTAAAGCCTTTCAAAGCATATTCTATAGGCAATGTATGGAGATACGAGGATCCTGGCAAGGGAAGGCACAGAGAATTCACTCAGGCAGACATAGACATATACGGTTCAAAGAGCATAAAATACGACGCTGAAGTCATCGGCTGCATAGACTTTGCTTTGAAACGTATAGGAGTTGAGAACTTCAAGGTGCATATAAACAATAGAAAGGTGCTGCAGGCCGTGATGGAATCAGCTAAAATCCCATTTTTGAGCAGCTTGCAGGTTATGCGTGAGATGGATAAGACGGACAAGATAGGAGCAGCCGCAGTAAGAGAAAACATATCAAAATTAGTCGGCAACGAAAAGGCGGAGAAAATAAGAGATTATATAGAGGGGAGATTCATGCCGGAAAGCGAAGGAAACATCGAGATAGACGAGCTTCTTGCGTACCTCAAAGACTACAAAGTAAATGCGGTCGTAGACAACTCCCTTGTAAGGGGCATAGCGTATTATGATGGCAACGTGTTCGAGTTCATAAGCGAGGACGAAAAATTCAAGGGCACGGTAGCATCTGGGGGTAGATACGACCAGCTAAGCTTAAAATTCAACACAGAAATGCCTATAACCGGAGGTTCAATAGGTTTCGATAGGATCATGGACATGATAAGCAAGGATGTCTCGGACGACTTCCTAGATAGATACTGTGTTGTGAACATAGATGATGTCGACAAGAGCATAGAGATAGCTTCCAGACTAAGAGAAAAGGGGATCCAGACCGATATACTTTTCGAAGACGTGTCGCTCTCTAAAGCGCTTGATTATTGTAATTCCAAGAAGATAAGGTATGCAGTGATAATAGGCAAGAGAGACATCCAAAAGGGAGAAATAACGATAAGAGACCTTAAGGAGAAGAAGGACTTGAAGGTAAAGGAATCAGAGCTTTGACGGCCCGGCCGCTACTAGGTCCCGGGTATCTTGAAATCTTCTTTTCCTTTGAATATGTCCAGCTCTTCCAGGAGTTCCTTCTTTTCGTCTAGATACCCTTTTTCGTCCACTGGCCTTCCTTTTTTGAGGAACTCTTCCACAACACCGTCGCTTCCGTTCACAGTAAGTTTGAAACCTCCCTTGTAGATAGCTTTTCTCACTTTTTCATATTTTTGGACTACATATCCTCTTCTGTGCTCATAACCCCCAGGCAATCTTGTCACATCCCCGTAGGCCTCTGAGAACGCGGTCTCTCTTGTCAGGGCCGAATCGTCTCCGCCTTCCATGACGTTTTTTATAAGCGACGGTATATCCACTATGCTCTGGTACCCTTCTCTCCTGAGGAACTTCTTCCCGTTTGGATATTTTATTATCAAAGGTATATGGGATATCTCATCATAGAGATAAGTATTGTGGTACATGTATCCGTGCTCATTGAACGCCTGTCCGTGGTCAGACGTTATTATAAGGAGAGTGTCGTCATAGTATCCTCTGCGTTTAAGCGTTTTCAGAAGGTTCCCTATAGACGAATCCAAATACTCCGCAGTAAGTATGTATTGCTTTTTTAGTTTATTGGCTTTTCTATTGCCAGTCTTCTTTATGCCTGTAAAATTGTCCCAGGTCTCTTTTGGTTTGTAACCCTTATAAGGCTCATGCATCTCGACAAAATTTATGAATTTAAAGAATTTAGACTCCCATTTTTCGTTTGACAGAATATCATTTACCAGAGACGATCCCTTATCTAAAGGATAGTTCAAAGCCTTGTTTAGGGCGTTTATATTCCTCCATGCCTTATAGAACCTAACTATATCAAGTAATTTTCCCTGCCTAGCGAGGGATTTGGCTATCTGGAAAGGACTTGATCCAAGTTTCCTTGCTTTGTTGAACACATCACTCTCTTTGTTTTTAGGAGCAGGGTCTATGCTTAAGAAAGACTGGAACCCCGGGTCGAAATATGTGAACGGTGATACCATGGCGTTAGTTGAGATAGCCGATGTATTATAACCCAACCTAAGGAGTCTTTCAGCCAATCTTTCGGCTTTAAGCGCTTTATGATACTTTGTCAAATCAAGCAATTTTACCTTCTTGGTCTCATGTACTCCGTGTTCGCTCGGATAAAGACCGGTAAAGAGGGACACATGTGAGGGATAAGTCCATGGGGATGGGGCTATAGCCCCGGTATAAACGACCGAGTCCCTGGCGAGTTTATTGATATTTGGGGTCTTTGCTTCGCCCCCATATACGTCAAGGATGTCCGCTCTAAGCGTATCGCATACTATCACCATCACGTTCGGTTCCATCAATCTATTTGCAAATTTTGCTATTTAACTATTTTTTACGGCCTCTTCAAATATTGCTTTAAGTTTTTTGTTCCTTTCTTTTACTGATAGGAAGCCGGACCTTACATATCTTTCGCCGACTTCTCCCATTCTTTTTCTTTCTCTGTCATGGTTTATTAAATAATCAAGTGCGGCAAAGGCCTCGTTAGACATTTTCTCATTATGAAAATTATAGAAATCTTCATATCCAGTCCTTAGGAAATCACTGTTCCAGAATACACCAGGATCATGTATTGTTATACCGTTTTTATACGAGAAAACCTTGTCCTTGAAACCAAATGTGTCTGTCGTGATCAAAGGCAGACCGGCTCTCATGGCTTCGTTGACAACCATCGCGTTTATGTCCACCAAGGACGGATATAAGAATATATCGCCTATACCGAAAAGCTCGTCCATCTGAGCATCGGATAAAATGCCGTTTATCACTTCTATGCCGCTCTTCTTTATGAATGCCACGTCTCTTTGCAGAAACCTAGTCCTTGTTTTTATTATCCACCTTATCTCAGGATGTTTTCTTTTTAGCTTTACGTACATGTCTTTTATTACGTTGAACCCCCTCCCATAGATCTCGTTCGATATCGTGAGTATGTTTATCCCTGTATGCCTTATCTTTTTTATCTTCTTGTAATGAACGGCGAGGTAGACGAGTCTTATCTTTTTCTCTATTTCCTCGGCGTCGAAACTCCTTTTTAGCGCTATCAAAGCACCGTTCGAATTAGGCATTATAAATCTGCAATTTCTCATGCTTAAGAACCGCTTTACGAGGAATTTTTGCCTGATGCCCCAGTTTTTGTAGTCCATTCCGACGAATGCGTAAGGGTGTTCAAGTTCTAGCACCCATGGAGCAGGATTGAGAGGTATTATGCCCCTTGTTGAGAATATGACGTCTGCGTCTGTCCTGTAATAAGTCATCCTGGGGACGCCAAGGATCTTTATTATGCTGTTGGTTTTTTTCCTCAATCCGTTAGTCCTGGAAGAGTAATATCTGGACGCATCGCTGGCCCCTTTGACTTCGTAAGAGACCCCTTTGGGAGGATAATCTACTATTTCTCTGTATTGAGGATGCGGCCCTACGTTTATGAACACTTTCATAAGTTTTAACCGATCGAGTCCCTTTCTTCCGAAGACAGGTGTCTATAAACGGACAAGGTAACCTCTCTTGTCTTGTCCCATGAGAATCTTTTTCTTACAATCTTTGATTTCTTCATAAAGTCTTTTTTTATTGCGCCATAACTGTAAAATGTTATGTCATCTAGCCTGTTTATAGTCTTGACAAGAGGCCTGACCTCTGCCGGGATCACTGCATCATTATAAATAAATGTCGGTATACCGCATGCTATGGCCTCCAGCAGAGGAAGCCCAAAACCTTCATACGAAGTCGCAGAAACAAAATACTTGAATTTGTTTATTGTCTTGGTCATGTCTTCTTCTGGTATCTTGCCCATGAACTTAACACTGCCGAGAGATGAGAAACGGTTTCTTAGTGACCTGTAAGCACGGTTTTCTGGGCCATATATCAAAAGAGAATACCTGTCACTCAATCTAGAAGACAAAAAGTCCCTGATCAATTTTCCGACTCTTTTTCTCTTGTCAAATCCGCCGAAATACCCTATTATATTGTCTTTCTTTTGCGTTTTTATTGGCCTAAATTTTCCGTCGACCCCTAAGTTAGACACTTTTATTTTGTATGTATCGACTTTGAGTATCTTTACGATCTCGCTCTTGGTCTGATTGCTGTTTACTATTATGGTATCTGCACGTCTTATAGCGTATCTGAATTGCTTCCTGAACAAGGCAGCTCTAAGAAGAGAGTATATGTTCCTTGATCTCATAGTCCCGAATACTGCCAGATCATGTACTGTAAGGACCACCTTTTTCCCGTCTATGGCATGTGTCTTCGGCATTATCTCTGGCTGCGTAAAATGGACTATCTTTCCGATCTTTCTCCTGTTCTCCTCTAGTATATCTTTTCTCCTATAAGCCCTGTTGAGCAGTTTATCCGAAAGCCTTTCGTTTTTTATCGATTTCCTGAATTCTATCACGTTTTTTATCTCTCTTATCTTGGATATTTCAAAGTTGTACCTTGGTATCCCGCCTTCGCTCTGGTCCAGTGTTTCAACTACAAGTGTCACATCCATATCATTGTGATAGTATGTCCTTTACCGCCTTTCTAACCGCGTCATCACTGCTGTAATCATTTTTCCACCCTTCTTCTTCCATCTTTCTTATGTCAAGCTGCATTTTTCTGACATCGCCTTTCCAGCCCCTGCCATCCTTCTCTCCGATGAATACATGCTTTACGTCATGGAGTCCCATTTCACTCTCTACAATACTAGCTATAGCTTTAACGGAAGTCGTGCTGTGATTCCCAAGGTTGACAATCCTGACCCCCTTCGTCCTTTCGTGTATTGAAAGCATCGAACCGACGCAATCAGAAACGTAGATATAGGATTTTTCCTGGTTTCCGTCCCCGAGTATTTCAAGCTTTTTTTTGTCCTTTCTCAGCCTATTTATAAAGTCGATTATCACCCCATGTGTGGAATTCTTTCCCACAACATTGGCAAACCTGTATATAGACGCATTTATCCCGTAGTAAGCGGAGTAAGCCGAGATAAGGCCTTCGCATGCCAATTTTGTAGCGCCATAAGTGGAGATAGGGATACATGGACCGTAGTCTTCCGGTGTAGGGCATGACTTTGCCTCCCCATATGCGGCGGAAGAAGATGAGAATATCAGTTCTTTTATGCCTTTTCTTTTTATAAAGTCAAGGACGTTTTTTGTACCGATTATATTCTGCTTGAAATCGATGTCGGGATCTTCATAGCCCCCTCTGACATCGGAGTGCGCAGCAAGGTGTATAACGACGTCAAAATCTTCCAGGTCGCTAAATGTCAGTGGGTCAGTTATATCCCTCTTTAAGAATCTAAAGCCCATGTTTTTCTTGAATCGTGCTATAAATCTGTCGTCAGGTACGTTGGAAAGGTTGTCTATGACCGTCACACTATTGTCGTCTATAAGTTTCTCGACAGTATTTGACCCTATAAAACCGGCACCGCCTGTTACCAGTACGTTTTTGTTTTTCATAACAAAATAAGTATAATAATACTAATGTGCTTTAACAAATATAAATATGGATAACTCGGAGTATGTCAAACGGGCAAAGAAGGCTGTTAAAGACGGCCTGTCGGTGGACGACCTAATAAAGAGGCTGCTTGAGCTGGTTGAGTCAGCCGAAAAGGCCGAAAATGAGCTGTTTAAGGCTTCGAGCGACATGTACGCGTTTTATTTTCCTGAATGGGAACGTCTTGTGACTGAAAAAGAAGATTTTATAGAGAGTTTTTCTTCAAGTATCTCCAGAAAAGACCTAAGTAAACTAAAAGGCATAAGCACGGAAAGCATGGGGTATGACCTTTCCAGTGAAGATTTGGATGTGATCTACCTCTATTTGAACGAGCTAAGAAACATCTCTATGGTGAAGAAACAGATATGGAACAGGATTGAGGAGATTATAAGGTCCAATTACCCAAACATGTACTCTATAGCGGGATATGAAATATCCGCCCGCCTTATAGCTCTAAGCAACGGGATAAAGCGACTGGCGATGCTCCCCTCCTCCAAAGTGCAGGTGATGGGCGCGGAAATGTCGCTTTTTTCAGGGAAAAAGGGCGATCGCACACCAAAATACGGTGTCATATTCAAACATGAAAGGTTATCCGGTTTAAGCTTGGAAAAAAGACCGAAGGCGGCGAAAAAGATAGCGGCAGCCATATCTTTAGCAGCTAAAGCAGATTATATATCGAAGAAAGACATTTCCGAGGAGATAAAAGACAGACTAGAAAAAGAAATAAAGGGAATAAGGCCATGAAACTTGAAAATATCGGAGAAAACATATTCTGGATGAGGGACGGCAGGAAAACTCTGCTGACCAAGAATCTTGTCCTTGGCAGATCTGTATATGGGGAGAGGCTGATAGACATAAACAGTTTAGAGTATAGGGAGTGGATCCCATCGAAAAGCAAACTGGGGGCGGCCATATATAATGGACTTAGGGACATTAAGATAAAACAAGAGTCTAAGGTCCTATACTTGGGAGCTTCGTCCGGTACTACTGTGTCTCATGTTTCCGACATTGTTGGCGTGGATGGGAGTGTATACGCAGTGGAGGTATCAGAAGAGATGGCCATAAAACTTATATTCTTGTCGGAAGAGAGAAAAAATATATTTCCGATAGTTTCGGATGCATCTAAACCAGAGGACTATACGAAATACGTTCCATCATGCGATTTTCTATATCAGGACATAGCACAGAGAAACCAGGTCGACATATTCATTAGAAACGCCGATTTATTCTTAAAGAAAGGCGGCTCGGCAGCGATAGCCATAAAGACCAAAAGCATAGATGTATACGGGGAAAGCAGCGAAATAATAAAAGAATCCGTAAAGATCCTCAAAGGGCGTTTCAAGAAAGTACAGAGCATAAACCTTTACCCATACCAGAAAAATCATTCCCTCTTGCTGTGTGATTGATGCGGGGATGCTGCTTATATCCGGGCATTGATTAAGTATTAAATACAATGGCTTATTTACTATAAAATATGGAAGAAGCAAAAAGCTACGAAGACGAGAGAAATGCTTTTCTATCCCAAGTAGAAGAACTTAAAAAGAAGATAGTGAACATAGAGACTAACCTTGGTATAGACATAGAGGAACTCAAAAAAATCCCGCAGTACAGCCCTCCTAAAAGCCAGACTAAGCAGCAGGCAACGGAAAAACAGGAACCGGCGAAACAAACAGTTTCATTCCAAGAGGTACCTAAAATAGACATACATATACCTTCTGGCAGCGAAATAGTAGAAAGACATGATGACTTGCCTGCAGAGAAGATGAACGAAGAAATTAAGGCGCCTCCTCCTTTAAAGACGATATCCACAAAAGACTTGAACGAGCAGATAAACGAATTAAGGGATAAAGCAAAACAGGTCGAGGAAATAAGCCAGATAGTGGAAAGCATAAGGGCTGGCAGGAGAGAAGCCTCAAAAAGAGCGCAGGAGCCGGCGCATGTTAAGAGCGTGCAAAAAGAGCAGGTTCCGGCTACAAAGGATGAAACGGCAAAGAAACAGACCACTACTTTCCAGCCAAGAGACCTGAATTATTTGCCAGTCTTAATAAAGAATCTGAATGAACTCATACGGACAAACACGGACATATCAATACAACTGAGAAGGGTAATAGACGAAACGCGTAGGAATAACAACTCATCTAAGATGTCAGAGCTGATAAGAAAGCTCGCTTATCTAGCTTCTTCTAATGGCTAAAACTATTTTTTTAATAGTTGATGGGATGGGAGACACTCCGATAAGACAGCTTAACGGCAAGACTCCGCTAGAGTACGCATATAAACCGAACATTGTCAGGCTTTCAGCGCGTTCCTCCTTCGCTTTCCCATCTGTTTTAGGGCGTCTTGCGCCGCAGAGCGACGCCGGTGTGCTAGCAAATCTTGGCTACGATCCCCTGAAATACTCTACTGGCAGAGGCTGGTTTGAATGTTTGGGTCTCGGTATGGGCCCTTCAGAAGGCGATCTGTGTCTAAGGGTGAACTTCGGGCAGACGTCTGGTGGGAAATTGGAAAACGTCAGGGTTTATATGTCAAAAGAAGAACTGTTCGAATTGGAGAACGACATCAATTCAAAAGTCAAAATAGGCGCGGATTTTTACTTCAAGTCGGGAGAAAGTTACAGAGGGGGACTTGTGATAAAGGGCGGCGAAAGGAAGCTTTCTCAGTTTGTATCGAACAACGAACCAGGTTATGTAGCGAAATTCTTCCCAAACGGTAAAAAGCTTAGTTTTGCGTCTCCTGTGAAAGACAAGAAGATAAAAAGTATAAGACCGGCAAGAAAAGAAGCAAAATACACGGCAGATCTCCTAAACAAATTTATTAAAAAATCACAGGAGGTGATAAAGGAGTCAAAAGTATACAAGAAAAGGATCGAAAATGGCCTGCCTGCGCCGAATTTCTTATTCTTAAGAGATGGAGCAATACACGATCCGAACTTGCCGAGCATAAACAAAAATTATGGGAAGAAATGGGCAGCAATAGCCGGCATGCCGTTAGAGAAAGGGATAGCAGAGGCAGCGGGGATGTCTGTACTGGACATCGAAGAACGTTCGGACCTGACACAAGACATACAGGCCAAGGCGGACATGCTTTCCTACGCTATACATAAGTTTGATTGCGTCTATATCCATGTAAAGCAGACAGATTCGGCTGCGCACTTAGGCAAATACCATGAAAAGTACCACGTGATCGAGGTGATGGACAGAATCTTGATCGGCAGAATATCCGGGCTTATAGAGATTGAAAATGGAGACACGTTTGTTTTAAGCTGTGATCATTCTACTTCTTCTGAGCTCAAGAGGCATATAAACTCGAACATCCCCGTCATGATAACAAATAGGGGATTCAATAACACTTTAGCCTTCGGAGAAAGCGCGTGCAGGAAAAACCACATAAAAACGATAAAGAAAGCAGACCAATTGATGGATTTTGTCATGAGGCTTTGATATGTCTAATCAGGAGATAGCAGAAATATTTTATGATATAGCAGACATGCTCGAGATAAAGGGAGTACAGTGGGAACCGCGGGCTTACAGAAACGCAGCGATGGTAATATCGACGCTCCCAGTAGACCTGAAAAAGGTGTACGAAGAGGGCAAACTTATGGAAATGGAAGGTATAGGGCAGTCCATGTCAAAATCCATATCAGAATACTTCCAGACCGGAAAGATTAAAAAATACGAGGATCTGCGTAAGCAATTTCCGATAGATTTTCGAGTATTTAGAAAGATACGGGGCCTTGGCCCAAAGCGGATATTTACCCTGTACAAAAAACTCGGTATAAAGGATTTAAACGGCCTAAAAGATGCGATAAGCTCGAATAAAATAAGAAAACTCGAGGGATTTGGAGAGAAAAGTGAAGAAGACCTTCGTAAAAACATAGAAGCATTTTTAAAACTGAAAGAGGAGAGGAAACTGCTTGGTCTTGTAATAGATCACTTCGAGGATTTCGTAAAGAAATTGGAAAAAAGCGGCCTTTTCAAAGACGTGAGAATAGCCGGATCTGCGCGTAGAATGAGGGAGACTGTTGGCGACCTCGATGTTTTAGCCGTATCAGACATGCCTGAAAAATGCATGGATTTTTTTGTCAAACTACCAGAAGTGAAAGAGGTACTAGTAAAAGGCAGCACTAAGACATCCGTGCGTCTTAATCTAGGCCTCAACTGCGACATAAGGATAGTGCCTGCGGAATCATTCGGGTCGGCTATGCAGTATTTCACAGGGAATAAAGAGCACAATGTCAAGCTGAGGAAAATAGCTATATCGATGGGGATGAAACTGAATGAGTATGGCTTATTCAAAGGAACAAAGAAATTGGCAGGTCCTACTGAGGAAGGCGTTTACAAGGCACTTGGCCTCGATGAGATGGAGCCTGAGCTGAGAGAGAATATGGGTGAGATCGAGGCCTCCAAAGCAGGTACCCTACCCAAAATAGTCGGTTATGAGGAAATTATAGCCGATCTGCATGTGCATACAAAAGACAGCGACGGCTCTAACTCCCTCGAGGAGATGGCAGAGGCCGCAGAAAAAATAGGTTTGAAGTACATAGCACTGACAAACCACAGCAAGAGCTTAAGAGTGGCGAACGGTCTAGACGAAGACAGATTTCAAAAATTGGCTGCAAAAATAGCAAAGTTCAACGAGAAAAGCCGTATAAAGGTGCTTAACGGTGTTGAACTGGAGATACTTAAAGACGGCTCTCTCGACCTGCCAAGCAAATTTTTAAAGGATTTTGATTTCGTCTTGGGAGCACTGCACCAGAACACTAAAATGAGCAGACAGGACCTTACAGAAAGGTTAGTAAAGGCAATAGACAGCGGGTTAATAGACTCGGTAGCCCATCCCACAGACAGGATGATAGGAGAAAGAGAGCCACTGGACATAGACATGGAGAAAGTTTTCTCTGCGTGCAAGCGCTCAGATGTCTGGCTTGAGATAGACGGATACCCGAATAGGTCCGACCTGCCTTTCGATCTAGTAAAGAATGCAAAGGATTATGGTATAAAGTTTACTCTCGGCAGCGATGCCCACAGCGTAAACCACCTTAGATTCATAAGAATGGCAACAGCCATAGCAAGGAGAGGCTGGCTTGAAAAGAAGGACATAGTAAATGCGATGGGACTTAACGACTTCTTTAAATTTAGACGCAGAAAATAAAGATATAAAGATTGAATTTCAAAACATATGATATGGATGAGAGAATAAAAAGCGGCATAAGCGGATTTGATCAGCTTATAGGGAGCGGGATAGTAAAAAACACCGTCACGGTACTTTATGGTTCTCCTGGGGCCGGCAAGAGCATATTCTGCACGAGTTTCCTGCGGCAGGGCCTAAAAGATGGGGAGAAAGTTTTCTACATAAGCCTTGAACAGGATATAGACTCGTTTCTTCGCGAGGCAGACACATTGGGATTCTCTGAATTCAGGAAAGAGCTGAACTCCAACTTTATCTTCACAAAGATGACAGGGCACGATTTCAAGAATTTTCTTTCGATAGAGCTGCCAAAGATCCTAGAATCAAGAAGGGACAAGCATTCCAGAGTAGTAATAGACCCCCTAACTCCATTCATATGGGAAGTAAAAGACATAGCCATACAAAGAAACGTACTTGGTGACACATTCAATTTATTGAAAAAGTTCGGCACTGCCGTCGTGACTATAGAACGTTATGGTGACATGAATAAATTGGAGTTGATGGAGGACGTTGCTATACCAATATACCTGTCGGATTCCGCGGTGCTGATGTCTATGGTTTACAACCAAAATTTTTACCAGAAAACCATCTCGATACTGAAGATGAGGTTTTCTTCCCATAGCGCAGGCATGCATCCGTTCGACATAACAGATACAGGAATGAAGATATTTCAGGACCAGCCGGTATTCTAGAGCCAAGCCCAATACCTGTAATTAATATATTTTAAGGGGGCTTTATGGGAGAATGGTAGGTATCTATCCGGAATTTATTCTGCTCGTTGTTGACACAGTTTATTCTTGGGCCAGGATGTTCGTCGCTCTCTTTATATCTATGATCTTAGCTCTAGGCATTGGGATATGGACAGCTAGGTCGGCCGTCGCAGGTAAGATAATAATCCCAGTAGTCGATGTATTGCAGACATTGCCGATACTTGCTTTCTTCCCGTTCGCAATATATATTTTCGTGTTTTACCTGCCCGGGTACATTGGAATAAACTCAGCAGTAGTTTTCCTTATAGTCACAAGCATGCTATGGAACATGATATTTGGCGTTAACGAAGCCGTCAGAACAATACCAAACGAGGTAATAGAGATGTCCCGCGTATACGGTATGAGTCTTTATAAAAGACTGAGGATGATCTTCATCCCGGCCAGTCTCTCAAAGCTCTCGGAACAGATGAGCTTATCATGGGCTATAGGACTCTTTTACCTCGTAACGAGCGAGATATTCTCCACAGGAAACGCAAAGTACGAGGTAAGGCATGGGATAGGCGTAGCGCTTACTCAGCTTGGTGCGTCTAGAAACTTTCCGGCGTACTTACTGGGCATAGGCGTATTTGTACTCTTCGTGGTCGTGACACGCCTGCTTTTTTTTAACAAATTTGATGAATACGTGAATAAATATTCTACCAATGTATATCCCAGGCACAGACACAAGCTTGGTCTGTTCGATAGTCTGCATATGATAAATTTTCCGAAAGTCGAGGCAGGCATGAGCAGGTTAAAGGGATACATGCACTCCCATAGAAAGTTAATATTTTTAGCATTGGGCATATTGATCCTGGCTTTATCCATCTTTTTACTGTTAAGATTGACGATAAACAGCCAAAATATGGTAAGTAAAGTGTTTTATACGATTCCTGGTTACGAAGCCGAGTCTCTATTTTCACTGTTATTGTCTTTTGTTCGCATCTGGGGCGCATTTTTATTGATACTCGCTATTTCCATACCGATAAGCGTTTACGTAGTTTTTATATCAAAAAAGAAGAACACTTTTCTCCTTCTTTTCCAGATAGCCGCCTCCATACCTGCGACGATCCTGCTTCCGATATTATTCATAGCATCTGGAGGAAATGCAGAAGCCCTTGCTTTTATGATCTTTTTCCTAAGCGGTATTTGGTACGTAATATTCAGCATTCTGTCAAGAAGCAAATATTTGCAGTCAAGCATAGAAGACCTGCAAAAGATATTCCAGATCCGAGGGATCAATGCATGGAGATACATCTACCTAAAAGCCATAGGACCTGGTCTTATAACAGGCAGCATAACCGCAATAGCCGCAGAATGGAACGCCAGCATAATAGCTGAATACTTTTCTTCCAATGGTCTTTCGACGTCAGTCAAAGTCGGGATAGGAAGATTGCTAGACCTCTCTCTTTCATCAGGAAATATCGTCCTAATGCTTATCGCCTTAATAAATATGGTAATTATGATAATACTGCTTAATACATTCTTATGGAAACGCTTATATTCGAAGGTTACGGCGGTGTATTCGTGACATGGGAATAATAGACGTAAAGGAAGTGTCGTTTTCTTTTGCAAATGGAGAGGGCCCTAAGATACTTGATTCGGTTTCTTTCGATGCAGATGAGTACGAATTCGTTTCATTGGTCGGGCCATCCGGTTGCGGCAAGAGCACCCTTCTTAGGATAATAGCCGGCCTTATACATCCGACATCAGGCAGCGTTTCCTATATGGGTTCTACCATATCTCAGCCGATACGTGATATATCATTCGTTTTCCAAGACTTCGCTCTGCTCCCTTGGCTTACCAACGTGGATAACGTAAGCGTAGGGCTTTCTCATACAAAAATGAATGAGAAAGAAAAAGAGAAGGTTTCCATAGAGATGCTTAAAAAATTAGACCTTGGCGGCTTCGAATACGCTTACCCGAACGTTCTGAGCGGAGGAATGAAGCAAAGGGTCGGTCTGGCGAGAGCCCTCATATCAAACCCTAAAGTCCTACTTATGGACGAACCGTTTAGTTCTCTAGATGAGTTGACTGCAAGGGCGCTCAGGAGCGAGGTCATACGCATATTAAAAGACAAAGCGCAGTCCGTTTCTTCGGTTATAATGGTATCCCATAACGTAGAAGAGGCGGTGGAATTATCCGATAAGATAGTCATTTTCTCGAATAAACCAACGCACGTGAAGGCCATAAAACAAATATCATTGGGGGACAATAGAAACAGGCATTCCAAAGAATTCATGAAAATAGTGGATGAGACGTATTCACTTCTAGTCGGATGACTAGATCTTAATCGTCGCAATCTTCCATGTGTCGGCCAATTGATCGTATACAAGGATCTTAGACTTTATGCTCCAGTTGAGGAGGTTCTTCCTGAACTGAGTATAATTCCCCGACTCAAATCTATCTTCTATGAGCCCTTTCTTACTGAGCATCTTGAATATGTCCCTTGTTTTAACTTCTCCTTGTTTCTCTACCTCCTTTATTATCGTATAAAACGGCTCTATCTTCGGTATCTTCTCGGCTATCGTCTTGCTGAAGCTTTTACTGTTCAAAGAGGCGCCCTCCGCGGTAAGCTTTATAATGCCGTTTTCCATCGTAAGGAAACCGAGTACCTTTCCCGCTATTAGGGTCGGTAGAAGATCGTCTATTTCCTCTTCAGCTTCGGTTCCGAGCTCGGAAACTGACATCTCATTATCGTGTTCTTTCACTATCAATGTCAATCCCTTTATGTGTGAGCTCTTAACCCCTATAGGGAATATATCTGTCATTGTATTCTCCGGCACTATAACTTATTAAGTGTATATTATAATAAGATTTTATTCTTATTAGGATAAATATCCTGCCCTACCTTATTTTTAATGATACGGGGGCATGGTCTGAGCCATACTGCTCCGTCAAAATGTCAGAAGATATGACCCTGTCCTTTATTTCTTCGGACACGAGGAAATAATCTATCCGCCAGCCTATGTTCCTTTTTCTGGCCTCGAACCTGAACGTCCACCAGGTATAGTGCCCGCTTTCCTTCGAGAACAGTCTAAAACAATCGAAATAGCCGCTTCTAAGAAATGATTTCATCCACTTCCTCTCAGCTTCCGTGAAACCCGCATTGCCAATGTTATCCTTTGGTCTTGCTATATCCAACTCCTCATTTGCAACGTTAAAGTCGCCACCTATTATAACCGGCTTTTTCTTGCGAAGCTCTTGGCTGAATCCGGATATTTTTTTATCAAAATCGAGTTTGAATCCAAGTCTCTCTAAATTTCTCCTCGAATTCGGGAAGTAGGCATTTATGACGTAGAAATCTTGAAATTCTAAGGTTATACAGCGCCCCTCTGAATCGAATCTATTATCTCCTATACCATATATAATAGATATCGGTTTTTTCTTTGATAACGTCATAGTGCCGCTGTACCCTTTTTTCCTTTTTGATGTAAATATGTACTTATTGTAAGCTTCTATATCTAAATCAAGAGGGATGACTTCAGCTTTGACTTCCTGCAGCAGGATTATATCGTATATTCCTGTCTGTATCAAAGAGCCTAATCCTTTTTTCATAGCGCTCCTTATTCCATTTATGTTCCAGGACAAAAGATTGATCATGGCATCGATGTTCTATAGAAGGGACTTTTAGTATAAATAATCCGCAAATCGAATTGGGTCATATTCGGCAACACGAGCGGCTGCAAGTTGACGCGACTGCTTCTATAGAACGCACTGTATATTTAGAAGTAGGGCTCGGAAAACGATACGCTTACTTAGGTTTCTTCAGCTTCTGGCCGCCAAGAAATTATTTCTCAGGATAAAGCCCAAGAAAATCACCAAGTACGCTATAATAGCCGCCGCGAATATTATATTCTGCATACGAGGTTTCCTCCACATAATCTTATGATTATAAGTAGTATATATATTTTTTCGGATTTTTTTTACTCTTTTTTTACTTGTACTTACTTACGCCATTTTTTGGGCACAGAGAATTTATGGGACATTTAGTGCACAACGGCTCAGCTCGGCATATCTGATGTCCGTGCTCTTTTAATATGTAGGCTATGTTCTTCCAGTCTTTTTTATCTATCACCCCCATGAGGTCCTTTTCTATGTCATCAGGCTTTCTAGACAGACTAAGACCTATCCTATAGGACAGTTTTATGACCCAGGTATCGACAGGTATACCCTCTACTACGCCGTAAGCGTTTATCAGTATGGTGTTAGCCGTCTTCCTTCCGACGCCTGGTAGGGACAGAAGACTCTCCATATTATCAGGCACTTTGGAGCCATATCTTTCCTTTAGGATCCTGCAAGCCTCGATTATGTTTTTAGCCTTATTCTCGGCAAAAGTGACGCGCCCGATGAATTTTAGAAGTTCGGCTGGCGTAGAACTTGAGTAATCAACAACGTTTTTAAACTTCCTGAACAGAGCAGGGGTGACCTCGTTTACGACCGTGTCCCTTGTCTGTGCGGACAATATCGCTGCGACCAATAATTCCAGTGGATTAGAAAAATCCAGGTAGTATTTAGCCCCCTTATAACTGTCCTTTAGTATACTCACAGCTTTTTTAGCCGTTTCTCTTGGTAGCAGTTTCTCAGTGCCCATAGGAGCAATTTATTCATTTAGCCATATAAACTTTTAAAAATGTTTAAATCGTGTGGCGTCTTTCCGTTTACATGGGAAAATACGCTGTAACGTCGATATTTCTATTACTGCTCCTGCTAGTGTTTGTCTATACTGCAGTCGTCTTTACTTCACAGAGACCTATGGTCGTAAACCAGACGCCGGGAGTAGAAGGGTACGGTTATTCTGCATGCGGATCGGGATATATTGAGATAATAAATTCCACGAACTCTTATTGCGTCCCATACAAAAGTGAGACGGTAGTGACGGGAGGAGAAATCAGGTCTTTCTCGGCCAATTCTACTTTCCTTGTATCGAATTTAAGTGTAGAGCCTTTCTCATTCTACACTTTAAACGGCCACATAATCTTGCCGATTTGGACCGCAAAGACTTCTGTGCCATCAGGTCTATACTCTTTTCTGTCCATACCTGACACCTTCAAAATACATATGCAATACTTTTCAAACGTGTCAACCGAATTCATTGTAATGAGCAATTCCCAATATGTTAACTGGGTAAACGACCAAAACCCTGTAAATTCGGCAATAGACTGGCTTCTTAGCGCGATAGGAGTCTACAAGCAGCAGCCTTACCCCCTGTTAGAAAATGGTAAGAATATATCAGTATGGTTCAATCAAAGCTCTGGCTGCGCCGGCTACGTCGCAGTCATATTATCCGGTTCCAGCAAATCGTTCTCTATAACGCCGAATGAAACTGCCATGTATGACCCCTCTCCTTTCCCGACCGGGGAATGCGCGTATCTCCCGACCTAATGGTCTTTTTTAAGCGATGAGAGATACTCTATCACTTCAGAAGCATGAAGGTCAGGAGAAACTTTCGGATATATCTTCAGGACCCTGCCGTTTTCATCCAGTATAAATGTAACGCGCGAAGCCACGCCTGTCATAGATTTTATACCTAACTTTTCCACCAGCTTCTTTTGGCTATCGCTCAGTAATCTGAAGTTGATCTTATATTTTTCCTTGAATTTTTTATGGGATTCTACGCTGTCTACGCTTATCCCATAAACAGGCACGCCCAAAGAATCCAGGTTTTTCAGACTGTCTCTGAAACCACACGCCTCTGTTGTGCAACCAGGAGTATCATCCTTTGGGTAAAAATAGACCACTGTTACCTTGCCTTTTAGGCTGGAAAGACTTACGACGGAACCGTCGTCAGCCGGCAGAGAAAAACTGGGAAACGCATCATTTTCTTTTATATTCATTGTTATACTAGACAACGGGCGGATTTAAATAATTTTATATTGTCTTTTTTGTTTGCTTCTGCCACTATCTATAAGATGACTCTGCTCTGCCAATAAATTAAAGTATATACTAAAAGAACTATAGTTACAATATGTCTCAAATAAAAATATACTCAACGAAAAGGGTAGACGAACCGTTTAGAGCCAATGCTATGAAGAGATTTGGTTACGGCAGGGGAGCAATAAGCAAAGCAGCAGAAGAAGCTTTGATCAGATGGACTACTACAATATCATCAATAGAGTCTCTGATTTCAAAAGTCGTCGAAAAAGCAAAAAACGACGACAGAGTCCTATCAGTCATATTATTTGGTAGCTATGCCAGAAAAGAGGCCGATTTCCGCGATGTCGATGTCGGTCTATTGCTGTACGACCTGGCGGATTCTGTACAGGTTTATTCTGACTATGCCGAATTTGTTGGTGGAGAGAAATACTTGGATTTTTCTATAATAAATTCCCTTCCGGCTGACGTTCAAAGCAGTATTTTTAATGATGCTATCGTCGTGTACTCAACCAACGACCCTTCTTTACATGATTATACGATTGATCTAATAAAGAAATCAGCAGATTCGAGACATATACTGCGGGAAGCGTTAAAGACTGTATGAACAATGAAACAGTGAAAAACAGGATATTGGAAAAGTGCCTGGATTTAGAAAGATTCTCAAAAGAACTCTCCCATGTTCTTCCAAAAACTGTTGAAGAGTACAAAAAAAGCGATATTCTTATCAAAAGCACAGTTGAAAGAAGGCTTCAATTGATAAGTGATACGGAAATAGACATACTTGCTATTCTTTACAAAGAGTTAAATATGAAAGTCGTAGGGGAAGATATTTCGCTGATAGCTGCATTTTCAGAAATTTTCAAAGAAAAGATAAACAAGAAGGTGAGGGAGCTCCGAGACATGAGGAATAAACTTATATATGAATACAAGAGCGCGCAATTCGATGAAGAAGTTTTTAAAATCGCCACAGAAAACCTGGATGAAAAAGATATCATATCTGAAATAAAACATTCGATTGCGGCAAAATAATCAGGACTTTAAAATTTTTTATCCTAAAATCTTGTTTGAGTTCTGGCAGTGTTAGTGGAATCTCGCCGGCTATCCCAGTCCCTCTTCGAATCCGTCTCCGAATATGCGGCTTTAGAAGGAGCTAGGAAATATTTAGGGAAAGGCATGCTCAATAAACTTAAACTAAGACAGGACACAGCAAACGAAAATCGTTAAATAAACGAGGCGTTTCTAATTCATGGATGGAAGAATATGAATTAGCAATAATAGGCGGCGGTCCAACGGGACTTTTTTCCACGTTCTGTGCTGGTCTGAGGGACATAAAGAGCGTAACATTGGAGGCATTAAGCGAGGCCAGCGGACAGATACTTAAATTCTACCCCGTAAAAGACGTTTTGGATGTCCCCGGCATACCTTCGATAAAGGGCATGGACCTGTCCAAAGCGCTCATAACTCAAGCCAAACTCTTTGGGGCGGAGATAACCCTGAATTCAAAAGTGACCGATGTGCGTAAAGACGGGGAAAACTTTTTAATAGAAGTAAACGGAGAGAGCAAATACAAGTCCAAAGCGGTGCTTATATGCACTGGCATAGGCTCTTTAAGGCCAACGAAAATAAACGTGCCGGGAGAAGACATATACGAGGAAAAAGGAGTCTATTATTCAGTGATTGATAGAGAGGCCTTCTCTGGAAAGACGGTGGCAGTAATTGGCGGAGGAGACGCAGGTTTCGATTGGGCAAATCAGATAATAGGCTCATGCAAAAAGATCTACATAGTAGAGTATATGCAGAACGTAAAGGCGATGGAGAGGTCGGTAAACGACCTATTAAAGACGGGCAAGGCAGAGATACTGACGAGCTTTGAAGTAAAGGAGATAATAGGCGATGGCAGCAAGGTATCCTCCTTAAAGATAGCCGGTGTAAAGACTGGAGAAGTAAAAAATCTAGCGGTTGACGCTGTGATAGTGGCGATAGGCCACAAAACAGAACCATATAGTCTCAAATCGCTGGACATAGAGCTTGTGAACAAAAAGATAAAAGTGGACGAGAACATGTCCACAAATGTCCCGGGAATTTACGCAGCCGGTGACTGTGCGGTCTTTTCTTCGAGACCAAAGATGGGGCTTTTAGCAGTATGCTTCTCAGATGCCTACATGGCAGTAAACAACATCAAGAGGTACCTAAACCCGGCCTCTTCAGTATTCGGAGAACACAGTACAAATCTGAAACTAGGCTGAAAGAGTCTTTAGCAGCTCTTTGTATTCATTGTACATTTTTTCGGCCGAGGCGTTTAAAAGCCCCTGGTCTTCTTCGGAAAGAGATTTTTCAATGGTCGGACCTATAGGGTTCCCTACAACCGTAGGTCTGCTCATATGGATCACTTCATCTTTGTATTTCAAAGGCATGGATATGCTCATCACTCTCTTTTGGTCTTTGCAAAACGACACTATAATGTCCCTCATAGACGTAGCAGGACCCCATGACGTACCGCCCATTACCCCTATTATCTGCGCTGCTATTCCTTTCACATACTTGGTCACATCTTCTCTAGAAAGCACTCCCTTTGAAACCTCATCGAATGGCCGGCCGTTAACCTTTACTGTATCCCAAAATATAGATAATCCTTCTCCATGTTCGCCACCAGTCAACCCGTCTACTGAGTTTACAGGTACTCCAAGTCTGTCCGCTATGAATGACCTTAGCCTTGTGTTCTCGACCTGAGCGCCGGAGCTTATCGTAAATTTGCCAGAATACTTCATGAAGACGGATGCCATTTGATCTACTGGATTCGTTACCATTATGAAAAGAGCGTTCTGGTTGTTTTTAGGGAGCGTCTTGGCGAAGTCCATCATTATCTTTGCGTTGTCTTTGAACACGTCTGTGCGGCTCTGGTCGGCCTTTCTAGGCTTTCCTGCACTTATAAGGACCACGTCTGCGTCTTTTATGTCTTCTACCGAGTTCGTTGCGTTTATCTTCGTGTTTATACCGCTCGCTGCTAGGGCGTGCATCAGTTCATCCTTGAACCTTTGTGGCAGGTTCGGCACGATGTCGAATATAGTCGCCTCGGAGGCCACGCCCGACATAAGTGTAGAGTATATTATGGTTTGGCCTATTCTGCCTGCGCCGACAAATGCTATCCTACTCATGAGATTAAGTATGCCTTATAATATTTAACATTTAGCATTTAATCATTATCTATGCTGTGTCGCCGCAAACGACATTAGACCTAAAAATGCTAATAAACCAGTGGGACTCTTATTACGTTTATGATACTGTGTATATAGAATGAATCGGCGCTGAACATGGAGCAAAAAGAAGGAGTTATAGTAGTGGCGAATCCGGGGACGGGCAAGACGGCCGCAATAGCTGATAAAGTCGTCGATCTACTAAAAAGCGGGGTGTCTGAAGAGAAAATACTCTGCATAACGTTCACGAATAAAGCCGCAGCCGAGATGAGGGACAGAATAGAAGCGAAGATACGGGAAAGCGGGCTATCCGACGTTAAGCCGTACAAACTGAGCATACACACTTTCCATAGTTTTACGTACGATTATCTCCTCTCTCTGGGAGAAAACTACAATGTCATAAACAATAACGCGATAAGGTTCTCGATATTCAAAAGCTTCCAAAGGAACAAGGCTCTAAATTACAGTAAGGAGTACATAATATCCGAGATAGTCCCGAAATCGGAAAACGCCATAAGGTACTTGAAGAGTTTCGGCATCCTGCCTAAAGACATAGACATAAAGAAAGTCAAAGAAGAGCTAATCAAGACTTTCTTCCTCTACAAGATAAGCAGCGTCACATTGGAAGAAAACCTCGCTTTTTTGGAGTATTTTGTCAAGGCATATGAAGACTATGAGAACCTTAAACCAAAGAACAGCATAGATTACAACGATATGCTACTGGAGTTCATAAAAAGATATGACGGCAGCAGGAAGCACTATTCATATGTCCTCGTGGACGAATTGCAAGACCTTAATGAGCTAGAAGCTGACATAGCCGTTGGGGTTGGGGACAAACTTTTCATGGTCGGCGATAGGAAGCAGGCGATATTCGGTTTTCAGGGTGGGAGCCTGCGCAATTTTAACAGGCTTAGGAAGATGGCCGGTATGGAAGAGTCAAAGAAAGATAAGAACTACAGGAGTTCAAAGGAGGTCTTGGACTATGCGAAGGAATATTTTCTCTCAAATACTTCAGACAAATCATATGAAGAAGAACTATCTGGGTTAAGAAACCAAAAGGACATAAAAGGTGAAGTCGGCGTGGTCGTGTCGAACGACCCTTTCAAGGCCGCTTTAAAGAAGGCACTGAGCCTGCTAGGACCAGACGGAAAACGCTGCGCCATAATAACGCGTACGAATTTCCAGCTTTTACACCTGTCGCGCCTTTTAGACAGCAAGGGCGTGGAGTATACCACGACAATAAGCGCTTCGGTATCTGATGAGGCCAAAGAAAGTATATTGTCGTTCCTTCGCGGGCTGCTTTATGACGACACGACTATGGTCATAAACGCACTTTTTACTCCCTTTTCCGGCGTTTCCCTAAGGGAGGCTTTCCGGATCTCGGAAGCGAACTATAAAAATAAGATGGACCTGCATCAGATAGCCATCGGCGCTCCGAGTTTTTTTGGATTAAGAGAAGGGGATTTCAGTATAGTGAGACTAAAAAGCATATTCGACAGAGTCATACTTCCGATATCGGTATCGATAGGTAAGGATTACTATGTAACCGCTGCCGCTATTTTAAGGAACGTAGATGAATTCTTTATGACATTTGAAAACCCGACTAGAGATGACCTTTTTGATTATCTTAGCACGACTGAAGACAATTATGAAGTGATAGGGGAGGAAAAGCAGCTCGTCTTGACAACGGTGCATAAAGCAAAGGGATTGGAATTCGATAACGTGATCTATGTCCCAAAGAAGATCCCTGATAAATTCAGCTTCATAGACACCGTGGTTTATTCCATAATAAAGAGCCAGAAAGGCATAGACATAAAAGAGGAACTTGCAGAAGAGTACCTGCGTGTGGATTTCGTAGCTTTTACCCGCGCTAAAGAAAAGTTGTATATAGTCACTAAGAGCGACTTGGAGGAGGCTTACCATATACCCGGAAGGAGCACAAAGGAGGTAGACTTCTCAGAGATAGAAACAGAACCCATCTCAAAGAAGTACGATGAAGCTTACTCATTGTTCGTAAACCGCAGGTACGAGGAAGCGAAAACCGCACTAGAAAAAGAGGAAATATGGCTTAAAAGCCTCATATTCGACTACTTCAAAAACATAAGGAGCCTATCCTATTCTTTGGTGGAAGGCATAAAGGACCCGTTTTATTTCCTTAAAAACAACATCTTGAAGCTGAAGAAGACTACATATGCGCTGGAATTCGGGTCAGAGATACATACTATAGCGGAAAAACTGTTCAATGGAAGCCTAGAAGAGTCTGAATTATCAGAGGAGCAGATGAGCTACTTAGGAAACATAAGAAGCATAATAGAAGAAATAAAACACAAGTTCAATGCAGCCCAAATATACGCAGAAAAGCAGATAAACCTACCATTGAAGGGATTTGTCCGAGGATATGAAGGGAACATGTCATTCACATCCAAGATAGACGCGATATTCAAATATGATTCCGGTAAATACGTCATATTGGACTATAAAACAGATAGAAACGTAAACAGGGCTGGGGATCACAGGAGACAGCTGGCAGTCTACAAAAAGGCATTATCTATGGACGAGAACATAAAAGAAGAGGACATCTCCGTGGCTATAGGCTTCATAGGTCTGAGAGGCAACATAAATACAAAGAAACTCGGCTTGAAACTCGACGCCGCACAGCCGAGAGCCGACCAGGTAAACACTTTCGAAAACCATGCCAAATACTTTCTTTCTCTGGTAGACTCTCCCGAGTTGTTCGTAAAGGAGCTTCTTGACAAGCCAATCGAAAACGACGTCCTATACAGGCAGGTCTCAAGCGTTTTAAAATCCGAACTAAACCGTTGAAAAGGCCGGTCTTGACAAATACGAAACGCTTATAAATACAAAAAAGTTCGACTCAAAATGAACAAAGCGGTAGTGGCCGGGTTGATAGCCGTGATTTTAGTGATAATAGCGTATGCTTACTTTACAAGCGTCCCTAACGATAATGTCTTAGTGGCCCTAACGGACCCTCCAGTGGTACCTGCTGGTACGCAGGCATTATACATAAATTACTCATCCGTTTCCGTTGGATATTCTGGCCATAATGCTAGCGGTATCGCAGTGTCTACTGCTGCCGGCAGTGTAAATCTCATGTCCCTTTCAAACTCTAGTATAATACTCGCTGGCTTAAGCATACCAAACGGTGCGAACATAAATTTTGTAAAGTTCAATGTCTCTTCAAGCTCTATATTGATTAACGGGGCGTCATACCCTGTGTTTTTGCCGAGCGGATCGATAACTGTCAACCATCTAAGCTCTGGTTCCTCGGTAGTAAACGGCACTATAACCCTGCTTTTAGATCTGTCTCCTACCGTTATTTCTGTAAATACATCCAATAACACACGTCTATTCATCCTTGTCCCGTCGGTCAAGGCGATATCTGTCGGTAGAAGACCGACATTCATAGCGCCTACTCACGGCTCGAGAAGCGGGCTGACAAGTACGGAGAGAGAAGATTTGGAGCACACAAAAGTGAACATAAGCATAGTCGGCGCGTCTGTATCCACGCAGAATTCTACAAACAATACCCTTGTCTCTGTAAAAGTTACCGACGATTCCAATACTTCCGTCGTCCTAAAGCATGTACTGTTGTTTGGAGCAGAGACGCTGTTCCCATCGCATAAAAACGACAGAGGAGGAGACGCGAACCAGCGCGGGGTCGACAATGGTTCTCTGAACAATTCCACTGTAGCGGCCAACAGGTCTTCAGAATCGGATAGCAATCACTTAGAGGATCAAGGCAGGGTGATAAACTTTTTCGTCGGGCAGAATGGATCTTTATATCTGCCTTTTAATGGAGAGCATGAACAGGATACTGGATTTTCACTCCAACCAGGAGGATCTGTCGTACTCACATTTTCAGGTAAAATATTCGCTGGGGACAGTCATGTATTCGTGTCGATAGTAAGCGGGGCCTCTTACATGATAATTGTACAGGGCGAGGACGGCGCAAGAGCCGCGATAAATTCTACTGCCGGTTGAAAGGTTTTTATATTTTCTTCACGAATCATATCTTGAGTTTTAACATAGATTAGATAATAAGAGATGGTTTGAATGGAGAAGAAAAACCCTATGGAACGTTTATCGCTCTTTTTGCCGTTCTGCTTGTTGTGCATAGTACTGATAGTGTTTCCGTTTTTGGTCTATTATACAAGTCACAATCAGAAGATGAACATAAATGTAGTTAACATAACATATTCCGGCCCTATAAAAATAGTGGCCGTGAAACCAGTGGTTTTCCAAAACGGCTTATTGGCTTTCTCATTCTTGATGCAGAATACTGCCAATTATTCGGTAAGTTATCAAAGCGGATGTGTATCACCGATATACGGTTCAGTCTACTATCTTGGCAATAAAATCGGTATAAACTCTTCCAACCTGAATTGTAACGCGATTGTCGAGTTGTCACTGCCGCCATTTTCTTATTCCCGGCTTACTTGGCCTTACAACGGCGGCGTGAAAGTCCCTACCGCTGCTGGAGAATACAATGTATACCTTAGTTTTTCCTGGAAAAACGGCACATCCATGCATATAGAGCCGATATCATTCGATGTCTATTTCTATTTAGAAGGTTAATGCGTGGATCGAGCAGTCTGTATTGTAAAATATTAATACATGATAGAATCATTACTATGGATCGAGCCAACATGGAAAAGATAAAAAAATATCCGAAACTTTGGGCCTTACTTAGTGAGGTCGGCCCGTCAACTGCGCTAGCGGAACTGTCTCTATATAAGTTTTCTAAAGATGGAATAAAAGTCGTATCGGACGGCTCGGTGGACGGTCTAAAAAGCAGCGATGTGTCGGATGGAATAGAGAAATGCTTTTCCGGACATGATTACATAGAAGAATCTTTCAATGATTTCAACAGGGCAACAAAGGAAGACCCGGATATCATAAAAGAGATTTACAGCATAAAGAATGAAAAAGAACAGAAAGTATGGGGTAAAAACTACGCCTACCTTAAGGATGTTGAAATGTCCTTTTTAAAAGAAAGAGACTCGTTCAAAATACCGGTATTCAATTACCTTATAATATTTTTTTGCACGGGAGAAAAAGACCAGGAGAAAGTATTGAATGAGTATTCTGGTTTTAAGTTCAATTACGATAAGTCGGATAAAAACGAACGGAGGATAGCTTTCTACGGTTTTGCGCTGGACTTCAGCAAGAAGTCAGCAGAAGGAGAATCACATGAGCGCGATCATAAATGGGACAATCCTGTATATTTTTAAGCGTTGAAGGAAAAAGTGTGTGTCCATAGATACTTTATGATGTCTTATTACTATCTTGCGATAATAATAACTTTAGTCGCTTACACCGTATACGGGATAATCGGCAAGAAATATATAGGCGGAGCGGGATATCAGAACTTCGTGCCGATTTTCGTCTTCTTCGTTTTTATTGGGTCTCTGGTGATGCTTTTTGCGTCTTATCACAGGATATCTTTCGAATCCGGGGAACTTCAGTATTTCATATTATTGGGGGTCCTTTATACTGCCGCGTCGTATCTTGTCTTTTACAGTTTGGAGAGAGAGCGCCTCGGAGTAGTGTCTACCATATTGGCGTCCCAAGGCCCCCTCATAGCGCTTTTCAGTAGCTTTCTCTTTAAGCCGCTATCTTTCCCTAGGGCAGCTCTTGCATCTTACATAATAATCGTAGGGGTTATAATACTCACAGTCAGTTTCGGCCATGCAGGAAACAAATACAAAAAAGGTATAAACCGCATAGTGGCTCTCGCGATAACCGGGAACCTCATATGGGTTATCATGTGGGTAATATTCTACAAGATACCTGGCAGCGGGACACCTATATCGTACTTCACATGGGTATCGCTCTTCGCAGTCTTGTCATCGGCCGCCATGTTTGTTTTGATGAAGGCCGGCAGAAAACACGTAAAGGTCCGCATAAAACAGAACATCGCCTGGATCGCACCGATCGCTGCCGCAGGTTTTATAATAGGACTTGGGACTTCTACTTTCGCATTCTCTTATATTATAAATCCAGTGTTTACTCCTATAATAGTCGAGTTATCAGGTCCGCTGGTCCTTATAGCCTCGGTAATAATATTAAAAGAGAAATTCTCCACAAAAGAGCTGATAGGATTGCTATTAATACTTGCCGGAATATTTTCATACTCTCTTTTATAGAAAAAACAGACCGCAAATCGAAATATTTATAAGTTTGTCGCGTCGTGATAAGATTGATTATATGGGGGAAATGATAAAATATCCTGGAGTATCCAACCAAATAGACGCCTATCTGTGCACGCCAGAAGCGGCTGGAAATAGACCGGCAGTGATACTTATACACGAGATATGGGGACTCGATACGCACATAAAGGACGTATCTGAAAGGGTATGCAGAGAGGGCTATGTCGTTCTTGCCCCGGATCTCTTCTCAAGTGCTTTTGTGCCTGAGTCAATGACCGTAGAAAACATAAGAAAGACAATGAAGTTCTTCTTGAGCATCCCTGCAGAAAAGCAGAGAGACATGGAATACGTCAAGCATGAATTGACAAAGCTTGCTGAGGATGACAGAAATGTGATATCCGAACTTATGGCAAAGCTTTTCTCTCTGCCCAAAGATGAACTTACTAAAGAGCTTGTCAAAGCAGTAGAATTTTTAAAGGCTTCTGGGAATGTTTCAGTAGACAAGATAGGAAGCATGGGTTTCTGCTTTGGTGGCGGTATGTCCATAAATCTAGCATGTACGGGCAGCACTAACGCTTGTGTTATCTTCTATGGTGAGAACCCTTCTCCAGCAGACAAGATAAAAAACGTAAACGGTCCGATTCTTGGTATATACGGCTCCCTAGACGAAAGGATAAACGCAGGACTGAAGGACCTTGTCGACGCCGCTGTCACTTATAAGAAAGATCTTGAGATGAGGATATACCCGGATTCGCCGCACGCCTTCTTCAACGACACTAATCCCAACAATTACAGAGAAAAATCTGCTAAGCAGGCATGGGAGCAGGTAAAAACATTCTTTAAAAGATCGCTTTCCTGATCGTCAGTCTTCATTTAATAAATCGTTAAGAATACTTGGGAAAATAAACTATTTATAAAAAACCGAATCATTGATAGTATAAAGATGGAAGACCTGTCCCCCAGTAACCTGGTCTCTAAAGAGAAAGCGCTCAGTTTCTGGCAGGGCATCCTCGAAACCCCTTCATTTTATTTTAGAGACAGTAGTTTTGCTTCCGTGAATGTCGGCTATGCAATGTGGAAAGGCGATACTGACAGGATAATGAGAGACAGGAAATTGATAGAAGCTGTAAGCATATACAGAGACCCTTACGAAAGGCGTAGGGCTGCTCGCCTGCTTTTAGAGGCCGCATATAAGCGCTGCGAAATATTGAACGACGAATATATAATAGACAGACTCGGGTACATGCTTAGAAAGGAAGCGAAGTCGGATGATTCGGACCTTTTATACTATGTTTTTAGCCTTGCGGATCAGACGGATATAAAACAGACGTTCAGAGAATCCCTCGATACAATATTAAAATATGATAATGACAAGGCCTGCGGTGTGGCTTATTCACTTACGCTGGCCGACACAGAGAACCTTAAAAAGAAGATAAGAATAGCTTTCGGATTCGAAGAAACGATGCAGAAAATGAACAAGTTTACCGTAAGTGCGGGAGCGATCCTGCACAGCAAATGGGTAAAAAGCAGCTTCCCGTCTGCTGGCAGTAAAGTAGCCGCAGATTCTATATTGAACATAGACCCATATAACATAAAAATGAAAAGAGATGAAATAGTGGATTTGAGGGCGAGCAGGGAGGAAGCCGCAGAGTGCTATTCTATATTTGTATTGAACCTGGCGAAGTATTACAGTTATAAACCAGATTTTCTCCTGGCTATGGACTCTGTGGACAGAGCCGGTATAAAAACTACCGTGGAGCTTGACAGGATAACGACTATCTTCAGAGAGTTCTCTTCCAGCTTGGACGTATCAAGGTTTTTCCAAATGCTGGCAAGGACAGGTAAGGACCTGCTTTTCTGGCTTGATAACGATCAGATAAGCGGATTGGTCAAAAATAACCTTGACTCGTTGATGACGGACAAGACTAAGATACCTTACGCACAGATATACTTGGAAAACGTGGATAGATATGCAAAAAAATCGTAAGAGATTAAAGGCTCTTTTGGGATCAAAAGACTTGTTCATACTTGATGGGGATGGCACTCTTTATTTATGGGACAAGGCGCTGCCATTTGCCACCGAGCTCCTACGCCGGTTGAATAGTATTGACAAAAGATTTGTTATAATAAGCAATAACGACTCAAAAAGCAAGAAACATAGGATCAAAGAGATAAGCAAGATACTCAGAGTCGAAATATCCGATAAAAACCTAATTTTACCGAATGATCTTCTAAAAAATTTTCTTAAAGAAAAGAGAATAAGAAGTTTTGATGGTCTTGTGACAGCAGACCTTAAGGAAGAGTTAGTCGCAGAAGGCTTCGTACATGATACTATAAATCCAGAGATAGTGATAGTGGGATTTGATACCGAGATAACATATGAAAAAATAAAACGCACTATAATGCATATAAATCTACATAAAAGGATAGTGCTTACGCACATAGACGAGCTTTGTCCATACAGGGATGGAGAAGAGATACCTGACGCCGGTATGTTCATGAAACTTCTGACAGCGGCTACTGGAAGGAACGCAGATTATGTACTCGGTAAACCGTTTAAAGGTGTTATTGACCTGGCGTTGAAACTAGGTAATAGCGATAAAAGAAGCAGTTTGGTGATAGGGGATAGGATGGATACAGACATAAAGATGGCTTATCAAAACGGTATAAGATCTATATTGGTCTCTGGTAGAGGATACGCTTCCCAAAAGACAAGTCCTTACAGACCTGACTTTCGTGTCGGCAGTTTAGAGGATGTATACAGATTGGTGAGCAAGTAGTCTACGGATAGATATATTTAAATATAAGAGATTATTTAAAATAACATGACGGATGTAAAAGACACATCAAATATCGTTCAGAGAATCGACAGGCTCCCTCTGACCAGGTATCTTTTCTTCGTGGCGATGGTCGCCGCGACAGGTTATTTCTTTGACATTTTCGACATAGACACCATCTCCGTAACTATAGGAGCTATAAAGCACGTCCTTACGGTCACTCCACTATTGACCACATTGACGATAGCGATGGCGTTTATAGGGATGTTCTTCGGTTCGATTTTCTTCGGAAGGCTCGGGGATAAGTATGGGAGAAAGAAGATATTCACCATAACTCTTATCATAATAGCATTAGGATCATTCCTTACTTTCTTAGTATCATTTGCCCCGTCCATATCAGGTCTTTGGATAACCCGTTTCATAACAGGTTTCGGGATAGGTGGTGACCTACCAGTGATATGGGCTTACATGGGAGAACTGATACCGACCAGATACAGGGGTAGATATTATGGTATGTCCATGATAATCGGGGTCTTATCGATACCTGCAGTAAGTTTCTTCGCTACATATGTACTATCTTTTTCATTATATAATTGGGGTTATGTGTTTTTAGTCGGAGCTGTTGTAGCATTTGCTGTCCTACCTCTTAGAGCGTTAGTACCTGAATCCCCGAGATGGTATCTAAGTCATGGAAGACATAAAGAGGCCGAGAAATCAATGCGTATTATAGAATCTAAAGTAAGGGCTTCTTACAAGAAGGCTTTACCACCATATGACAGAAGCGTTCATTATTCGATACTTGAAGAAAAAACACCTCTCAGGGACCTGTTTTCTAAGAAACTAAGAGTTAGGACTGCCTCTGCAAGCCTACTATGGATATTCCAGACTTGGGCATTTTATGGAGTAGCAGCTTTCCTTCCGCTTATACTTATCGCCAAAGGATTTACTATAGTAACTGCCGTTTTCTATGCATCCATAGGTTACACTGGAGGGTTCTTAGGACCTGTAACAGTCGCTATAGTTAGTGATAGATTCCAGAGAAAAAATCTGCTTATGTTTTATGCTGCGCTGGCAGGAATATTAGCGGTTTCCCTTGGACTCACTCCTGCGGGAGATTTAGCTCTTTTGCTGGTGTTGGCTTTCCTGATTAATCTGTTCATGCAGGCTTGGGCATCGACTCTTTATGCTTATGTCCCAGAACTTTTCCCTGCAAGATCAAGAGCCAGCGCCGGTGGTTTGGCCAATGGCCTTGGCAGAGGCTTCAACGTCGTAGGTCTTTTGGTCATAGGTGTCGCGTTAGCCGCTTCTCCTGCGGCCCAACTTAGTTTCGTCGCTATAAGCTGGTTTGTGTGCGTCGCAGTCCTAGCAGTGACTGGTGTAAAGACAAGTAAGATTACACTTGAAGACATAAGTGAGAAAAGGGCAAGCAGATCTTCTGCCTGATAA
>JAMCRN010000030.1 GCA_023380585.1 Candidatus Parvarchaeota archaeon | reverse complement strand
TATAAAGCACGACGCAAAGAAGCTAAAGAGAGTCGGGACGGCCTGGAGAAAGCCTCGCGGGCGGAAGAACAAGACAAAAGTAGGCAAAAGAGGCCATAAACCCATGCCATCAAAAGGTTTTCGTACCCCGGTGGTGTCCAGGAATAAGATAAGCGGCTTATATCCGGTCCGCGTATTGAACACTGCCGATCTAGAAAGAGTGACATCTGAAAACATAGTGATAATAGCGTCGGCCGTCGGGTTCTTCCGCCCGCGAGGCTTTCTCCAGGCTTGTAAGTCTAAGAATTTGAAGGTGATGAACTATGAGAGGGATGCTGAAGACGCAGAGAAGACTGGCAAGTGAAATATTCGGGGTCGGCGAAAAAAAAGTCTGGATGGACCCTTCTAGGTTCAAGGAGATAAAAGAGGCCATAACACACTCCGATATAGAAGAACTGATAAAAAAAGGCTTTATAATCAAGAGGGAACTGGTTGGGCAGTCCAGATACCGTGCCCGACTCCTTCACGCTAAGAAAAAGAAGGGTCACAAGAAAGGGATAGGGCGCAGAAAAGGTAAGAAAGGTGCCAGATCTAATTTCGGATGGGTTGAGAAGGTAAGGGCACAGAGAAGTGAACTTTACAAACAGCTTTCTGCCGGTAAGATAGACAAGAAAGATTTTCGGGTCTTTTACAAGAAGATAAAAGGTAATTCTTTCCACAGTGTAAATCACATGAGGAATTACATAGAAAACTATAAGAAGGGCAGTCTATGAAAAGTAAGCACACAGGCACGAATTACAGGAAGAGAGTCAGGCTCTTAAAATCTGGGTTGCCGAGACTAGTTGTAAGAAAAACAAACAGTATGGTGATAGGTCAGCTAGTAGAATACTCCCTTACCGGGGACAAGACGATCGCAAGCGTACACGGGTCGGACCTGGCAAAATACGGCTGGTCATTTGGGTTCAAAAATTCAAGCGCGTGTTATATGGCTGGGTTTCTTCTTGGAAAGAAGACGGGTGGCAGAGAAGCGATTCTTGATAACGGACACAGGACTATGAAAAAGGACAGTTTCATATATTTCTTTGTTAGAGGGGCTAAAGATGCAGGCATGAAGGTACGCAGCGGCGAGTTACCGGTCACCGAAGGCAGGATATTCGGAGAGCATATAGCGAATCACTATTCAAAACGTACTGGAAATCAGTTCTCTGCTTTAGGGGAGAAGGTAAACAATATAAAAGCGGAGATGGATAAGACCTTAGAAAAATTAAACTCTTATGGAAAATAAAGCGGAAGAAACCGTGTCAGAAGCGAAGATCGAGATAGAGAAGGAGGCTTCCAAGCCTGTCGAATCGGTTCCGAAAAGCGAATATTCCTTCAAGACTTCGCTTGGCAGAGCAGTCGGTGCTGGGGAAATAACAGATATAGATTATATACTTGACAACAACTTAAAGATATTAGAACCAGAGATAGTGGACCATCTCCTCCCGGATCTGTCCACAGACTTTCTTTTTATAGGCCAGTCAAAGGGAAAATTAGGCGGAGGTAAACGCAGGATAATAAGAAATACACAGAAGGTGACAGCAAAGACAAAGCGTCAACATTTTTCGGCAATGGCTATAGTAGGAGACTCTAACGGCCATATAGGTGTAGGAAAAGGCAGGAGTCTGGAATCAGTGTCGGCAAAAGAGAAAGCAGTAAAAAGGGCTAAATTGAGCATAATAAAGATCTCGCGCGGATGCGGCAGCTGGGAGTGTGCGTGCAGAGGCACACATTCCATACCATTTACAATCAGCGGAAAGTGCGGGTCTGTGGTGGTTACACTGCTACCTGCGCCAAAAGGGATAGGCTTCTGCGTGGCTGACGACATAAAGACAATATTAAAGCTAGCAGGGATAAGAGATGTCTGGTCTAGAGTCGTAGGGCAGACAAGCACAAGGATAAATCTAGGTTATGCGACTTTCGAAGCACTCAAGCAGCTTTCACAGTATAGGCTGATGCCGGAAGAAAATAAGACCCTTGGCCTTTCAAAGGAGAAAGAATTATGACAAAACTATGTGCACTGAAGATAAGGACGAGTATAAAAAAGAGCAGGACAGTGCAGAGATCCCTTCGGACGCTAGGACTTAAAAAACTTTATTCCTGCACCCTCTTAAACGACACTGATTCTGTGAAGGGGATTCTGAAAGCAGCCGAAAGCACGATGACTTATGGCGAAATAAACAAAGAGACTCTAAAGAAACTCCTTCTTCGTCGTTCGAAAATAAGTAACTCAAAGAAGTACGAATGGACGGAGGAACAATTGGATAAATTCGCGCAGGATATTATAGACGGAAAATCGGATCTAAAACAATTAAAGATAAAAAATGTTTTCAATCTCCATCCGCCTATCCACGGCTTTGATAAAAAAGGAAAGAAGGCTCCTTTTTCTGTAAGAGGTTCGTTTGGCTATAGGGGAGAGAAGATAAATAAGCTGCTTGAAAGGATGATATGAAAAGAAAACACCTCCGTGGAAGCACTACTGCAGGAAGAGGCTACGGCAAAAGGGCAAGGCATGCTGGAAACAGAGGTGGGAGAGGTAAAGCTGGCGGAGGGAAAAGAGGGCAGCAGAAACTCATGTCCGTACGTGCAAATAAGCATACATATTGGACATCTGACAGTAAGAAGACTCCATTGAATCTGAACAGGATAAGGACGCTATTAAACAAACTAGAAAGAGAAGGTACTCTTTCTTTAGAGGAAGGACGCACAGTAATAAAGCTAAAGGATCTTGGTTATTCAAAAGTATGTGGCTCTCTAAGTAAAGATAAGGTAAAGCTAGCTATATACGGCAAAGCGTCTGAACGGGCCAAGCAGAGCATCTTGGAAGCAGGCGGAACTATATATGAATGAGAAGCTGAGAAATTTCATATCCAACCTACCTTCAGTACCGGTACCAGAGAAAAAATTGGACCTGGCGACAAAATTTAAGTGGACTTTCGTTATCCTCCTACTGTTCGTCATCATGTCTTTTGTCACTCTCTTCGGCGTCAGCAAATCCTACAGTCTGAACTTCGAGATCTTGCAAGTCCTTATAGCGTCCCATTTCGGTTCTTTGCTTTCTTTGGGTATAGGGCCTATAGTCAGCGCAAGCATAGTAATACAGATGCTTCAGTCCACGGATATAATCCATATAGACACTACGACAAGGGACGGAAGGGTACTCTTCCAAGGCATGCAGAAGTTAGCTTCGATATCTTTCATAGTGATAGAAAACGGGATATACGTTTTCAGCGGCACACTGACGCCAGCCGGTCCTGGTCTCTTCTTCCCATTGATCATGCTTGTACAACTCATCCTAGCCGGGATAATACTTATGTTCATGGACGAGGTAGTAAGCAAATGGGGCATAGGCTCAGGGATAAGCCTCTTCATACTAGCGGGCATATCTTTGCAGCTTATAAATACGGCATTTAATCCATTCATAAGCCCTATAGGTGCGGTACCAGCGATAATCTCTGCTTTTTTGGCAGGTGTGCCACTGAATGCGGTCTTCTCAGTAGTCGCGATAATCTCCACAGTCGGACTTTTCGCGGTATCTATATGGCTGCAGGGGATAAAGGTTGAACTGCCTTTGTCTTTTGGTAGGCTAAGGGGATACTCTATAAGATGGCCTGTTTCTCTTTTTTACACTAGTATAATACCGATAGTTTTAGTAGTCTCTCTCGTTGCCGCCATTCAATTCTTAGGGCTTTCATTGTTCAACGCAGGCATAACGTTTCTTGGAAGATACCAGGTAGAGCACACAATCTTCGGTGTGCAGCAGGTACCTATATCAGGGATTGCGGCATTGCTATCCCCTCCCACCCTTCAACAACTATACATAAGTGCCACTACTACTGGCA
This sequence comes from Candidatus Parvarchaeota archaeon, assembly GCA_023380585.1. GTDB lineage: Archaea > Nanobdellota > Nanobdellia > Parvarchaeales > Parvarchaeaceae > Parvarchaeum. Next base: position 1,855 of record JAMCRN010000030.1, on the reverse strand, counting down.
TAACCTTGCTTCAGATAGAATCGATGCTCGTCTACACTATCATACTGGTCATAGGCGCAGCTGCATTCTCTTATGCTTGGATGTATCTCGGCGGCCAGGATCCGAAATCTGTGACTAGGCAGGTAATGGAGTCAGGACTTTCGATGCCGGGATTTAGACGAGACGAACGAGTCCTTACAGACATATTCCGCAGGTACATCGTGCCTCTTGCCATAATAGGCGGCGCACTGACCGGATTAGTAGCTGCTTTGGCGACTTTCCTGGACACTTTGACTGCAGGCATAGGTATATTACTTGTTGTTATGATAATATATCAGTTCTATTATTCGCTTCTCCAAGAGAATGGAGACGAGTTTAGACCTATAAAAGACAGGATAGTCCGCGGAGCTGATTGAAATGTTGGTAGATACTATAATAATAATACTTGTTTCACTGGCCGTGGGCATAAGCGGCCAGCTTGCTTACATGTTCATAGTAGACCACGAGCTGGTAAGGAACAGCAAGATAAAGATAAAACAGATACAGGCTCAGTTGAAGCAGATAAAACCGAACGACCCACAGTTCAAGCCTGTGTATTCTGAGCTGATGGCCGAAAACTCAAAGATAATGAAACAGAGCATGAAGCCGACTTTCATCACCATCATACCGTTTCTTATAGTATTTTTGGTCATGTCATCTTACTTCAGTTACTCCCCTATAGGGCTGGGGGTGCCTATACACACAACTGTTGCCGGTTACGCTACTGGTTCTCTATCTTCCCTATCTGATTGTGCCGTCTTTCAGACAGCACCCGGGAAGAACTCAACCAACATAAATTTAACCGAATCTAAGCTGCCGGTGTCGTTTTCTACATTTATAAACAGCAAAACATGCAGTCTGTCGTTTACATCAAATAAAATCACGAATAGCACTAACGTGTCTGGCGTTATCGGCGCTGTATCGCCCAAAAAATATTCTTTAAACGGTATAAGCGTGGAGCTTTTTCCCCCGACTTTTGTAGTAGCGATGCTTCCTTTCAGTATACCGTTTATAGGTAACCAGCTTACCTGGTTCTGGGCCTATTTCATAATATCTCTGGTTTCTGGCTTGGTAGTAAACAGGATATTGGCACATTTCAAGCTTATAGCGTGATTAAAAGAAGCTGTTAAGCCTGGTCTGTGTGGATATCAATCTCAGTATCTTACTTTTTTTTAAGCCGTCTTTGTAAATAAGTCTCCTCTTCGCTGCATTGATGACAGATTCAGAGTCTTTAAAGAACTCTGGTTCGCCTTCCAGGGCTTTCCTCGCCCCTTCCCTTACGACCCAGACTCCAAGAGGCGCAAAGTATTCAGGCGTTATCTCTCTTACCACTATCACAGAAAACTGCTTTTTCATTTTCAGGAGTTTTTCCAGTACTGCAAGTCTTATTGCATAATAAGCCCCGGCAGTGTTATTCACATATTCTTTTCTGCCACAATAGAGCTCATAATCGCTTTCCCCGATCATCACCTCTCCTCCGTCTCTGTTCCAGGCCTCTATTAATTCAAATGACCATTCGCCTGCCAGGAATATGAATGTGAACACGTTTCCTAAGAAAATACCAGTCTTCAATGCGCATATATCTGATTTTTCAATATGCCTTACAGTCGCGATCATATCTTTGCCCAGGGTGTCATCGACAGCCGTTATAGCCCACTTTGTAGGTACGATTTTCCTTTTTATCCCCATCCCGCCTACGCTGAGAATACGGCTTATCTTGTCTTCGTCGCTTCCTCTTTCATACAGAAATCTTATCCCATCCTGTGCTTTCAGGTCTTTGTCATAGAACACTTTCTCTACATGTTTTTCAACTTTCACAGAAAGATCCAAGAACTAG
>JAMCRN010000029.1 GCA_023380585.1 Candidatus Parvarchaeota archaeon | reverse complement strand
AAACATTACAATAGCCTGTTCGAGATGCCGGAACAGGAATACTCAGCTCTCATGACCATAGCCAGGGCTATAGCATATTCCCTTTTGTTGTCCCAGGGTGCCGTCAATATAGACATGCTGTACACGCAGGAGCTCAGAAGGGGCAATTTTACCCCACATGCGCTTATACATGTAATACCAAGATACAAGGACGACGAGATAAGCTATAATTGGAATACAGATATTCCTAGCCAGGAAGAATTTTCCGCCATGGCTGAAAAGATACGGAGTGCGATAGAGAGTATAAAGTCGTCTGCGGCACCTTCACAGGCTCCCGCAGAGCCGGCGCCAGTACCTGAAGATAAGACAGAACAGCCAGATAACAAGAAGGATACATCTCCAGAGGTAAAAAGAAGGACAATCATCTTCTAGTTTCCAACGTATTCTACTTCTTGTGTTTCCTTCTCCTCTTCCTGCCTTAAGACCTCATTTTTAAGTTCTTTAAATTCACTGGATTTTACGTCAAAATAGTCATAAAACTGTGGGGTTAGTTTGACTATTTTCTTCCCGTCTTCCTCGTACTTTGTTATGAATCCTCTATCCACCAGCTCTCTTATGTGCTGGTAGACTATGCTGCCTCTTTCCTTGACCAGCTTTGCCTGTGTTTCCTTGCCCTTTGATGCTATCAAGCTCAACGTCATAAGCACGCCCTTTTTCATATCCGTCTTAAGGTTGTCCTCCGCAAGATGTACAAGGTCGCTTCGCAGCCTCATCCTGTAAAGACTACCCTCAGTCGATATAAAGAAAGCCGACTTCCTCTCTGCGTATTCCTTGTTAAGCAAGTTTACAGTCCTGTCTATCAGGACTGGGTCTGCCTTCAGCCGCTTCTGGATATCCTCACGGCTTATACCATCTCCGAAGGCGAATATCACAGCTTCAATCGATTCTTTTATTTTTGACATAAATCTCCGAAAACGGCTCCTCTTGCTCCAGTTCTATCTTATCCATGTTCGACAGAAATAGCAGAGGCAGGAAGGTATATATCATCTCTTTTCTTGTCTTTTCTGACAACAACTGCGAGAACGATATCTTCTCCTGCATCCTAAACATGTCTGCCAGTCTCTGCAGTATCATCGTTATCCTCTGCTCTATCTTTATTTCCTTTAGTTTGAGATTGAATTTTACAGGATGCTTGTTTGTGTATCTTATCGCCTCCTTTATTGTGTTTATCAATTCCGAGAGGGTTATCTTCCTGTTTCTTATCAATGGTATTCTTGCGGTTATGTTTATGTCCACTGGTATTGCCCTTATATATCTGGATCCTGCTGATATTGCATCCACCTTTTTCTTCCTTTCAAGAAGGTCGTCCATTATCCTGTCCGACTTTAATTTGAGCAGTATCGCGGCAGTGTAAACGAACTTTCCGCCGAATCGGAAATCTATGGAATTAAGCCGTATTATTAGAGATGCGAACTTGTCTGTTATCTTTATTATGTCTATATCCATAGGGTCCATACCTTCCTCCCTTATTATCGCCGTTATAAGGTGCTCCCAGCCGAGTTCATCGTCCAATATAACCCTATACAGGTCCTCGTATTCCATCTATCCGAAATAGTTAAGCTCACCGGCCTTGGTCTTTCTCATATATATCTTGTTAGCAGTCTCCTCATAGTTCTTTGCCTCTTCAGGCGTAAGGCTTGGCTTCACTATTTCCAGAGCTTTATAGAAGTCATCCTTGGTGACTTTTTCAGTGGATATGTCGTTCCTCAAGGCTATCATACCGGCCTCCTTGGAGAGTCTTTCTATGTCTGAGCCGACATAGCCTTCCGTCTTAGCTGCAAGTTCTTTTATCAATTCTTCTACTTTTCCTTCGATTGGCATGTGTTTTATGTAGACGGACAGTATCGCTTCTCTTTCCTCCTTTACAGGTGGCGGTACGAAGACTACACTATCAAATCTTCCAGCCCTGAGTATCGCAGGGTCTATCTTATCTATCCTGTTTGTCGCTCCTATGACGACGACGTTCTTCAGCGGTTCTATACCGTCAAGTTCTGTAAGAAGCTGGTTGACTACCTGCTCGGCGACGTTGTTGCTGTCTGCTCCCTGCCGTGGAGATGCTATACTGTCAAGCTCATCTATGAATATCACGGAAGGGGAGACCTGTCTGGCCTTGTCGAATATTTCACGTATCTTCTTCTCGCTTTCACCGACGTATTTGTTGTATATCTCCGGTCCTTTTATCGTTATGAAGTTGGACTCGGTCTCATTAGCTACTGCTTTCGCTAGCAAAGTCTTTCCAGTCCCGGGAGGACCATACAGGAGTATGCCTTTCGGGGGAGTTATACCCACCCGCCTGAAAGCATCTGGGTTCTTAAGCGGCCATTCTATAGCTTCTCTTAACTGCTGCTTCACTCTTTCAAGCCCGCCTACATCCTCCCATTTTATGTTCGGCTTTTCCACCAGCACTTCTCTCATAGCACTGGGCCTTACGAAACGGAGGGCTTCCCTGAAATCATCCATTCCTACGACCAGTCTCTCTAGCACTGATTTTGGTATGTTCTCATTCTCTTTTATATTAAGCTCGTTTATATTGCGCCTTATTACGTTCATTGCAGCTTCCTTTATCAGGGATTCCAGGTCAGCTCCTACGAACCCATGTGTTATCTTAGACAGGTAGGCGAGGTCGACTCCTTTATCCAGCGGCATATTTCTGGTATGTATCTTCAATATTTCCAGCCTGCCCCTCTCGTTAGGGACACCGAACATTATCTCCCTGTCAAACCTTCCAGGCCGTCTCAGCGCAGGATCTATCGCATTAGGCCTATTAGTAGCGGCTATCACGATGACTCTTCCCCTGCTCCTGAGCCCATCCATCAGCGTAAGAAGCTGCGAGACAACTCTATGCTCTACCTCTCCTATACTCTCTTCTCTCTTTGTAGCTATAGCGTCTATCTCGTCTATGAATATTATAGAAGGAGCGTTCTTTTCCGCATCCTCGAAGAGCTCTCTCAGTCTTTTTTCCGCGTCTCCTACCCATTTGCTCATGACTTCCGGTCCGTTTATGGATATGAAATGCGCTTCGCTTTCGTCCGCTACGGCACGTGCTAGCAAAGTCTTTCCAGTCCCGGGAGGGCCGTAGAGCAGAACCCCTTTCGGTGGTGTTATCCCAAGCCTCATGAATATCTCCGGATGCTTTAGCGGCATCTCTACCATCTCCCTTATTTTTGATACTTCGTCTGTAAGCCCGCCTACATCCTCATAACTAACATGTTTCGTTCTTCCACCTTCTTCCGCCAGCTTTACCGGTTCGTTCGATATGTTTATCTCAGTATTTTCGGTTATCACCACTGCTCCTCTAGGAGAAGTCGAAGTGACAATGAACCTGAACTCAGAAAATCCGAACTGGAAGCTAGGGAACCCGCTCTGGAAGAACATGTTCACTATATCATCGTCACCGAACAGGGAGTTTATGCCTCCACGCGCTCCGTTGCCCAGTGTGACCATGTCTCCCTTAATCATGGCCCTGCCGTTGAGCAGCCTGCCTATAAGTTCCTCACCGCCTTTTATGTAAGTATTTGAAAGAGGCGCAAGGTTCACTACATCAGCCTCGGTTACTTCGGCTTTTCTGACTATCACATTCTCCCCTATACCGGCTTTAGCGTTCTTCCTCGTCGTGCCGTCCATCCTTATTATTTTGAGATTTATGTCAGCCGGGTAGGCCCTGTCTACCCTGGCAACGGTCTTCCTGCTTCCTTCTATCTCCACATAGTCGTCAGCTCTAACTCCTATCTGCTTCATCGAAGCAGTATCCATCCTAACAGAATTGAGTCCTATATCATCCTGATGCGCTTCTGCGACTTTCAGCGTGACTCCTATATTCCCTTCTTCATATACCATTTTCAATCCTCCTCAAATACAAGCATTTTCCTCTTTTTGTATTCTACACCCCATCTTTTTATGAAGGATTCAAATTTTTCTCCATTTTCGGATGGGATATAAACAGAACTCCTACTGAGTTTTTCTCCTCCAAGGCTCTGCAAAAGCCCCTCGTTGCCTCTCCTGCCGGTAAGGGCATAGTTGAAAAGTACCTTCTGTGTCTGATCCAGCCGGCTCAGATCATAGAAGAACTGTGTTATGCTCTTAAGCCCTATCTTGTTTATGAAAGGCTCATTGTTTATAATGCTTACGCATTCGCTGAATTCCTTCAATAGCCGGCCTTCCATGACATCGAACAGCTCCATGAACTCAAGGTTGTCACTGCCCAATAGCTTGCTGAAGAGCTCTTCTGCCTTCTCGTTCTCTTCCTTCATTATCACATATAATTTATCCCTTTTTCTGAGTATGTCGAAAACCTCATCTTTCATCTCTTCCGGTAGCGATTCCATATTTGTTTATAGTAAACCAATATTTATTATCGATTATGGTATATAAAGTTTACTATAAACCAAGGATCATAGATACACTGTAGTATCCAAAGTGAGGATTTATCACTGAAAAAAGATATCTGCGCTCTCTGAGAGACGGTATTTTAATTATTAATGTGCACAACCAGTATAATATTTATGATATCTATAGAAAGAGTATACGGTTCGGAAAGCAAAGGGTTTAGGATACTAGTGGATAGGGTCTGGCCAAGAGGTTTGACAAAAGAGTCTGTCAATGCAAACATGTGGCTAAAGGATGTCGCCCCAAGCGATAGATTGAGGGAGTGGTTTGGGCATGATGAAAGCAAATGGGAGAAGTTCCGAGAGAAATATAAAAACGAATTGAAAACCAAACAACAGGTCGAGAGACTAAGAGAAATCAAGGATTTGGAAGGAAAAAACAAAAATATTATCTTATTGTTCGGGGCTAAAGATGAAAAACACAATCAAGCAGTAGTCTTAAAGGAAGTCCTGGATAGTTTTAGGTAAATCCTTACCATAATAGCGGAAAACACACGTGTTTGAAAACATAGAAGCCGCAGGTTTCCGGCCGTACGACTCAGAAGGCGACGAATTCTGATAAGAATGATATCGCTTACAATGTTTTATTGAAGTTTATATAGGCCAGAATCATAATATTATTAAAGAGGTGAACTTATGAAATATACATTTGCCTGCAAGGATATAGGTATGAACTGCGGTTTTAAGACCTATGCAAAGACCAAAGAAGAACTGTTGCCTAAAATCGCGACACATGCAAAGGAACAGCACAACATGGAGACTATACCTCCCGATGTGATGGGAAAGGTCAATGCAGCTATAAAAGAGAAAAAGGGCCTTTTTTAAGGTCATCAATAGTTTATTTTTTTGTATTTTTTCTTCTAATTCTTAACTTGCTTTGAAACCTGTTTGAATACCATATTTATGTTCTTATTTAAGCGCTTCAGGACCTTGCAGAAAATACAAAAGATGATACAAAGAAAGGTTAAATTTAAAAGAAATATATTTCTAAAGTTAGAAAAGGATAAAAATTAATAGATTAGACTTCATCACTAACCGTCTTTTTTAAGAACTCTTCAAAATAATTAATCTTCTCGTAAAAAACAGCGAATTTATTAATAATTGGAAGATTTTTATCATAATTTATTTTTATGTCATCGGTTGGATATCTTGATAGGCTTTCATGTGGACTTAAAACTGAATTTAATATAAGCAGACCAATTAAAGTAAATAATTTACCAAGCGACACCGAATTTTCATCTATCTGAGTGTTTTTATCTAGCCCAGCGGCGGCTAAGCTTTGCTTTTTAATCTCCTCTAAATTTGCTGCATCAATTTCTGTCCCATAACTTTTGGCAAGATTAAGAATATCAGAAGTTCTCAATTTAGAGAGCATTACGATTTGCTCAGTAGTATTTATGGACCAATCTATCAACTGCGTATCTGCTAAAGCGGAAAGTTTAGATGCCTTCTCGGTTATCTCGCTAAAGGCTACGAATGAGGCAGCTGGTAATTTATCTATATATGGGTGCAACATCGCGTTTATTAAATCAACAAACTTCTCATGCCATTCATGTCCGTATCCGTCGCGACCGCCGGCTGGAGGAATTGTTATGGAACTAGGTAAATTTTTGAAATATTGTGTAACTTTGGGGTTTGTTTCGGGTTCTTTAAGAAGATTCAAATACAATAGATAGCCTTTTGCTATTTTTTCGGTAGCCTGTTGTAGATGAAAGATGGCATTACCAAAATCTTTATTTTTGTATAAAAGTTTTGAAGAGTTTATATCTTTTTCAGCCCTGTCAAACCATTCTATCGGTCTTGTCATATAATATATTCTATTTTATCTAAGGTTGCACAGTTTAAATACTGATTTTAGTCCAATATCTCCGAGATAGCATTATCCCCTGCATGAAGTAGCCCCGACCGGATTTGAACCGGTGTCTCAGGCTCCAAAGGCCTACGTGCTTGGCCGCTACACTACGGGGCTTCTATCTATCATTTATCAGCGGTCTTTTATAAAAT
>JAMCRN010000028.1 GCA_023380585.1 Candidatus Parvarchaeota archaeon | reverse complement strand
TTATATATTATACCCCTGCGAAAAATCAAGTTGGCATCGACTTAAGCATTAAATACCAATAATCCTCTTATCTTTATATGAGAAAGCTGATGTTGGCTGCGATCGTCTTAAGTCTAGCGTTTCCCGCCGTTTTAGGCACCTCATCTTTACCTCCATCCCCCATCAGCGTGCCGACCGGGTTTTTAGGGCAGTTCAACGTCCATCAGAACGTCCCTATATACGCTGGCATAGTCGCCTTTTTTGTATTCGAAGTCATATATCTCTCTATAAAACGCACCAACATGAGCCAAGGCGCAAGTCCGATAGCCATAGCCTTCGCTCTGATAGTCTTTGCCGTTTTATTCACGAATCCTTCCTTCCTTTCAGGGATAGTTAGTTTTTTCTTTTTCTTCGGTCTGGCAGTCATTATACTAGCATTGTTAGCGTTCACATTCAAGAGAAAGATAGGACTTCCAAGGTATTTAGGTATAATATTGTTAATGATATTGATATACGTCGCCCTCATAAATTCTCCTTCGATAAACAGCTATGTAAGTTCATTGTTCGGCGTCGATTTCATCAAGATACTCGGCCTGACCATAGACATAGCATCCATAATAGTCCTATTATACGCTGCGGCAAGGGGACTTTCATCTACCAGTCCCGCTTTGAAGGCAGTCATAATATTCCTGGCTATAATCATCATCACGAGTATATTCACACCTCTCGGGTCGCTGATACTCACGCCTATAGGCATAGTCGTAACAGTCATACTAGCCATTATAATAGCTCTGTACGCGCGTAACCTATCCGGCGGTAAAGACAAAGGCATGGTCATAAGGTACGCAAAGGAGAAGTAACAAGCCGTAAAACTAGCCACAAATATTTAAATATAAAACCGTTAGAAACTGTATCAGTAAACGCCTTATAATGACTGTTTACTGAGATCTTTTGAAATGGCAATCTAAATCATTTAAAAATGGACTCGTCGGGATTTGAACCCGAAGTCTCTCCCACGCCAAGGGAGCACGTTGCCAATTGCGCCACGAGCCCACCTATAGTATATAAGATTAATTACGGAGTTATAGCTCTTATCTCTGCGACTCTTGTAGGGTATATCTTGTTTAATTTCTTATGGAGTTGGTTTTGTATCTTTCCTGTCATAGAATCAATGAAGATATCCTTTAGATTCTGGTCCTTTATCTCTGTGTTTAAGAAATCAGATATACCTTTCCTTACAGCCGTTTTGTAGAAATTCTTAGCAAGGTTTATTACCACGACCACTTTGAATCTGTAATCTTTATCCCCGATTTTTATCTTTACTACATAGTCTATTTTAGAAACTCTGTGCCTTACCAGTCTGCTGACCTGTTCTCTCGCCAAAGTCAGAGCCTCTAGCTCGGCGGTGGCCGTGCTTTCTGATACCGCAGTTATGCGGAATCTTACGCTGTAACCTGACCTGCTTTTCATCTTCGGCAGGTCGTTCGCGTTTATTTCCACAGTCCTTCCTATGAGGTTCTCTTGGTTTCCGTATATTTCCCCTATCTCAGCGTTTTCCATCGCTGGTGCTACCACCTTATACCAAGAATTGCTTAGGTTCATAGTTTGACCACCAGCCTAGCCGCATCCAAAGAGTACTTGTAATTATCCGGAAGATACCCGATTTTTTTATAGTAGTTGATTAGCCTATTTATACGATTCTCCAGAACAACCATACTTCTTTTGGAGTGTTTGTCTTTTTTCGCTTTTTCCAGATGCATGTGCAGTTTTACTACCTTTCTGAACATCGCTACAAGGTCCTCAGGGAGGTCCTCTTTTTGAGTCCTCTCCTTTATTATCTTCTTTATGTTCTTTTTTGTCAGGTCTTTGATAGATGGAATACCATACTGGTCGCGTAGTATAAGGCCTATCTGCGATTTAGTCATCCCTTTTTCATACTTGTTTATTATGAGTTTCTCTACCTCTTCAGGAGTGTAGCTAAGCCAGTGCGGCACAAACTTATTGCGCACGCTAATAACTTTCATAGTACCTTCTTCTGGTTTCCATATCTCTAAGATGAGAAAGTATTGGTTTAAATTCTTTTCCGCTGTTTTTCTTGTATCTAGATATGAACTTTTTATAGGCGATTTTAGCCTGTTCTGGATGCTTAGAGGCCAGCGCCTTTTTAAGGAGGAACAAGTCCGAGGCTCGATCCTCAGCTCTTTTGGAGTAAAAGCTCAGTCCAAAGTCTATCAAGAAAACACGCCCCCTGGAGACCAGCATATTCGCCGTTGTAGGGTCTCCATGGACAATGCCAAGGCTGTGAAGTCTCCACAGCATATCTGCGACTTTTCCCATATTTTTTGACGAGAACTTTGAACTTAGAGGGTATCCGGCTATGTTTTCCATGTATATGCGTCCTTTTATGTCAAGTTTTATAGGACGCGGCGTATCGATGCCGCTTTCATGGCATCTTTTCATGATAGCGAATTCGCGGGCGTTCCTGGAGATCCTCAAAGCCTCGTCCAATTCCCGTATCCTGTAGCGTTTCTTGACCCTGTCCTTTATTATGACACCATCTTCCTTATACAGCTCTGCTTCAGCCCCAGTCGCTATCCTTATCATACCTTTATAAAAACCCGGTCACCATCGTATAATGCATGATCGAGGCCGACCCTTTGGCCCTGGAACTTTACATTTTTGCCATAGAGCACAGCATAAGAGCTCTTCTTAATATCTAGATGGAGCCTTTTCGCCAAGCCCCTTACGTTTTCCCCTGCACGGAGCGGAACAGCGTCCTTAGAGTCCTCCGTGTAAACTCCGATTATACCTGCTTCTTTTCTAAGCCTGCTTAAATCGGGAAAATCCATCTGAATGCACGGCACGGCTTTGTAGTCTAATCTATTCCTCGATGCGATTATTTCGCTTTGGTTTGCCACATCCTTGTCCTTATCAAGGTTTTGTATCAAAACTACCTGTATAGGGATACTGTCGACTTTTACGATACCGTGCATTATATTACCGATCTTTGCCAGGTTCATGCTGCTATTTATGAGCGCAGGGTCGTATCCTACAAGACAGAATCTGGGCCATCTCTTTCTTATGGTCTCAGCCCTATGTATTTGCGGTGTACGCCCCGCCCTCTTTTTGAGAAGAGACATCCTTCTCTTTAATGATGCGAATTCCTTGTCCGTGCCCTTATGCTTTGGTAGGATAATCATCATCTCTTTCAAGATCCTTTCCTTTTCAGACAAGTCTTTCTGCTTGCTGTATTCTTCTTCAAGGTCGTAATATTTCTGCGGTGCGTTTATCGGCATATTACCTGTAATTTATCTCTACAACATCAGTTCGGAACCTGGGTCTTGGTCTTATTTCGGTCTTTCCTTCATTCATCATAAGATAGCCAGTATACGCTATCATAGCGCCATTGTCCCCTGTGTATTCTTTATCTAAAGCCCTGAACTCAGCTCCCCTCTGGGCGCACATTCTCTTGCCCATCTCGTTAAGTCTACTGTTAGCTGCTACGCCCCCTGTTATGATCAGGGAGGTTTTACCACAGTATGCCATTGCTCTCTCGCTGGCTTCTATAAGCATCGAAAAAACAGTCTCCTGCAGTGAAAAACACACGTCCTCTCTCCTTTTTATGCCGATTATATTTTTCACATATGTTTCTATCCCTGAGAAGCTGACATCCATCCCCTTTATAGTGTATGGGAATCTTATATATTCTCTGCCGCCGTTCGACAGCCTTTCTATTTCCGGGCCTGCAGGAAAGGGTATACCAAGCATCCTCCCGACCCTATCAAGCAGGTTTCCTACACCTATGTCTTGGGTCTCTCCAAAGACCGCGTATCTTTTGTTCAGATAGGTTATTATCTGCGTGTTACCTCCGCTTACGTAAAGTATCACAGGATCGTTAAATCCTGTCATAAGTCTGCCTATCTCTATATGCCCTATGCAGTGGTTGACTCCGATTATCGGCTTTTTGTATTTCCTTGAGAGGAAGACACCGACGCTTACGCCGGCCTTTAGGCATGATAATATACCAGGCCCCTGAGAAACTGCAAACATATCCACCTGTTGGAGAGATATCCCCGCAGATTCAAGTGCGCTTTTAATTATTTCAGGTGCTTTTCTATAATGGTGCTTTGCAGCTTCTCTAGGGACTATTCCGCCTTTTTTGGGCATGAATGTGTCTCTCTCATTGGAAAGTATCCTGTTGCCGTCTGTTATACCAACCCCGAAGGTATGCGCGGTACTTTCTATACCCAATATGTACATAGGATTAGACTGTTTTGTTTACAATATTAATTTTAACAAGTTCCCCGAGAATTACCATTTCGTAAGACATGGATAAAAGTCGGTAAGATACGAAACAATCATATTATAAGCAAAAAGCAGGCATGGAGGCCCAAAGTGCCGCACCTGGCCGGTTAGCTAGGCTGAAAGAGAATATCATCTCTCCTTTTTTAATCTTAACGTCCATTCCGCCAATCTCTGTAGTAACTCTTCTATGAGTTTTATAGTATGCGCGTCTATTACTTCTCCGCCTTTTATTTTCTGTTCTGCGTTTGTTATAAATATCTGAGGTCTCTCTAAAGGATGCATGTTAAGGAAAGAGAATACCTGCCTTAAGTGGTATTGTACTACTGCAGTGCCTATGAACTCTCCGCCGCTAGCGCCGATGGTCGCTACCGGTTTGTCGTCGAACGAATTATGCCCATACGGCCTGGATGCGTAGTCTATAGCGTTTTTTAAGACTCCCGGGATGGACCTGTTATACTCAGGCGTGACTATCAGAACGGCATCTGCTTGTTCTATTTTCCTTTTGAATTCCACGACTTTAGCCGGCATATTTTTTTCTTCGTCCTGGTTATAGAGAGGCACTCCCTCCAGATCAAATATCTCTACTTCTACGCCTTCCGGCGCATGTCTTTTTGCCGTATTAAGTACAGCTTTATTGAAGGAGTCTCTTCTAAGGCTTCCAGCGAAACCAAGTACTGTTATTTTTCCTGTCATGCTATTTGAGATGCACTAGTGTATATAAATCTATTTTTGCACTATGGAGTTAGATGGGCCTTGTAGTCTAATTACTGATAAAACTATGAGGTAATTAAACTACAGTGCTCTTCATAGCTTTTTATATAACTTATCTTCATGATTTTGCATGGATGAACACGGGCGCTGGGCAAATTCTAGTTACCAGTTGTCACTTGATAATTTTGTTGAAGCTGGACAGAAGCTATCCGGTCTGGAGCTCGTTATTGGCGAGATCATAGCCAAATCTGATATAGGTTACGATGTCAATGAGGTTGATATCCACGTCGGATATTATATAACATCGAATTACGACGCAGAAAATATTATCAGTAGGTTGCTTGCTATGGACGAATTGCAACTCGGTTACATCCACCATAGCCTCTCCGAAAAACTAAGACACGATGAACTGGAATTGGTTTCTTCGAATTTTCTCTCGGCCCAGCCTAAGAGCAGGATTCATCAGGCTAAACATAAGGTCTACACAAAGATACAAGATATGAAATTCGAAAAACCTCTTATAATAATAGATTTTGACTTCGATATAGAATATAGTCTTAAAAAAAGTTCCGAGGGGGGAGTAGCAAGATACCATTTGGAAGCACAGAAAGAGACGGCTCCGTTCGAGGACAGATATATAGAAAAGGGAAAAGCGCGCACGGTCAACCATTACTATTCCTTTTCAGAAGCCGATGAATCAAGGCGCGAGGCGGATCTCTGCTGGAACATCCTTAACGCGAAGATAGAGGCGCCTTAACTACTGAAAGCATATACTTCGCAGGAGTCTTTCACTAAACTACGACTTTATTTATATAGAAACCTATTTATATTTGTGATCATCACTTATTTAGTATGAAAACACCATTTAATAGTAGTGATAAATCAGAAAAATCTCACGAGATAGAGCTCAGGAAGTACTGCTCGCTGCCTAGTCAATTGAGGCAGATATGGCGGACGGAGACAAAAAAGAAAGAGAAGGAGACAGAGTTAGAGCGCGTCCTCGAACTCATAGACGGGGAAACGGCTCCGGGCACGTCGGATCTGCTGCAAGCTTCTTACCCCGCAACGAAGAGCACTACGACATTTTCGGATTATTTCAGCGAACTTTTTGAAAAAAAGTACAACGTTCTAAACAAAGCTGCCCCAGAGCCGGAAGATGTTTACTTCAACGGATATTCTTACGGCATAAAGGTCCCTACAAAAACCCGTTTAGAGGAGATAAGTCGAGAATTCCGCGATTCATATCTGCGCGGTCAAAAATTAGAGGGAATAGACCTCGCATGCGCTTATAATTCTTTCGTACATTCATTAGTGCCACATGCCTTTGAAAAAGGGGTATTAGAGGACAAGAAGGTAAGTAAAGAGATGAAGAGTAGGTGGCGTTCGCTTTATGTTTTAGGGAAGGTATTCGATTTGGACCGTGCAATAGACGCCAGTATGCCGGCCGTTTGTTTTGAGAAGTCAGTCCTTCTGGGGTCTTTACTATCTTCAGACGAAGAGTTCAAGAAATCCGGATTCGGGTGTTACGTGACTTCTGGTTTTCACAAAGGGGCCAGTCCAGAAGAAAAACTAGAACCACACTCATGGTTGACTATAACATACAAAGATAGACTTGGTAAGACCGGCAAGGTCATGCTTCTCGATCCGACATCCGGGAGGGCGATAAAATTCCCGAATGTCAAAGAAAACGGTATGATAGACATGCGCACAGATAAGTTTTCTTACATAGAAAACCCGTTAAGAAGGAATGCAATAGTGAGGATCGAGTAGTATTAATACCTGACAATCTCCGTCCACTCACACAGCTTTGGCCTGTTTTTCAAACACAGTGTAGCTGCATTTTCCGCATGAGACTCTGTTTCCATGCTGTGAAAGAAATACGCCCTGCCCGCACTTTGGACAAGTCTTTTTCTGTAATAGGAGTGATTTGCCGTTTATTTTGTAAAATTCCCAGACTTTTACAGTCTTTCTATTTTTTTGTTTTTTCTTTGGCATATTCTACTCCGTTCTTTTCTAGTATGTACCTTTGAAGCACTTTTTTCGCAGCTTCAATGTCTTTGTAAACATGAGCGCACCCATACATCTCATTAAGCCCGTATCTGCTCTTTACAGTGTACACTACGACGAATCCGTCTTTGAAATGTTCAGATAGCTTGGTTTTTATATCTGCTATCTTTACAGTTTCTTTCTGTTCCTTTTTAAGGGTAAATGTTACCAGTTTCCTATCAAAATATTTGTCTTCTTTAACAGGGTCTAATTTTATTTCCATGGTTCTCAATCTACAGACAGGGCATATTTCCCAGCTTTCGTTATATTAAGTTTTTTCGCGGTCTCTGATTTTTCCGGGTCAACTACTATTATCTCGCCTTTCCACCGCAGGGACATCTCTTCGTTTCCGCACATAGGGCATTTCTTCGCATCAGAGAGATAGTTACATACTTTGCATGCTTTCAATGCCATATTATTTAGAAGGTTTCTTTTCGGTGCCTGCTTTCTCTTTCTTCTTTACCCCAAGTTTTCCAAGTCCAGGCGATCTCATTGTCAAACCAACTTTCATCATCCCTTTAGTGCTTATAGCTATCACATTTGCAAGCACCTGGTCCCCTGTCTTCAATGAGACCTTCGTTCTTCGCCCGACGAGCGAATTTTTGGAGAAATCAACGAAATCGTCCATGACCTGTGATATATGCGCAAGTCCGTCTATCGGCCCTATATTTATTATGGCGCCTATCTCGCTTATGTTTGATACTTGCCCCTTTATACTCTCGTGAAGCATCGGATAAAAGGCAAGCATCCTGAAAGTAGTGTCGTAGTATATAGCCGCGTCATTCGGTATTATCAACCCGTCGCCTATCTCATCTATACCAACAAGCCCTACTATTATCATCTTCTCTTCCACTATCCTGCCTATATAATTCTGGCGTATGTTCTGTTTTATTACATCTTCATACTTGTCAGATATGCTCTTAGGCTCGAGCCTTATCTTATCTCTTAAAGTAATCACTTCGTACATCTGTCCTCCATCACGTTTTTGTGATTTGTCAAATATAAATATGTTATCAAAACATATCAAACATAAGATTATTCGGATATGCTTGACTTATAAATAGCTTATGGAAAGGTGGACAAGGCGGATCGGGATATGTGTGATAGGCGCCGGCGTGCTGGGGTCCTCATTTTTGCAGAAGATAGCCGGCAGCGGTTTCAGGGAAATAAACGTGGTAGACGGAGACATAGTCGATAAAAGGAACCTGCACAATCAAAGCATATACAGGAAAGCAGACGCAGACGGTAAAGTTAACAAGGCTGTCGCAGCGTGCTATAACATTAGAGAGCGTAGCGGAAACACGATATTGAGAAGTTTCCCTTTTTACGTCGGAGAGAGGAGGATAAACAGCGTAATAAGCGGTAGTGATGTGATTATAGACCTTACGGACAATATCGAGAGCAGGCTTGTTATAAACAGGGCCGTAGTCAGATCAGGAAAGAAAGCGCTTTTCGCTTCGGTGAACCAGAAACAGGGTTTTGTATATGTTAAAAACGGCAACAGCGCGTGTTTCCAGTGCATATATAGAAACGCCAGGGTAAAAGACGCGGCTAGATGTGTCTCCGTAGCGTCGGAGAAAGCGGACAAAGTCTCGGAGATCCTGAAAAGAGAGCTATCAAATCTTGTTTCCAAGGGAGGAAACGGATCCTTAGTGCAGGTGTCCTTTTCAAACGGATCGATGTCAAATACACCACTAAAGAAGGATCCGGATTGTGAAGTCTGCGGTAAAAACCAGAAAGGCCAAATTTTGCAATACCGCTTCAGTCAGCTATGCGGGAACGGTTTCAAGTTTTCTTTAGAGAGGAAAACAAGATTTGATAGGTTAAGCAGGGGCTTCAAGGGCTTTAAGAGCAGAAACTTCGATGGTGAGATAATTTTAAGCAAAGGGAAGAAAAGTATAATCGCTTCTAGGTATGGGGATTTCCTTCTAAGCGGGTTTAGCCCAGCTTCCGCGAAGGCGATGGCCTCTTTGCTCCAGAAGCTCTTTTACCGCGGCGGTTGAATAAGCTCCTGCTTAGAAGAAGCAGAGAGAATGCTATAACAGGCAACGTAGACAGTATTATCACTAAATAACTATAGTTGCTCCTGGATGCTATGGCAGCTACAGTGCCAATGGATGGATTAAGGCTTAGAAAGCTCCTAAGCGATAGATAGTCGGAGGTAGAGATATAAATGATAAAAGCAGCGAATCCAAGCCCTATAAATGCGATAGCGCTCAACGCGTATCGTCTATAGTCATCTTTCATTTAAAACAAGCTCAATCAAGATTTAAATATGATACAAATCCTTATTTAATTATATGTTTACGCAGGCGCTGGTATCGTTCGCAAATTCGACAGGCAATGTTACGAGTACTTTGACTTCCCCTTCTCCAGCGGCGTCGCTGCTGTTCTCAGGTGTAGAATCGCTTCTTTTCCCGTTCCTTCTGGTCTTTGCTATAAGCTACGGAGTCCTTCAAAAAAGCAGCATATTCCAGGGCAAAAGCGATATAAACGCTATAATCGCCTTTGTACTAGGGATAATATTTGCAACGACTAATTATACCTTAAAACTCACGTATCTAATACTCCCTATAGTCGGTATCATCGCAGTTGTTACTTTCATGTTTCTGGCATTGGCTTCCATGGTGTATGGAGACACTTCAAGGTTGCCTATGAACGTAAGAAAGACGATAATGGTCGCCTCTCTTATAGTTTCTGTTCTTATAATAATATGGATACTGCTGACCTCTAATTTCACGTTCGCAGGCATAAGCCATCAGAACGTAGTAAACGTCCTCTCCACATATTTCCCGTACATAGTGGTTATACTGTTTTTGATAACCATAGGATATGTTTTATCAAAGTAGCCACTTTTTAGTGATTACTATGTATAAAAACATTTAAATACTTCCTCAATCCATACTCTAATATGGCAGCATCCGCGTCGGTGTCCATATACGGTTCAGTGAACCATGTACTACAGCTTATAACACCAGCAAACGTGACAAACCCGATTGAGTTTTGGCTGGCTTTTCTCCTGCTCTTCTCTATACTGAACGCCGTCCTGAGAAACGTGCATTTCTTCGCGGATGAAAAGAACAAGGCTTCCAGGGGCCTGACAGCGCTTATAATATCATTTTTCGCTGTGACGGTGGCCTGGGTCGGCCCGGCTTTCATCTATATATCCTCCACTCTGGCCGTTACAGCGATAGTGCTTGTAGCCATACTTATAGTCGCTTCCATATCCGGCTTCGACATATCGAAATCAAAGGTAGGAACATATCTCTTTATAGGCGCAGTAGTATCGATATTCCTTATAGGTGGCTTGGCATCATATCTTTTCGTTCCGGCGAGTGGGTCTTCTGTCGGCTCTATAACCTCTCCCGTGAACAGCGCCTTTTCTTCCCTCATAAATTCTATGCCAACGTCAGACTGGTATGAATTGGTCGCGGTCGTTATTGTGCTTCTGGTGGGTATAGTAGTCATAGTCAAGGCAATAAAATAAAATGGTAAACCTGCTCTCGTTCGGCGTATCTGACATAGTTACGTTTGTGTTAATATTCGCCATAGTTTACGGACTTTTGTCCAGGTCAAAATTCTTCCAGAAGCCAGACATACCTGCACTTATAGCAGTTTCAATCGGCATACTAGCATTGGTATCGAGTTTTTTTGTATATTTCATAGAATCGTTTATACCTTACGTGTTGGCCACTCTTGTCTTCATATTCATGATACTGCTGCTTCTGAGCACGGCATTGGTGCCACAAGATGCAATCTCTAACTACTTGCGAAGGAGCGCCATGCTGCCTCTGCTGGTCATACTTATAATGTTCATCTTTGGGCTTATAGCATATGGATATGCGGTCTCCCAGGTGTCACCAATCGTTCCTTCCACTAGCGCTAACGTCACTACAAGTGTGACTTCCCCGCCTACTACTGTTAACGCCTCCACGTTTCCTAATGACCTGACGAACGGCTATGTCTTATCTATAATAACAGCTCCTTCCGTGCTTTCACTCCTCCTGACGTTGGGAGCTATGGCGATAGCAGTGCATTTCATGACAAGAGAAAGGAGATGATCAATAAAGTCTTTTGTAGTTTTTCATATCGCTCTTGAAAAGCCTAAGCTCCGTAGCGCGGAAGTGAATGTCTAGACTGCCGATCCTCGCATTTATATCTTCAAGGTCCTTCAGCTTCTTTTTTACGCGGCACAAAGTAAGATGCGGGCTGTACGCCTGATCCTCGCGTATCGGAAATAAGCTCTTTAATCTAAAATGGACAGTCTGTAGAGAGTCCACCGCATCTATGAATACTACCCGTGGCTGATCTAATGATGGGAATCCGCCTATCTTCCTCAAATATATCTCGGATTCTATCTTTATACTGTCTAATCTCTCTATTATTTCTGTTTCCGGAATATCGCTGTCGCCCAGGAATAACAGTGTAATATGCATCTTCTCTGCAGGTATAAAAGATCCATCTACATATTCTCTTAAAATAGGCATTAAACCATCATATATCTCTGCTTTGACACGGTCTGGCGGCTCTACAGCTATGAACAATCTTTTCATCTCATAAGTTCTACAGAATCTATTTCCCCGTCTCCATCTATATCATACCCTCTCACTAACACCGACCATGTATTCTCCTCGTTATAGTCCCTAAATGTAAGCTTGCTGAACTTTGTTCCGGCGAGTATCGCAGAAAGAGTCCCCACATGCCTCACGCCTCCGAGAAGCACTATGTCTTTGGTCTTGTCGAATGGGTTCTTTATGCTCTCTATAACTCCTTCATAATCTCTGCTATGTATCCCATTTTTGTCCTTGAGAGCCCACCCTTCTTCTTTTACGAATTTTACTGG
Source organism: Candidatus Parvarchaeota archaeon (assembly GCA_023380585.1). Lineage (GTDB taxonomy): Archaea > Nanobdellota > Nanobdellia > Parvarchaeales > Parvarchaeaceae > Parvarchaeum. The sequence continues at coordinate 15,010 of JAMCRN010000028.1, read as the reverse complement.
AAGATGCGTGTTTATGTCTCTTGTGACCAGGTTTGTAACTGGGCCGCCTACTACTATAAGGTTGTTTTTGAAGAGGTTCTTGGCGATAACATCGGTGTCCAGGACTATGGGAAACGTCTTCGGCAGGTCCACAAAATGACCAAGAAACATAGACAGGTAAAGCGCGTAATGCGTATCTCTGGCTATGGCTTTGTATTCTCCGTGAGGGTCAGCAGATCCAACGCATATGTATCCGTCGAATTTATTGTCCTTTATGAATTTCCTGTAGAATTTTGCTGTCTGTTCGTCAGTAATCCCTTTCTCACGCAAATCAAGCTTAACGTTAGCATCGGAGTACTCGAAAGAGACAGAATTGGCCGTCCTTCTGTACTGGGACTTCTCAGGCTTCTTCTGGAGCGACCTCACTACATCCACCAGACCCGCTTTCCGGAGCTCTTCGAGCGCCTGCAAAGCCGCTTTCTTAGAGATCTTAAGCGCCTTAGCCACGGTCTCTGGGGTTCCTGGATGCTTGCCTAAGACAAGGGCCGCAGAGAGGCAGTTCTCGCTAGCCACCTTCTTCATCGTGTTTTTGTCGTATATTATTTTCGTGTCGTTTATGAAATATTCCCCATTGTCAGTCTTTAAGATATAAGTTTTCATACTATTCTTCTCCTTTGTATCTTCATATATATTAATTTTAGCATGCTCTTTCAATTAAAGGACATCCCAAGCTTTAAATACTAGTTGTCTTCTGAGGTATTAGGTGTAAAATGCAAACTAACAATATTTTATGTGCGGCATAATAGCTTATAACGGCAGAGATGATGCTATGCCCTATCTAGTCGACGGCATACGAAACCTCGAGTACAGGGGATATGACAGCTGCGGATGCGCCTTTCAGTCTACAAACGGGATCCAAGTAAGGAAGGATGTAGGCAGGGTCGATGATGTAATAAGAAAGTACCAGTTAGATGGTGAGCATTCCAACACGGCGATGTTTCACACGCGCTGGGCGACGAACGGACCAGTTTCCGTAAAAAATGCACATCCGATATCGGATTGTACAGGCGAAATAGCAGTCGTTCACAATGGGATAGTAGAGAACTGGGCGGAGCTTAAAGAGTCCCTGTCCATGCATAAATTCAGGTCGGACACGGACACGGAGGTCATAGCGCATATAGTTGAGGACCGGCTCAATAAGGGCGGGACTCTCAGAGAAGCCGCAAAATACGCATATAAAAACATAAAAGGGGCATCCTCATTCCTCGTCATGAAGTCTGGCAGCGACGAGATCGTCGCAGTAAAGCACGGTTCCCCGCTCGTCTTGGGCCTGTCAAAAAACGGTCACTTCATATCAAGCGACATCCCTTCTTTCTCAGCATATACTAATAAAGTCATATACTTGCACGACGGCGACCTGGTCTCTATCACCAAGAGTGGCTACTCCATAATGAATATGGCACACGTAAAAGCGGCCCACAAAATATCTTACATAAAAACGGATTACACTGAAAATGATAGATCTGGCTTCAAGCATTTCATGATCAAGGAGATAATGGAGCAGCCAAGACTGATAAAACAGATCGTGAAATCGGACATCAGTGCGCTTGAGAAGTCGGCTTCGGTTCTGAATCAATCGAAGACAGTGTATCTCGTAGGTGCAGGCACGTCCTTCCACGTAGCACTTATAGGCGCCCATAATATGAGGCTAAACGGCATAAATGCAATCGCGATTCAGCCGCAGGATGCGAAGGATTATTCAAAGGTATTCAAAAAAGACGACGTCTTCATAATAGTATCACAGAGCGGAGAAACTGCCGACATAATCTCGATGCTGCCGCTTATAAAGGAAAATAAAAAGCTGGGGATCTTGAACTCTGCTGAGTCCACTCTGGCGCGAGCAGTAGACATACCAATATTCATAAACGCCGGGCATGAGAAGGGCGTAGCGGCTACAAAGACATTCACTCTCTCGTCGATTTATCTGGTGCTTCTTTCAATGTTCGCATCTGGAAATAAGGAGGCGGCATTGAGGGATCTTAGGCTTCTTAGCCTAAATATATATAACCTGTTTGTACCGTCGGTCCTTTCAAGCGTTAGCAAAGCGGCGTCTATACTAAAGAAAAAGACAGACGTCTTCTATCTAGGCAAAGGACTTGACTACGCGATAGCATTGGAGGGCGCTTTAAAGATGAAAGAGGTAAGTTACTTGCATGCAGAAGCCATAGACACTGCCACTTTCAGGCACGGGCCACTCGCGCTCATATCCAATGGCGCGTTTGCAGTATCTATCGTGTCGCGGGAGACAAAACAAGATGCTATAAGGAATCTACGGGAGGTTAAGGCGAGGAAAGGAAAGATAATAGGAATCTCCTATGAAAATTCCGATGTTTTCGACATTTTTATAAAAGTGCCCGAAGCCGGCAATTTCAGCTTCATACAGCAGGCGATAGTCACCCAGCTTTTATCCTATAAAGTATCTGTTTTGAGAGGGATAGACCCGGATCATCCACGTAATCTTGCAAAATCAGTAACTGTAAAATAGAGACGCTTGACTTGACGGTATCGCCTTTGAAACTGGCCTCTGGAATGGTTATGGAGATCCAAATGCTTCCGCAGCAGGAGCAAATAATAACTATATTTAACCCTTGTCGTCTACATCTATAAATGGAGCTGGAAATATTCCCTATAGACGTGGATTACGTAGTAATAGATGGTTCTCCAGTCATACGTATATTCGGGCTGACTCCAGTTGGTGAAAGGAAGATACTTTATGACTTTTCTTTCAAGCCTTACTGTTATGTTGACGCCAGCGAGGCTGAGATAAGAGAAGCCGCGAAAGGATTGTCTTTCATAGAAAGGATAGAGACAGAGGAAAAGACATTACTAGGCAAGAGATCAAAAATATCAAAAGTATTCACAAAACTGCCAGAAGACGTGCCCAAACTCAGGCAGCTAAACCTGAAAACGTATGAGGCTGACATCCCTTTCTTTAAGAGATATATGCTGGACAAACAGATCGGCTCTTCCAGCAGACTTATGGTAAAGACTGAGGGAGATTCCATACAGGAAATCCTTAAAGTTGAGAGCGGAAATCCCCCGTTCAGGATGGCAGTTTTTGACATAGAAACTTTTTCCAGACGGTCATTTCCAGACCCAAAAGTAGACCCGATAATAGCGATATCCGTGTTCAGTCCCGGCCTTAAGAAATGCATAACCTGGCTGGACGCAGAATCAGAGGACATAGAACGGGTGGCCGATGAAAAAGCGTTGCTGATACGTTTCGCTGATGTCATAAGCACGAACGGCTTCAATATCCTGGTAGGGTACAATTCAGATTCTTTTGACATGCCGTACATATATGAAAGGTCTCGTATACTGGGTATCAGACCGCTGTTTAACGGCTTCGAAATAAAGATAAGGCAGGGAAGGCGAAAGATATCAGAAATAAATGGTACAGGGCATATAGACGTCCTCAACTTCATAAGGAACATCTACGCCATATACAATCTGAAGACAGAGACATTCTCACTGCGTTCTGTCGCAGCGGAAATGCTTTCGGAACAGAAGGGTGAATTTGATTGGCACGACATGGATAAGATATTTAGGGACAGAGCCCAGGCTAAGGAACTATGCGAGTACTGTCTGCAGGACGCTTATCTCACTTTTAAGATAAACGCCAAGCTTTTTGAGATAATACTGGAGATGAACAAACTCATAGGGCAGACAATATCAGACGTGGGAAGGATGACTACCGGGGCGGTAGTAGAACATCTCATAATGAAAAAAGCCGTAAAAAACGGCGAACTTATACCGAATAAACCATCAGACTACGAAGTAAACGACAGAATGTCGAAAATAAACGTCGGGGCTTTCGTATTCCAGCCGAAACCAGGCCTGTACGAAGACGTCTCAGTCGTAGACTTCAGGAGCCTGTATCCAAGCATAATAATCTCCCATAACATATGTCCGTCTACAATCAGTTTTTCAGGCGGCAAGGCTTTGTTTCTAAAAAAGGGAGAAAAACAGGGTTTTATACCGTCGGTCCTGGAAGAGATAATAAACCTCAGAGTCGACGCAAAAAACAAATTAAAGAAGGATCCTGAAGATACGCGTCTAAGGGCAAGGGTTTCCGTACTCAAACTGATAGCAAATGGTTTCTATGGATATCTGGGTTACTATAACTCAAGATGGTACTGTTTCGAATGCGCAGGAGAGATAACCTCCCTGGGAAGAGAATATGTGCACAAGGTAATAGACACCGCGGAAAAAGAGGGCTTCAACGTAGTATACGCAGATACAGATTCTGCCTTTTTGCAGAAAAAAAGGATAAAAGAGTATATAGGAGACATGATAAGCGATATCAATTCTACGCTTCCGCAGCCGATGGAGCTTGAACTGCAGGGAGTATACAAGAGAGCGCTTTTTGTGAGCGTAAAGTCAAGTTCGCGGGGAGCGAAGAAAAAATACGTGCTTTTCGAGGAGCCATCTAACATAATAATCAAGGGCTTCCAGTCGGTAAGGCGAGACTGGGCAGCGGTCGCAAAGAACGTACAGATGAGGATGTTCTACGACATAATGTTGAAGAATGACATAAAAGCCGCGGTTTCCGACGTCAAGGAGGCTATAAACGAGATAAAGCAGGGAAAAATGCGGCTGGAAGATGCTGTGATAATAACCCGCCTGCGCAAGGACATAGGCTCTTATCAGCAGACTGGGAGGCACGTTTCAGCCGCTAAAAGCAGCGGTGCAGAATTCACAAGCGGCGACACTATACGATATATAATCTCAAAGGGTAGGCCTGGCCAGAGCATATCCGAAAAAGCGGTCATGTTTGACATAGCCAAAAACAACAATATACATTATGATCCGGATTATTACATAGAAAAACAGGTAATACCTTCCGTTCTTCCTACGCTTTCCATGTTCGGCTTTACAAAGGATGATCTGATAGGGAAAAAGAACAACAGCCTCTCTGATTTTATGCAGACATGACGCAAAAGCATAAAAGCTATTAAGCTAGAAACTGCAATAATTGTTTGATCCTATCACATGGAACATGAAGAGAGGGAAAAATGGCTCTTAGCCGGCAGGATAGGCAAAGAAGTCAGGGAATATGGTATAAAGCTCGCTAGACCGGGAGAGTCTCTCTTAAGTATAGCTAAGGAACTGGAAAAAAAGACAAAAGAACTGGGGGGTATACCGGCGTTCCCGCCAAATCTTTCTGTAAACAGCGTAGCGGCCCACTACACTCCTAAGGTAAGCGACGAGACTGTCCTTAAAGAGGGAGACGTCCTAAAAATAGACGTAGGGGCATGCGTCGACGGCTTTCTATCCGACACGGCCTCCACTTTGATCGTAGGCAAAAATGATGACAGGCTTGTTAGATCCTCCAAAGAAGCCCTGGAAAAGGCAATAAATTCGATAAAACCCGGCGGATACACGGATGAAACAAGCAACGTGATAGAAGAAACTATAAGGTCTTATGGTTTTTCGCCAGTAGTGAACCTGGGTGGACACGGTCTTGGCAGATATGACCTTCACAGCGGCTTTATATCAAACGTTTCGATCGGCGGATCAAAACGATTTCCTGAGGAAGGTGTGATAGCCATCGAGCCGTTCTCCACAAACGGCGGCGGCTATGTTATTGAAAGTTCGGACGTCCAGATAATGATGCTTAAAGCTAAGAAGGCGGTCCGGAGCAGGTTAGGGAGAGAGCTGATGGATTTCGTATCAAAGGAATATGCGACACTCCCTTTCGCTAAGAGATGGATAATAGAGAGATTCGGCCAGATCGCGGATATGGAATTGAGATCTCTATCATCCGCAGGGTGCCTGCATGAATTTGCCGTGCTCAAAGAAAAAGACGGCGGACTCGTATCACAGGCAGAGCACACGATCCTTATAGACAATGGGGAAGTTATAGTAACGACTATCTGAATATGGGCGTCAAACTAGGCCAGATAATAAAAGGCAGGGAGATCGACGTGTCTATATTGGCAGGCAAGAAAATAGGAGTAGACGCGTTCAACTGGGTATACCAGTTCCTGACGACTATACGGCTGGCGGATGGCTCTCAGCTGACCGACCGAAATGGAAAAGTCACGTCTCATCTGAACGGTCTCTTTTACAGGTGCATAAATCTCCTTTCAAACAATATAACTCCTATATTCGTTTTTGATGGAAAGGCGCCTAAATTCAAGAAAAACACGTTGGTACAGAGAGAAGAGGCGAAAGAGCATGCCAGAGCCATGGCGATGGAAGCAAAGACTGTGGAAGAGCGAGCGATGTACATGAAGAGGGCCTCGGCTATAGACGACTATATAATAGAGTCTTCGAAAGCTCTGCTTTCGTACATGGGAGTCCCTTTCATACAGGCACCGGCAGAAGGAGAGGCACAGGCTTCTGTGATGAATTCAGGAGGTTTGGTATATTGCGTCGCTTCCCAGGACTATGACACGCTTCTTTTCGGCGCCGAGCGCGTAGTAAGGAACCTTAACGTCACTAACAGGAAAAAAATACCTGGTAAGGGAATACGAGGAAACGTCCCTCCAGAAATGATAGAAATGGCTGATTATGCCTCGCTTGGCTTAGATAGGGAAAAACTTGTCCTGATAGGCCTGCTTGTCGGCACGGATTACAATTCCGGTGTGCAGGGAATAGGGCCCAAAAAAGCGCTTAAACTGGTGAAAAAGATGACAAAAGAAGAGATACTGTCCTCTTTCGATTTCGGCACAAGTTCTGATATAAATGAGATATTCTCCTATTTCATCAGTCCGAACGTGACCAGACTGGAAAAATTGCCAGAAAGGAAGAGTCCTGACAGAGAAGCGCTGTTAAAGTTCTTATCAGAAGAGCACGGGTTTGCCGCAGACCGCGTCATCTCCTCTTTAGAAAAGATAAAAATCAGCGAAAACTCTTTATTCCAGTATGGATGATGACATAAGCCGCAGGTATACCCAGGAAAGAGAAACGATGCAGAGAGTTTTTGCTTCTTTGTCCGTAAAAAAGACTAAATACTCAGGCGAGTTTTTTGAAATGGCACATAATTATTACAATGACTCCTATTATTTCTTCAAGAAAGGGGACGTCACCAGGGCGTTCGAAGCTATAGTGATAAGCTGGAGCTATATCGACGCAGGCCTGAAATTGGGGATGTTCTCTCTGCCACAAGAGCTTCACACGTTCTTCACACAGGGGTAAAATCTGCAAATATCCAATAAAGGTATTTATATGTGGTTGTTCCTACTATATAGTAGAATAGTAAATGCTTTTGGATTTGGCGAATTATGATACCAGCAGCAGGTCTTTTCAGCGCGGGGGATTCTGGAGGCGGACCGGATAAAGTTTCGGCTGCTGTGGTCCTGATAGTCTTCATGATAGCGATAGTGGTGTTATATCTTATCCTTGTCCCGGCTCCTGTCGCATATCAGCTTATAACAGGAAAAAATATTACATCTCCCACCCAGAACGTGACTCATTCTTCTCCGCAGCAGGCCGAATTTTATTATCCGATATCGAACTATGTGGGAGAGACAGCATCGCCACAGAGTTATTCATACCAGCTGGGCACTTTTGGTGTCAGCTACAAGGAATATAATTCTACTATAGGTGTGACTAAGCCTTTCACGCTGACATCATCCATATTCGGATCATCGAATTATAATATAAAATTCAATGCCACGACATCCGATTCCTACTTCCTTATAATGAACATAAGTTCAGTATCTGGATCTCCTTCCTTCCAAGTATACATCAACGGACACTCTTTTTACCGATCCTTGCCCGCCGGGGGAGAAGATATAGCCCTTTCTATACCTTCTATAAGACAGGGATCGAACGTGCTCTCCATATACAATTATTTGAATGGTCTGGCCCTCTCAGAGGGGATATCTTTCAGCAGCGTGCAACTCATACAGATGTCTTATAACAACGCCCCTGATTTCGTTTCTACAAAGGTCATGACCCTGAGCGGGATAGGTAACTTCTATCTAGACTATTTCCCTATAGGGACTGGTCCGCTGCAAGTCAAGATCAACAATACTGTCGTATCCTCCATAGAAAACGGCAGTGATTCCGAAGTCAATATTACCATCCCTCCCTCCCTCCTAGACAGTATAATCCCTCAGTCGAATCAGCAGGTGCTTCCCATAACATTTGGTGTCGGTTTCATACCAGGGAAAACCGCAGTATATGAGATAGGAGATGCACAGTTAGTTTATCAGCTTCCGGCAATATCCCAGAATAACCTTACTGTCCCATTCAGCGTAAACGCAAGCGGGAAGCAGTATCTTCTAACTTTGTATCTGAACAATATCATAAGCAGCGGGAGCGTCAATTTCAAGTTCTCGCCTTCAGAGGCGTCGATTTCCATACCAGGATCGAAGTTGACACTTGGCACTAACGTGCTGATAATCCCTCCTTATTATCTGGCAGGCCTGCCTATGGACAATAACTATACAGGTACGCTGACGATATCCTCTGATGGTCTATTGATACCAAGCTACGTCGCCATAAAGCCCCTGTCCTGATAAGGTCTTCTGAGACAGGCATCCATTATGAGCAGCCAAATAAATATAAGCCATAATATCTACTAATTGTATATGCCGGACGACCCAGAAGAGGATAAACCAGAGGGAGACAGGAAGATAGAGGATATGCCTCTGGATGAGTTAGACCTGGCCGGCAAGAAGATCCGAGTTGGTCCAAAGGGCAATATAATGATCCACAAGAAGGAAGTGGAGAAAGGAAAAAATCCAGGTTTCCTGCCGAAGATATCACTTCTAAGAAGAAACAAGGGCCAGCAGCCTCCAGCTCAAGTACCTCCGCAGCCACAGCTCGCGAGACCTGTACAGCCCACAAAATACAGGCTGCGGCCGGCATTTCCAGCTGTCAGGCAGCCTCAGCCGCCTCCGCAGACTACCCTCCCTCAGCAGCCCGCTGTTACCGGGCAAGTGCAGATACCAAAGAGAAGCGGCGGCTCATACGGTTTTTTTAAGACGACAATAAACAGGATAAGCTCCAAACTAGTCTCAATAAGAGCTAGTAGGCAGGCTCCTTCTTACAAAAACCAGATGGATAGGGTTTCTGCACTGCAGGCTAAATATACGAAGCTGGAACTCAAACAACTAAAAGAGCACATGAGGGAAGAGCAGTGGGGGAAGATAGGCAGACTTTTAGGCGCGCTTTTCTTCATAGGGCTGATACTCTTCGTTTTTTATTCCTTCGAGACGCATTCCTTTCTTTTCTCATACAATGAACAGGCATTCTACGGGCCTTTCTTTTCCACTCTCTTTTCTCTATCTTCAGGGCTTGTTAATTCTCTTAGCAGTAACCTTGCATGCGTAGCTAATCCGGTAGCGTGCTCGAACCTTTATACGACGCCACAGGTAGTCAACAGCCCGAATACTTTCCAGTCGTTTATCTCCGCGTCAGAGACTCCGGCAGAGACACAACTTATCATGTCATTGAATCCGCAGCAGGAAGAACTGTTTTATTCGGTCCAGAACACCGGATCCGTCCCATTGGGTCTTTCCACTTCAAATCCACTATACATGAACATATCATGCGGTAACTCCAATGACCAGGCCGCTGGCATAATATGCAATTCAACCTTGACCTCTTTTTCCCAGCCGGCCGGTTCAAAGTACGCGGATAACGTCCCGTTCATAGGTGAGATATTCCCAGGGCAGACGATAGAGAACGAGACTGCGTTCTATCTGCAATGCCCTTCGTCCTCCAGCACGGTAATATTGCCCGCAGTTGCGTCAATCGAAGCTAATTTCACCATAAAGAACTATTCTTCCGCCACACTGATGCCTTTAGAGCTCGCCAGCAAGACCTTCATAGACCAGCTTATACAGTCATCACAGTCTTTTTCACCGCAGGCCCCGTCCATATCGTTCGTAAGTTCCGGACCAGTTTCGATCGTGGTTTCCACGCCAGAGCCGCAGCCCGTCCTTACAGAGTCTGGCCAGATACCGATAAGCGTACAGATACAGAACAACGGACAGGGGAAATATCTTATAAACAAATTGGAACTTTTCATAAGCAAGGATCTTTGGCCTGTCAACCCAGCCTCCTCCAATACAGGGTGGTCTTGTTCTTCCTCTGCTAGCGTTAGGCAGTTGGATTTCGTATTGCCGAATGAAAGTTTCTGGGACTGCGTATATTCCCAGCCAATAACCCCTTCACTTTCAGGCTTTATATTCAAATTACCGCAGGTAAGTTCATTGAACGGACTGCATTTTGATACTCTGCCTGTGATAGGCCTGGCTAATTACAATTATTTCCAGAGTCTAGACATGCCGTTCATAATAAGGAATGAGAGCGTATGTTAATCGAAAAAATCGGAAGGAAAGCTCAGGCAGGAGTGTTTTTGATAGGTTTCCTGATAATAATAGTCCTGGTTTTTCTGTTTCTACCTTACATATCTTATAATATAGGACTTGTCTCTCCGCCTAACGCCGGACCAATCACCCAGGGCATAAAGGTATCCTCTGTGAATTACCCGGCCAGTGTCTCCCCGTCTTCGACTTTCGGCCTGTCATTTTTTATAACCAACAATCTTAACGGGATGGTAGCCAGAAACATAAATTTCTGCCTTGATGACCTAGGCCTGTTTACCATCTCGTCTTCCCCGTTCGGTAGTTTTTCAGATGGCAGATGTATAAGAATAAGCTCTCTGTTTGCCGGCGGCGTAATAGGAGAATCTTTCTCCCTTGTATCGCCTTCGAATTCGTACTACGCAAACATCCCATACACCCAGGATCTTGGATATTACATAAATTATTCTTATTCTTCTACGGCGTCCCAGGAGGTAGAGTTCGTTTCCTCACAATCGTCTTCTTCAGGCAGCTTTCCCGCCCCTCCTGTTTCTATATCTTCTAGGACAGCAGGTCCGATATCTATAAACACGTCGATCTCACAGCCAATAATATACGGGAACGACGGTGCTTTGGCTATAAGTTTTTCTAATACCGGATCTGGTGTGGTCTTCGGTTATCTGTCTTTCAATATAACGATGAATTCTTCTCAAATAGAGATACCATCACCATCGGTATACGGCCTTTCTGAGAAGACCCTAAGCGGCGGCTTGGTCATCTACAATGGCTCTGTTTTTATAGGAAGTGGTGTCGCTTCTCTCACTTTTCCAGTAGGACTCAATAGCGCTAAAGCCTCTGAGTTGTCCTCGAGCGACGTGCCTTACTATATACCTACAATAAAACTAGCCATGTCGTATGAGTACGAGCAGGACGGCTTCTTTCCTATATCCCTGCAGTCAGAGAGGTACTTTATATGACGAACGGACTGCCGCCATACAGAAGTTTGGGCAGGAAGTCTCAGGCAGCGGCGATAGCATCGATCTTCTTGATAATAATCGTAGCAGCAGTCGTGTTTTTCCTATTTAGATCAGGCTACTTAAGCGGAAAGACTAGCCCTGTCGTCTCTAATTCCAGTTTTTCTCCTCTTCCGATATCAGTCTCAGCGATTCAGCGCTATAACACAACTACTTATTATCCAAATGAATCTATAAGCGTCTCTTCGGTACTGTCAAATTCCGGTTTTCGTGCGTTATCAGCATCAGTCACTCCGTACGGATGCTCTTCGATCCCATCTGAAACGCGGTATCTTAACATAGGAATGGGCCAGACACAAGAGATACACTGGACTTTTTCGTTCCCAAACACGCAGATATGCCCTCTACAGTTTCTGGCATGCTTCAGCTATACTTCGTCCTCATACTTCCCAATTTCGGTAGAAGGATACAACTATTCGGGAGCTTCACATACGGCGGCTGAAATCTTGTCTCCAGCGCCGGTAGAACTCTCTTTCTCAAGTTATAATCCAGTGGTTTCTGCAGCACCTTATATGATAAATTCCTCCCATCTTATATCAGCTAGTATAGATGTACCAGCCGGGTATCTAAAGACAGGAGGCCTCAGCTGGCTTGATATACGCTCTTCGAACATGCGGCTATATATAGCTTCTGCTTCAGGCTTTGAAAGCATAGGGCAATCATATAACATAACTCCATCCAGCCTGTACAATCTTGATTTCAGCAGCGGAAACATGATATCTTCAATACCATTGATAACCAGTATACCCCCTTCTTCCTCACCGAATGGATATTATAATGCTAGCCTGAATTTGACAGCCGGCTATGATTACTGCGTGTCATCAAATCAGGTATCTCTAGACATACATTAAGGTCAATGCAGCAGTTTTAGCATAGCCTCTTCTTCCAGCCGGCTCAAACGACCGGGTATAACTATCGAAAATGGAGGCTCTCTTTTCTTTTCTATATCGTCGTTGACCATCCAGATACTGCTCTCTCTGCTCCCAAGCTTTGACACGGCTATCACCTTCTCCCAACATATAATTTGTAATCTGCGTTCTTTCTCTATCTTCTTTAGCCTATCAACGGCTTCTTCGACTCCAAGGAACCTGTCTTTTCTCTCTGCTTCAAGCAGGACAAGCGTATGCAGGCCTGATTTTATGTTGTTCTCTATCACATCGAAAAAGCTCGTTGGGGAATAGTTCTCCCTATATATCGGCATGCTTGCCGCTGCACCGAACCTATACGCAGAAAGACCGGTTTCTGCGACTGCGGTGAATATGCTTCCAGCATGGATTACCTCATAGTCTATTCCCTTCTCCTTACAAGACAGTATGAGAGCAAGATGAGTAGTGGCTGACAATGGATCACCGGGTACCAGGAGGCATATGTCTTCGGATACCGCTTTTTCTACCAGCGTTTCGGCCTCGATTTCTTCCCTGCCTGCAAGTGTTATCTTTTTGCCTATCTCTTTCTCTATCAGCGCCAGAGACCTGGTGTCTATCAGGTTAGTGTAAGTCTCAAGATAGGCTTCTCTGCATGATCTTAATATGTTTATCGCCCTGAATGGCAAATCATTTAAATAATACAAACCAGTACCAATTAGGTATAACATATGTATTATGCTGATTATGTGTTATTTATATTTATAGTGTCTGTGCTCTCCATCGCGGCAATATTCGATATAAAGAATAGAGAAGTCCCGGATTTCGTAAGTTATCTACTTATAGGCGGCAGTTTTATGCTGTCGCTTCTCTATACCATATATACATCCTCTTTAGCAAATATAGAGTTCATGCCGGTATCGGTCGGCATCCTCTTCGGCTTCGCTTTTCTTATGTACATTTCCGGGCAGTGGGGCGGAGGCGATGCTAAACTTATGCTTGGACTTGGCATGGCCTTCACTTCTATAAGCCTATCTTCACGCACTTCAATGTTTGCAGTTTTTATAAACATCCTTCTCTTTGGTGGGATATACGGCATATTCTCCACACTTGTTGCAGGGGTTTTAAATATAAAGAAACTCAGTAAATACACGAAGAGATATGATATTATATTGATAGTAGCCGGTGCGGTAATCATACTATCTGCATTTATGCTTCTACCGTACCCTCTGAGCTGGCTCATTGCATTTTCACTCTTCATGCTGGTCTCAATGAGGTTCATCTATCTTATCTCTAATAACCTTATGTATGTCGAGACCAAGACCGAAAAACTGGAAGAAGGGGACTGGCTGGCGGAAGAGGTAAAGGACTCGCATGGAAAGACACTGCTTCAGCCCAGGAACATCGGACTCTTGAAGGACGACATAACTAAACTTAAAGAAAACAATGTAAAAACCGTGCTTATAAAGATAGGTATGCCATTCGTGCCTAGCATACTTCTGGGGGTGCTGGTGACGATCATCTTTGGCAATCCTCTGCTCTCAGTGCTTTCAGCGCTTTGATTTATCAAAAAGGACAATGTCACGCTCTATTTCATAATCTTCATCAGGATCTTCCACGTCTGAGTCTTCTATACCTAGGTTCTTTCTTTTCATAGAGCGGATATGCAAAAGCATTATATTTTACTATTATTAATAGGCAATAAGTGTTTATTTAGCTTTTCTGCGCAGAATACGGCATTATTGACTATATTAAAGTAGTAAACTATTTATATATGTTCTCATCTATTCTAGTGGATGATACGAAGACTGGAAGACAATTTTGACAACGAAAGCGGGAATGGGAAGATAAACTTTTTACCATGCGTAAATGATTACATAAATAAGGTCAAGAGAAGAGACCAAAACACCTATAACAGGATAATGTCAGCGATCTATCACATAAGACAGGACCCGGATCATTCAGAGACCTTAAGCGGGTCTTTAAGCGGATACAGGAGCAAGCATGCGGGAGAGAAAGTGATAATCTACAGGCTCAGAGGGAAGTCAGTAGAGATATGTAACATAGCTCCGCATGACAAAGCATATGGGTTAAGATAAGACCAAGGCAACAGAATCCATCAAAGCGGGTTTTGGTGCACTGGCCACAAAATTATAAGCACATAAAAACCTTTATAAAGATAACTGTCTTAATAGATATTTGTCAGAAATGATGATATGCGCTTTTCTATATTGTAATATAGAGAAGTAAGTGTCGAGATGCGCCAAAAACGCATCGATGTGACTGTGCGATTTGCTATACCAAGCTGTTAGATGGACGACTTGGTTCGGGTGCCGATTAAAGACGCAGCAAGTTGCGATAATGGTGCGGAAAGCGCAGACGGCTTTTGATCGCACCGTTTCTGAATGCGTGATGCCTATGCGTAAGCATAGATTCCTCCGCAAGGAGGAAGGGGAACGCAGGGAACTAAAACATTTTAGTACCTGCAGGAAAATAAATCAATCGAGATTCCCTTAGTAGTGGCGAACGAAAAGGGAGAAGGGCGATCCGAATTCGCAGCAATGCGAAGATGTGGCGTGGTCAATGACCGTGTGGACTCAGGCAAAGTTGACTGGAATGTCGTGCCAAAGAGAGTGACAGCCTCGTAGCTTCAGGAAACACGGCCATCACACAGAGTAACAGAGGTCGATACTCTTCTGTGAAGGCGGGTGACAAAAACATCCAACCCTAAATACAACCCGAAACCGATAGAGTAGAGTAGCGTGAGCGAAAGTTGAAAAGCACTCTCGACGAGAGGGGGAAAAGAACC
>JAMCRN010000027.1:493-6050 GCA_023380585.1 Candidatus Parvarchaeota archaeon | reverse complement strand
GGCTCTGGCCGGGCTCGTAAAAACATCTTTAGGCGACTTGGACTTCGGTGCAAGGATAGCTTATAAACCGCAGATCAACAGAAAAGGGAGAAGTATGACGGTAGACGAAGCTTTCGAAGTAGTAAAAGCCGGATATCTTGAAGATGAGGGTATAAACACGATAATCAACAAACTAGAGGTCAGAGGCCTTCTTAAGAAGAAACTTGAGACTCTGTCTGGTGGTGAGACTCAGAAAGTAGCGATAATATCCACGATAATGAAGGATGCAGACATCTTCCTGTTCGATGAACCATCAGCAAGTCTTGATGTAGAAGACAGATTAGAAGTTCTATCCATAATCTCCTCATTCATGTCATCCAAGGAAAAATGCGGTTTGATCGTAGATCATGATATCCTTTTCCTGGATTCTGTATGCAGCAGAAGCATACTTTTTGACGGAGTGCCTGGGGCAGAAGGAAAAACGAGAGGGATAACCACGACCAGAAACGCAATAAACGAATTTTTGAAAGGCGTAGATGTGACTATGAGGCGCGATAGCGAAAGCGGTAGGCCCAGAATAAACCAAAAAGGGAGCAGACTTGACAAAGAACAGAAAACTAGAGGTGTATACTTTGAAGATTAGAGTTCCAGTGGAAGAAACTATTTTTCCACTGGAAACGTAGGCAGTAATATTACAGTAATATAAAGATTGTCTTTTTTATTTAGCTCTTCAATATCTTTATTAGGAGGGGGGAATATGGAAGATGAAGAAGAGCTTAAGGAGCTTTACAGAAAAGTACTGGAGAACATGACTTTGTACAACCAGTACAGGAACAACGTGAAGTTCGACAAAGCCAGCGAAATAAGCGAGCTTGTGATGAAAATAAATGACCTGGCTATAAAAAACGGCATATACAACGGGGACCTTAAGTCTGAATTCTCAAAGTTTGAGAAACAGCTTGAAGAACAAGAAAGGAATAGGGCTGTCTGCTTCTTATAAGCACGAAGCGTCAGCTAATCTCTATCTTAAGATAGTCCAGAGAGAGTACGAACATTGTCGTTTCGCCTTCGCTGGTCCCTGAAGAAGAATATGCCTTTACCAGATAATTATCAGGCTTAGCATCGGAATAGCTTCCAACCTCTATCGTACAGAATCCGCTTGGCGAATCATTTACTATCCTCCAACCGGTAGAAGCGCCGGTATTAGTGGAAACAGTGCAGTCGGGAGCTGCCACAGTGGAGTTCTCGCCTGGGAAAACGCTCTGTGCCTGGAGAGAAACGTTACAAGAAGAGCCGCATAAGCTGGACTGGTTTGTCACTATGACAGGCTCGTAAAAGACAGAAATAGCGCTGGTGCTAGGAAAGCCGGATGAGCTGTAAGCGAAAAGCGAAACATTCGGCAAGTAATAACCTGAATAAACCTCTTTTGCATACAGGTTTATTGAGAACGGAACAGGGAGTTCTTTCCCTAAAGTAGATACGACGTATGTCTGAAAAGCTGAGGTATCTCCCGCCACTTGCAATGCATCTATATTTTGTATAGTAATATTAGAAATGGAAAAAGCAGAAACTGCCGAAGAATATGTTCCACTCACGCTTCCACTCGATATTACTGATTGATTTATGCTGGAATAGTATGAGGATATCGAATACACGCTGGCTATTATTGAGAGTATTATGACTGTCCCTATTACAAGGTCAAGCGTGAATACTTGCGCTTTCATTGAAACCATTCCTCATAATTAAGCTTCAGTATTATACCTGAAGGATATAATACCATAAACCTCTGGATGGACGAGACGTAAGCCAAGGATGAAGGAGGGGGATATCCAGCCGTTATCCAGCGGCCGCTGATCTTATACTCGGAGCCATTCAAATACGTCACGCTTATGTTAAACGAGCTTCCGGACCTGAGCAAAGAAGAAATGCAGCTATCTGTCATCGTAGTCAGATTGTAAAGTTTCTGTTTAGACACCTCAAACGAGGTCTGAAGGAGCCCTAACTTATATATGCTTGAACACGGCTCTACGGTCCAGTTTGCAGGATATCCCTTTGAAGCGACAAGAGAATCGGCTGCTTGGGAAGCTATGTTGTTTAGATATATGTCTGATATCTCTGTGTAAAAAGGTGATGCCTGATTGGATATGTCCGCAGAGGAGTAAAGAAACGTCACAACTGATGTGAAAAGAAGAAGGAATAAAAAAATAGAGACGAGCAGGTCTATAGTGAATACCTGGGCTTTCTTATTCATGATTATAAATAAAAATATCCTTATTAATAAAGTTAATAAACCAAATAATAGATATGACCAGCAAGATCGACGAGATACGCGATAGGATTATAGATTTTTTAAGCAAAAGCCCTTCTTTTTTAATGGATATATCTCAGTCAATAGAGATAGACAGCACGCAGACGATGGCGATACTCGATTACTTCGCAAGCAGAGGGGAGCTTGGTAAGACTGAGAGAAGGTATGGTAGTTCTCCTGTATATTTTCTACCGGAAGACAAGGACAAGGCATTGAACAAACTTTTTCAGAGCATAAATCAAAACGAAAAGGCCGTCATATCAAAAATAAAATCGGCCGGTGCAGTCAAGATATCAGACCTTTCTCCGATGGAAAGGTATATCTCCCAGCAGTTAGGGGACTTTCTTAAGAAAATAAGCGCCAAAGACAGCGAAACAGGCGATACTGTTGATTTCATATATTATTACAGCCTATCCCTGGATGAAATAAGACAGATACTTAATAAGACAGAAACAAATAAGGCAAAAACAAAAACGGAGAAAAAAGAGGCTTTAACGGCAAAAAAGGCAAAAAACGCTGGAGAAGAAGCTACAAAAATATTATCAGATATGGGATTTGAATCGCCATCTGTAATAGGGAAAGACATATTCCAGGCGGAATATGGAAGAAACCGCCTTAAAGTGACCATAGTAATGCACAAAGGAAAATCAATAACTAAAAAAGATATGATAAAATTCGCAGGCTATTCGACTGCATATAAAACAGCAGTCTTTGTTATGACAAAGGCAGCTAAGATACCGGAATACGGCCAATACGGGGACATAATAAAGATAATAAGATATGAGTAAGAAAATATTTCTAATCGGAGAGGAAAGGGATCTTTTCGTCGATGACGACAAAGACGTAAACACGGAATACGGCATAATAAGATCCACTCAGCTGAAAAAGGCAAAAAAAGGAGCGATAATAAAGACGCACAAAGGAAATAGGTTCATAGCTGCCGAACCTATGCTCCCGGACCTCATGAAGCGGATAGTAAGGCTCCCCCAGATAATAACCTTGAAAGACTTGGGCAGTATAATAGTGTACGGCGGGATAGGAGAAACAAGCAAAGTCTTAGATGTAGGGACTGGCTCTGGAGTAGCAGCATGCGTTATAGGAAGTATAGCTAAGAAAGGTGTAGTAGTGTCTTATGAAATAAGAAAAGACTTTATTCGTGCGGCAAAGAAGAACATAAAATTGTTCGGCCTTGAAAACGTAAAAATAATAAATAAAGACATAAAAAAAGGGATAAAAGGAAGAAATTTCGACTTCGCCTTGATAGATGTAGCCGACCCTTGGGACCTTATCCAAAATATCAGCAAAAGCGTAAGAGTAGGAGGGAGAATCTGCTGCTACTCTCCTTCTATAATACAAGTAGAGAAGACGCTGAGAGCAGCGCCTAATAATCTTAAAGCTGAAAGACTTATACAGAACAATGAGATTAACTGGAAGGTCGATATAAAAAGGGACATATTAAGGCCGGAAAGCAGCGGGATCATGCACACCGGGTTCTTACTATTCTTTCTTAAGACAAGAGATTAGGCCGTGATTGCCTTTGTTAGCACACTGGTATTAGCATGTTATTTGAAGGCGACTTTCACAGGTTCCTGACAGTAACACTGCAGTAAGCTATTTTTATTACAAAAATCGCTTTCAGACAGTTTGTAAGTAGGCGCTTTGTATTAAGACAACATCCGTGTTTTCAGATAATTGCCTTAGACTGCTGGAAAACGCGTGTGAGTTATGTATATCGCCAGTAACTGCATGTATAAATTTTACATGGAAAACTATTTAAATTAATAAGTATCGTTAATGATATGGATAAGATAAAACTTCATAAGATAAATTCTGATTTGACGCAGGCTAAGGAATCTGCTGAGGCAATAAGGATACTGCAGGATGAGATAGAGAATATAATATCAAAACAGAAGGATGCTAATCTAAGATACAATAATGGGGAGATATCAAAACAAGAGCACGACGATATAACCAGAGCATCCCACGATTCTATCTCTTCATTGAATTCAAAGATAAGGGAGAATATACACATTTTGATACAGTCAATAGACGGAGTAAAGGAACTCGCTGTGGAGCAGGAGCCGGAAGTCGCAAATGTCAAGCCTTCGAAGAAGAAAACACATAAGCATAAAGCTCCTAAAAAGAAAAAGAAGAAATAAAACTATATTCTATAACATAAGATTACTTAGAGCTAAAAACATTATGATCGCTGTTATTGCGGCCGCCTGATCTTACATGTTACTTATATCGGCCTCGTAGCTGTACTGAAAAATAAGCATAGGAAAGATTGAGGACAGATACGCAAGAAAAGATAGAAACAGGAAAAAATACACGCTATGCAAATCCATTCATTTTTGTGTCAGTCTAGTCCGACGTTTCTTATCTAGAGATGGACGGTTTACCGTACGATTTTCTCTTCTTTAGATCCTCATTCGATATCGGGCGGTCTATAAGGTTCCGGCTCGCGACTTCTATCAGTTCCATTAACTCAAGCTTCTTGCTTCCAGAAGGCAGATTTAGCTCCAATGAGCACCCTGTCTCATTATTAAATCTATCCAAAAAATTCTTTGCGGTGTTGAGCGCAGCGCCATTGTCTTTAGCCTCGAAAAAGTAAGAAGTGTTAAGATGTCTAGTATCATAATCAAAGTCATTCACAGGAGTCTCATACGATACTCGAAAATCAGCCCTGTAAATTTTGCTCCTACCAGAGATATCTTTTTTATTCACGATATTTTCCAGTTTACCCATAAGACACTTACGCAGACAGAGATTTATAGACGCTTTAGAATATTTAAACTTTTTTATTGCATTATCTCTGATACGCAAGAAAAAAGAATAGAGTCGATGACTAAGTTTATTGTAATAGAATAATTAAGGAGAAACCCACTGGACGTTTGTTGCAACGTAATTGTTATTATTTCGCTGTAATCATACATTAAGGCGCAGGATAATTACTGGTGTAAACTACATCGTATGCCACGCCGTTATTTCCATTGCCGCTATAATCTTTTGACGTTCCATTCAGGGGCCACCATGCTAGTATGGATTGAGACGGTATAAAACTGCCATAAGGCCCTAAAGAATAAAGGTTCGATACTTGAGATGGAGATAGAGCCGAACCATAAAATTGAAAATCGGAAACCCGCCCAGATATAGTAGTTATTATTACATTACAGTATGGATTAGTAAATACACAAGTCTCATTTGTCTGAGGAAACCCAAGCCTTAATTGGTAACTACCGCCGGCTGATGGGTAACTTATATTATCTA
>JAMCRN010000027.1:0-483 GCA_023380585.1 Candidatus Parvarchaeota archaeon | reverse complement strand
TGTAATAGAATAATTAAGGAGAATACCCAAATTCAGGCAGTAGTTATATAACGCAAACATTTGTTTGGCCAAAATCTTTCACTATCTCATTCTGGATAAATTTAGATTCAATTTCCGGTAAAAATTCAAATGAATCCTTCATACACATCGATAATGACGGAGACATGTCAGAACTTGGTCTTATATTCGGAAGGTTTATCGGTGTTATCTGGAGTAATCCAGATATGATAACAGAGTATGCCGATACAGGGAAATGGTACATGGTTTCTCTTACTTTTTCTCTAGCGAATGCAAATCAAAGCCTATTCATAAACGGTAAGCTTGTCGACTCACTGGTAGATAATATAAGTTACCCATCAGCCGGCGGTAGTTACCAATTAAGGCTTGGGTTTCCTCAGACAAATGAGACTTGTGTATTTACTAATCCATACTGTAATGTAATAATAACTACTATATCTGGGCAGGTTTCCGATTTTCAATTTT
>JAMCRN010000026.1 GCA_023380585.1 Candidatus Parvarchaeota archaeon | reverse complement strand
ACCCCGACCGTGTACAGCATGTCTATATTGACGGCACCCTGGGACAACAAAAGGGAATATGCTATAGCCCTGGCTATGGTCATGAGAGCTGAGTATTCCTGTTCCGGCATCTCGAACAGGCTATTGTAATGTTTTTTTGTGAATACGATAAGATGGCCTACGCTCGCCGGGTTTATGTCAAGGACGCTTATCACGGCTTCGTCCTCGTACACAATATAAGAATCTATGGATTTTGAGGCTATAGAACAAAACGGGCATGATGCTTCTTCCATTCTTAGAGTTGTATATTATAGGATTTAAACTTTGACGACCATTAGTAGATGTTATATAGAACTAGCAAACAGAATAAAAACGTTTATAAAGAAAAATTGTGAATATAGACTATGAAAATCGGACATAAACTCGAGGATAGAGACAAGAAGATGGTAGACATCGTCCTTGGACTTGTGCTGTACACGGTCGGGGTGGTGATGCTGGCTCTTGGTTTCGCGTCTGTCCTATACCAGCTTTCTCCAAAGATACAATATTCTGGAGCTGAGATAATAATCGGCGCAGTGATATTCGCTATAGGGATGGCTGCTTTCAGGATAAGGCTTTGATTAATCGTTTTTTGTTTTTTTATTTTGATAAGGAAAGGTTTATATATTAATTGCTTCCTATTACTACTGTAAAGTAAATGTTATGGCACTTTCTTTCAATGAGGATTACATCGCAAAAGTAAGGAGGATGTTCGGACTTAATCTTTACGAAGCGAAGATGTGGCTTGCGATCCTCTCCCAGGGAAAATCCGCTTCCGGGAAATTAAGCGAACCTGCCAATGTCCCAAAATCAAGGTCATACGACATCTTAGTATCGCTTGAAAATGGCGGTTTCATAGTAAGAAATCTTACTAAACCAATAAGCTACAGAGCGATATCCCCAAATGAGCTCATAGAAAGGCTTGTGGAGAAGGCTAAGGAAGAGACCAACAAAAAGATAGAAAAACTGGAGAAGATTAGGGACAGCTCGATGATGAAGGATTTGCAGTCATTATATGAAAAAGGCATAAAATTCGTTGACGAAACAAAAGTAGCCACGTCTTACCAGGGGCTTGAAGCCGCTTATTTCAGGATGAAGAAAAGTATAAAGAGCGCTAAAAGCGAAATAGTGCTTATAACCACTGCTTCTTCTCTGGAACCAAAGATAAAAGCTCTCAGCCGTGCGCTTAAGCAAGCAAAATCCAACAACGTGACGATACATGTCTATGCACCAATAAAAGACATCAGCGAGACGCTCGCCAACGAGATAAAGCAGATAGGCCGGCTTAACAGGCTTGGGATGGACATCGGCAGGTTCGTCATAATAGATGAGAATGAGGTGTTCATATTCACAGAGGATGACAGGGACACCCACCCGAGCAATGAGATAATACTGCATGTAAGGGGTAAATACCTCTCGGAAAGGATAAAAAAATTGGCTGCTTTGCATGTATTAGGCTGACCGTATTTGAACGTTTTTATTGAATAGTTATTTATTCTGATTTCTCTAACTATTAATATGGTTTACATAAAAACTATCGAGCTAGAGAATTTCAAATCTTTTTTCGGCCGCACTAAACTTGAATTCATACGCGGTTTTAATATAATCGCAGGCGCAAATGGTTCGGGCAAAAGCAATGTGATTGACGCATTCATGTTCGTTTTCGGAGCGTCCTCGAAGAAGGAAATGAGAAGCGACCTGCTCGTTGACCTTATATTCAACGGAGGGAAAGAGCGGAAGCCTGCGGACTCAGCAAAAGTGACCATAACATTCGACAACTCTGAAGGGCTTCTTAAGAATTTCCAGGAAAAAGAGGTTTCTATAAGCAGGAAGATAGACAGCAGTGGAAAGAGCGTTTTTAGGATAAACGGTAAAGCATCGACAAGAGAGGAAATACTTAACCTTCTTTCTGTGATAAAATTCAGACAAGATGGTTTCAACATAATACCTCAAGGCAGGATAACAGAAATAGCCAATTCCTCTCCCGAGGACAAGCTTGCTATAATAAACGACATCTCAGGTATAAGCGTGTTTGAGGACAAGAAATCGAAGGCGATGAACGAGATGAAAAAAGTAGAAGAAAACATGTCTAATATAGACACTGTCCTGAAAGAGAAAAAGAGGCTTATGGACGAGCTTGACAATGAAAAGAAAAAGGCAGTAGAGTTTAAGGAACTAAAAGCGAAAAGCGCGGAAACGGCATATAAACTGCATTATCTACTCAGAAAACGGGCATATGACAACCTAAACGAAGTGTCTTCAAGCATATCAGAGGCTATGAAAGAAAAGGATAAGATAGACGCTGAGAGAGAAAAGACGTCAAAGGAGATCGAAGATATAAGAAACGAGATAGAAAGAATAAACGAGAGAGCAGAGAAGGAAGGAGAGGCAGAGATAAAGACGCTGGAAAAGAAAGCACGGGAACTTGAATCCGAACTAATACGACTTGATTCTGTAATGAAATCTGACAAGGACCAGCTCATTAAGATAGAAGACTCACTGAAAGAACTTGAAAAGGCAAGAGAAGAGATAATAAGGTCATATGAAAAGGAGACTAAAGACGTAGAAGAGTATACCAGAAAACTTAACGAAATAAACCTTCAGAAGACGAGTGCTCTAGAAGAAGCTGCGAAAATAGAGAGATATCTCAAAGAAAAGGAAGAGCTCGAGAAAAAACTGGAGGAGCTTACTAGGGTTTCATATGAGTATAAGCTGTCATTATCCAATTATCCGAAGACACTCGAGGTCCAGCAGAAACTAGAAGAGAATAACAAGCTAAAATACGATCTTGAATCAAAAAAGAGAGATATAGTCACTAAGTTTTCTAGTCTTGAGCCTGAACTCGTTAGACTGAAGCAGTACAAAAAACAGAAGGAAGACAGAATATATTGGCTAAAGGAGAACCTGTTGTCTGAATCGGCTTCGATACACTCTAAAAGTAAGTCATCAGAAGTTGCCGACAAGCTAAAAAACGATGTGCGTGGAGTCTACGGAAGTGTCGGCCAGCTGTTTTCCGTCAAAAACGAAATATACAGTGAGGCGATCTACAGGTCTATAGGTAGGAGAAGCGACTTTATAGTAGTCGATTCTGACACCATAGCAGCCGAGTGCATAAACAAACTTAAGAAAGAAAAGCTGGGGATTTTCAATTTCATACCTCTCAACAAAATATCCGCGATGACAACCATCCAGAAGCCTGATTCTCCGCACATAACAGGATTCACCATAGACATGGTGGGATTTGAACCTAGGTTCGAAAGAGCTATGAGATTCGTATTTTCTGACACGCTGCTCGTGGACTCATTTGACGGTGCCAAAGACCTGATAGGGCAGTATAGGATGGTAACAATGGATGGCACTGTATTCGAAAAATCAGGTGTGATATCGGGAGGGCATTACGAAACGTTCAATCTCTCTTCATTCAATAAAAAGGTATCAGACTTGAAGCAGGAGATATCAAAACTTACTGCTGAACAGGAATCACTTGAAAAAGAAATCACAGAGAAAGAATCCTCTCTGAATTCAGAGATGTCAGAGATAAAACTAATAGAAAGCCAGTTAGCAACGATAAACCTGCAGATATCGAGACTTTTGAAGGAAAAATCGACATTTAAGGGCTCGGAAGCAGAGCTCTCCGAGGAACTGAGGAGGACAGAGGAAGATAAGCGAAAAACTGAAATGATGCTAGAGAGATACAGTAAGGATATACTTATGAAAGCAGATGTTAGGCAAGACGTTTCTGTCCTTGACAAGAACGCGAACGAATTAGAGATAAAATTAAAGACTTCCTTAAACAAGATAGAGAACGTCTTTAAAATAGAGTTATCCAACTTTGGGAAAAGAATCTCTGAACTTGAAAAGGAGCGATCACATTTCCAGAAAGAGATAGCAGAGCTAGCAGGCAAGATAACGGGCATCGAGTCCGCCCTTAAGGAATCCATGGCTGACCTAGAAAAAAGCTCACAGTCGATAGTTTCATTGAGAAAGCATAGGGAAGAGTTGTCAGGAAAAATCTACGAGCTGGAGGAAAAAATGGGGGCTGACAGGAAAAGATATGATGAAGTCTCCTACAAAATAAACAATTTGAGAGTTAAAGAAGCTGAGTTGAAGGTAAAATTCGAGACGGAAGATGAGGAATTTAAGAAGCTCGAAGGTGATGAATCAAAAATAGAAGAGAGAGATTCAATAGAAGAGCTAAAAAGGAGATTATCATCAATTCAGTCAAGGATAGCTGGATTCGGCCCGATAAATGAGCTTGCAGTGGAAAGATTCGACAAGGTAGCCGAAGAATTCGCAGAATTTAACGAAAAGATGGGGATCCTCGGCCAAGAAAAAGAAAAGATAATGTCGGTCATAGCAGACATAGAGGCGAAGAAGATGGAGGCCTTTATGAAGACAATATCTGATATAAATTCTATATTTGAAAAAGTGTTCAATTCTATAACAAATGGACATATAAAACTAGTACCTGACAATCCGCAGAACATATTCGAAGGCGGTCTGGACATAGAGGTTTCATTGCCTAACAAAAAAGTCAACAATGTTAGGGGATTGAGCGGAGGCGAGATATCGCTTGTATCGATAGCGCTTCTGCTGTCGATATCTAAATACATAGACGTTCCGTTCTATATATTAGACGAGGTCGACGCTGCCCTCGACTCTATTAATTCCTCGCAGTTCTCTAATCTGATAAAAGCTTATTCGGAAAGCACGGAATTTATAGTCATATCACACAATGAGAACACACTTATAGGCGCGGACGTGATATACGGCGTTGTGATGGACGCCACTGGAGCAAGCAAAGTTGTTAGCATAAAACTGCCAAAAGAGCAGATAAAAGCCGACTCTCAATGATACTCTTCGATAAAAGAGCGAAGTTGATAAAGCTCATCAAGGTTCAGTCTCTTTAACTGTTTATCAAAAATATTGTCTATACTTTTTATACTCGCATCCAGGTGCTCTCGGCTCCTCCTCTTTGTCGTGTCAAGGAAATTCTGCTCTGATTGAAGTAAAGCGTTTTTCACAGTCATTTCTCCATGCTTCAAAACCTCCTGCAGAAGGCTGTATTCTTTTGGCTTTATAAGAAGCATGACGCTGGTAATCCTCGGTATAGGGTAAAAAGAGTCTTTTTCCACGTCTGTTACCTTCTCGAAACTGAAGAAGGCCTGCTGTACAAAGCTAAATTTATTGCAGCAAGGAGTCTCTAGAAGAGCATCTGTCAGAGTCTTAGGAAGTACCATTACACCGCTGGAAAAACTGTAGTGTGTAAGCTTATCCATTATTCTATCTACGATGGAATATGGTGGGTTGGAGATTATCTTTGAGAACTTCGGCAGAACCATCTCCATGATGTCTCCGTTTATAAGCTCCACGTTCTTTTCAAGTTCGTATTTGTCGACCAGATAAGAATATATCTTAAAGTCATTCTCTATGCCTATTACCCTACAGATCTTACTTATTTTCTGCAATGTGTATCCAAAGCCGCACCCTATGTCAAGCACTACATCAGAAGGCTTTAAGTCCTGCGTTTTTATCTCGGTGTCAATTATGTTTTCATCTATAAGGAAATTCTGGTCGAAAGAGGCCATATCTTTGAGACCAAGAGAGTCTATCAGTCGGATAGTGGTCTGTAGCAAGGATCCCATGACTATTTGGAACTTGCGCCGCGTCCTGGCTTTAGCCTTTCAATGCAAAACACGGTATTGCACGAATCACATACAAATTCATAGCCTTCTTTTTTCTTGCCGCCTTCCTTGTATTTCCTTATGTTTAATTCACCGATTATTTCTTTTTCAATGGTGCATGAAGGACACTTGAAGGATATATGGAAGTCAGGGCTACCTTTCAACCTGTATATAAGGACTTTTTCTGTCTTATCACCGTACCGTATCGTTGACTTCTTTATAAAATTGCAGTCTCCTGGCTCAGGTAGCATTCCTTATTATCAATTTCAATATTTTTAATACTTTTTCGTGCCTGGGTTTTGTAATCATTATATATCGATCTTCCCTAGCTCTCCACTTTCCTGTATCCAAATAGCCCAGCAAAGCTCGATGTTGCTTATGCCCCACCTTCTAGAGAGACCGTCGACGGCTTTCATGCAGCCGAAAGCATCCACTTTACGTTTTAATGTTTTGACGACCCAGTTTAGTATCACTTTGTCCGGCATGACTACATTTTCTCCTACCTGCATCCTAAGGTATTGAAATGTGATTAGCCCTACCCCTTTTATCATGCCTATACTGTCTTCTCTCCAACTTTCTATTTTAGCATTCCTTGCCCATTCCTTTAAAGTCTGCATCTCTGTGTGGCCTTGCTTCTTTTTAGAAACTACGTATGCACATATGTCCTTCAAAGCCGACCATACCCGATTGTTCATGAATATCGAGTCCCTGTCTATCTCATTGTATTTTCTTATGAAACTTTCCATGTCTTTAATTATACCTGTCTTTACGTATTTTTCGTAGAAAAGATTCACTTTCCTAAAAACGACAGAAAAATAACCTAAACCGCTGCTGTCAAAGCATGCATCCATCGCTATCAAGAGGGGATTCGAATACCATCTGCTTCCATTTACGCAGCTTAAAGCGAAGCCTTTGGCTTCGGATCTTACAGCTTCGGTAAACAGAGAACCATAATCATATTCCATCTTTATGGTAAAAGATTTTTAAATACATAAATCTATTAAAAGGAGATATGAAAGTACCCAGATCGAGAAGAAGAGGAAAAAGCCGTATATTCAGGATGAATACTTTTAGGGCAAGTGCCAGAGTAGGACTTATAAGGTCTAATAGTCCTATGAATGCGCGTGTGATAAATATAGTACATGACAGCTACAGGACTGCTCCTCTTATGGAGATAAAGTTCGAGGACGGTCAGACGTCCTTTTTACCTGCTTTTGTAGGCGCTTACACGGGAATGCTGCTGTCCTACCTCAAACCAGAGAACAGCTCTTCTAATGGGATGATACTGCGTCTTAGAGACATGCCAGCTGGCACGGACGTGTATAATATAGAACTCAGACCAAATGACGGCGGAAAACTGGTAAGAGCCGGTGGTGGCAGCGCAAAGATAATGGAGATTACGCACAATAAGGTAAGCTTAGCGCTTCCTAGTGGAAAAGTCATAAATGTTGACCCGGAATGCAAAGCGATCATAGGAAAGATATCTAACGGCGGGAGGAAAGAAAAGCCACTATACAAGGCCGGCAATAGCTATCACCTGATAAGGGCAAGAGGAAGATATTGGCCTATGAACGCAGCTGTAGCTATGAACGCTTATGAACACAAATTCGGCGGTAAGAGGAGAAGCAGCCAGCACAGGACAAAGAGCGTATCGAGAAGGGCCCCTCCAGGAGCAAAGGTAGGATCGATATCGCCTAAAAGGACGGGTGTAAGATAGATATGGCAGAGTATAGATATCGTGGTAAAACTATAGAGGAATTAAAGAAGATGAACAATGAAGAGTTGATGAAACTCGTCAATGCTGATTTCAGGAGAGTCTTAAAGAGAGGTTTTTCTCCTGAGGAAAAAAAGTTCTTGCGAAACATGGAATCCAACAAAAACAGTAAAAAACCTATAAGGACACAATGCAGGGAGATGTTCATACTGCCTCAATTCGTGGGACTTACGATAAATGTCCACAGCGGGAAGGAATTCCTGCCTGTGCAGATAAAACCTGAGATGATATTCCACAGGCTTGGAGAATATGTTCTGACGACTAAGCAGGTAAGACATGGGTCACCTGGAATGAGCGCCACTCGATCGAGTGAGTTTGTACCTATCAAATAGATGATTATGATGAAAAAAATATCTGCTGCCAGAATGAACATGTTCGTATCTATGAAGCAGACGCATGAGATAATGGAATTTATAAAGGGAAAAAACGTGGACAAGGCGTCTTCTTCTCTCAAACGTGTAATGAATAAAGAGGAGTTTGTTCCCTTCTTAAGATATCCAAGCAAAGGCCATAAACGCGGTATACCGGCAGGATACCCTAAAAAGGCCAGCGCAGAGGTGATCTCGCTGCTTGGAGAGCTTAGGGCCAATGCGAAGGTTATCGGTGGCGATCCCGATAAAGTCATTATCGTAAGTTATAACCTGGGAAGAGGAGGGTACCCAAGATTCGGAAGCGGTTCCATTTACAGACATGGGAAACGGACTAACCTCAAGATAATCGGGGAGGTAGAAGTTCAAGAGGCACAGAAGCCGGAGAAGCTGAAGGCAACTGGACAAGATGACAATATCAAAACAGAGGGTAAACAGGTCGATTCCGGTAAAAAGGAAGATATAAAAAGCACAGATACTAATCAGAGTTTTGAGGTAAAGGATGCTTCCAAAGAAAATAATTAATTCTAGGGTACAGGAACAAAAACAAAGAGAATTCACACTCGGCAAGCTCGAAAGGTTTGGAGTAGTCGATGTTAAAATAGAGAAGACCCCTTTGGGGATAAAAGTGGTAGCTCTCACGCCCAAGCCGGGAATATTGATAACGAGGGCATCTCAATTAATGCATGACATTGTCAAGCAGATGAGCATTGAGTACAACCAGGAGATAAGTAGGATAGAAGTCGAGCAGGTAAAGGACCCAATATTAGATCCAGCTGTAGTGGCAGATTCTATATCTTTTAAGATAAACAAATACGGTCCTATGAGATATAAAGCCATAGTTCACCAGATAATGGAGGACGTACTTAGAGGAGGAGCAGGAGGCGTAGAAGTAGAGCTGTCCGGCGTTATAAAAGAGAGAGCTGCAAGGTTCAAGTTCAGGCCTCACGGCAGCGTGATGCCAAAGACCGGCCAGATCGAACTCTTTGGTGTCAGGAAAGCAAAGAAACAGCTGGTGCTTAAGCGAGGCACGATAGGCATAAAAGTGACTATAGTGGTCCCCCCTGAGCATTTAGGAGGTATAAAACTAAAAGATGGAAGAGGATCTGAAGGAGCTGGAGATGGAGCTCCTAAAAATGAACGTAAAGAGGACGCAGGGACTGCAGCCAGCTGATGCGGGTAGATACAGGCACCTTAAAAAGAGGATAGCTCAGCTCAAAGACAGGCTGAGAAAAGAAGAGATAAAACAGACTGCCAAGAAGCAGGTTTAAACAACTATTTGATTTGCCGCAGCCCATTCTAATAGCTTGATTATGTCTTCCAAGGGGTATTTCCTTACCTCCTGCGGGACCGCCTTCAGAACCGTATTCAGGTCCGGAATGTACGGTCTTAGCACACCAGGGATAGAGGCGTAAACCTTTACCAAAGATGTCAATATGACCTCTGCATCTTCTTTGGTTATCTCTGTATCCAGAAAACCCATACCTCAGTAAAATTTATAATACTTCCCCATTTTTGAGATTTTTCCACCTAAAACCATCAGGATTATGCCCAAAACTGAGAGTATTATCGCTATGTAGTGTGCCTGCAGAGGCAGAAACGACAAAGCCTTGTTTATATAACCGGTAGCGTACGGCACCGATAAGCCAAGGAGTGTTATCAATCCGACTATGAATATGACCAACCCTATTAAAAACACAGACTTCAACATATTATAGATATAGTAAATCTCCGTATTTAACTTTTGTGAACTATCCGTAGCTCCCTCATTGAGTTTAATTCCGTACGTTTTATGCTCTACTGCTTTTCATATCCACCTTACGGAATGTGGATTACTATGGACTTTTAAACTATAACTTTTAATATTTGTAGGTATACATTAAAATGTCTGGACAAAGGAAAAATTAAAAGACTAAAGTTATATATTTAATGAGGATAAACGGTCTATATGCTAAATAAAAACTGCAGGTTCTGTGGTGAGAAAATAAATAAGAAATGGAGGTTCTGCCCGCAATGCGGCAGGCCTGTAAATGCACAGGCAGCTGATGTACAGGACATAGCTATAGACATGACAAAAGTCTTCCAACAGGTGGTCCCACAAATTTTCAACGGGATAATGGGAAGCGTATTCCAAAAACAGAACCATGACCATAAGAACCAGGGATTAAATAGCAGATTTGGGAAGGATACGTCAAGTGTAGAGGAAGTGGTTGAACCAGAAGATATAATCTCTGAACATGGAGATACGGTAGTGCATTCCATAAATCTACCGGGGATAAAGAGCAAGTCGGACATAGCTATAACGAAGATGGAAAACTCTCTGGAAGTTAGAGCAATTATGGGTAAAAGGCTCTATCTAAAGATAATAAAGAGAGACAAGCAGCAGGGGCTGTTATCTGAGGAATTCGTAAACGGAAATCTTGTACTTGTATTAAAGAGATATTGAATAAAATTTAAAAGATAATAAGAAAAGTTAAAAGTATTTGCTTCTCGGACTACTCTAAATCGTCTTCCTCATCAAATTCCTCTTCCTCGTCTTCAAGTCCGTCATCTTCTAGTTCGTCTATATCCTCGTCTGCCTCTTCTTCCTTTTTCTTCATGGTTTTTTTTGCCATTTTGGACCTCCCTATCGATTTAAGACGTCTTAATCCGGTTAAGCACGTCTTACTTTTTAAAAGAGTAAGCCTATTTATAAATCTTTCTATACCTAGTTTCTTCGTAAATGTTCTAATATTTATCTACCTGGCTTTATTCATATCATATAGTATGATAACGAAAAGGGACAAAAACGCTTTTTTAAGGGATTACCGCAGGCTCTTGAATCTCGCATCCAAGAAGTATGATGATGACAAAGAGCTTTCGGAAAGATACTCTTATATAGCTTATAGGATGCTTTTATCGAAGAAACTTAAACCGCCACGCGGAGAAAAAGTTTTAATATGTAGACATTGTACTAAGATACTTATACCCGGTAAGACAATGAGTGTAAGGCTCTACAAAGGTATGATAACATATAAATGCAGGAGCTGTGGCAATACAAGGAAGTTGATGTATGATAAGAGGATTCGACGTAAATCAGACTGAACTAGTTGAGGCTGTCGCCGATAAGATGAGACGTGAAAAGGTGCTGTCTCCGCCGGCTTGGGCCTCTTTTGTAAAGA
Organism: Candidatus Parvarchaeota archaeon; assembly: GCA_023380585.1. Classification (GTDB taxonomy): domain Archaea; phylum Nanobdellota; class Nanobdellia; order Parvarchaeales; family Parvarchaeaceae; genus Parvarchaeum. Next base: position 28,145 of record JAMCRN010000026.1, on the reverse strand, counting down.
CATCTCCGGCAAAGGACAGGGTGCCATCACAGCAGGACTGGTGGTATATACGCGGGGCTAGCATACTAAGAAGATTTTATATGGATAATAGACCAAAAGGCGTGAACAGGCTGAGAGTCGTATACGGAGACAAGACCAAGAACAGGTACTCTGGAAAGCATTTCATGCCTGCCAGCGGGGCCGCGATAAGGAAGATAATGCAGCAGTTGGAAGCATATGGCCTCACTAAGAAAGTGAAAGTCGACAAGCATTATGGTAGGCGTATAACCCCTGCAGGCATATCTTTTATCGATGCCGCAGCGAAATCTATAGAAAAAAGTGAGAAATGATATGCAGATTGAGAACCCTCAGGATAGGTTAGAGACGGAAAGGAGGAGGCAGCTTGAAAAGCTGAAACAGGAGATCTTGATAAAGTACCTTACGAAAGAAGCACGCGAAAGGCTTGGCAACCTAAGATACGCACACCCAGATATGGCGGAAAGCGTCGAGAATATGATAGTTGAGTCAGCATTATCAAACAGACTTAAATCTATGATAGACGACGATAAACTGAAGGCTCTATTGCAGACGATGTCCGCGCCTAAAAATGAGCATAAAATAAACTTTAAGGAGAAAGACTATGGCGAGGAATAAATCAGCGGTAAAGAAAAGAGAGTTGATAAAGCACGCAAGGAAGGTCGCGAGGCCTCCTGTCTTTGCACAGATAAGGAAATACGGGACTAGAAGGATAGACAGGTCGCGTATGAACAAGAACGTAGGAAGATGATATGGCAGAACAGAGGATAATCACCGTCAACATGAGGAAGGCCATAGAATCAAGGCCAATGTATAAACGCGCGGATGCTGCTTCAGGATTCCTACGAGAGTTCATAAAGAGACACATGAAAGCAAAAGAAGTCAAGATAGACACTCATGTAAATGATGCGATATTCAAAAATGGCATGAAGAATCCTCCTTCGAGGATACGCGTGATATGTTCCAAAGACGACAAACAAACGGTGAAAGTAAACCTTGTTGGAAGCAAGGAAAAGAAGGCTGATGGAAACAAGTGAGGACGCCATAAGCAAACATCTCCTCGAGATAGAGAACATAAGAAGAGAGCTTGACGGGTACATAAACCTGCTCGGCAGCCTCCAGAACACGGAGGAGAGTATAGCTGTTTCAATGGCAGGGATACCAGATATAAAGAAATCAGAAAGCGCTCTTATTCCTTATTCTCATGATATTTTCCTTGTAGGGAAGATAACCGACGAAGACAATGCTCTCGTAAACATTGGGAGTGGGGTATTAAAGAAGATGTCCATAAACGATGTCGGCAAAAAGCTGGAGAAAGACATGAAAGAGGTGCAGGATACCATATCCCAGATAGTTTCCATAATACAGAACCTGCAGACAAAAGGAAAACGAATAGAAGAGGAGATAAACAAGCTGTACGAGGACTACAAAAACAAGCTGCAGTGAAGTATGTTTGATTTTCTAAAGAAAAAGATAAAAGATTCTATAAGCTCTATACAGAAGAAGATAATAAGCGAAGAAAAGCGCCAGGCAGAGACAAATACTGGGATAGAAAAAGAAATACATGAAGAAAACACATCGGAACCGCATAGAGAAGAGGAAAGAAAGCACAGGATAATCTCTCGTAAGGTCACAGAAAAAGAGATAGATGAGGTTTACTCTGATATAAAAGAGGCCCTAACAGAAAATAATGTAGCGGTTTCTGTTCTGGACGCTATACACGATGATTTGAAATCGTATCTTATCGGCAAGGAAGTATCTATCTTTAACAACAAAAAGGAAGTGGTAGAAGCAATACATAAAAGCATAGCGGACGTGCTGAAAGAATACCCCGAAGAGGAATTCTTATCAAAGATAAGGTCGAAAAAACCTTTCATCATTCTGTTTATAGGAGTAAACGGTGCCGGAAAGACGACTACTCTGGCAAAGCTGGCTGATAAACTTTCCAATGAGGGATTAAAAATCGTAGCATCGGCCAGCGACACTTTCAGAGCTGCATCGATAGAGCAGCTTGATATACATATGAAAAAGCTTAAGATAGACCTGATAAAAAGGAGCTACGGAGCGGACCCTGCGGCAGTCGCTTTCGACGCTATAAAACATGCCAAGGCGACGGGTGCGGACGTGGTTCTTATAGATACAGCAGGAAGAAGCGACGTCAACAAGAATCTGCTTGAGGAGCTGAAAAAGGTAAAAAAAGTAAGCAAGCCGGACATGACAATATTCGTAGGTGATGCACTCACAGGAAATGATGTAGTAAAACAGGCACAGGCATTTGATAGAGAAGTAGGCATAGACGCTACAATACTATCTAAAGCTGATGTCGACAAGAAAGGAGGGGCCGTCCTCTCAATATCATATGTTACTAAAAAACCTATACTCTTCCTCGGTACGGGGCAGGAGTACGGAGATCTTATAAACTTTGATAAGGAAAAAACGCTTGAGTATATTCTCGGCTGACTGTCATCTTACTGGTTGGAAAAAATCTAGAGGCATAGTCTTGTTCTTCAGTTTCTTCATGAAAAACGCGTATACTATGGTAAGATAATATGAGATAAAACCCTCTGACTTTATTCTCCTATCAGAAGTGAAACACTTAGCCCTGACCACAAAGTCCAGCCTGCCGTGTCTCCTAACCTCTCTGTTAAGGTCGATATTTGACAGGATTTCAGTGGTTTCGTCGAAACCGTGCGTCTCCAGGAAAACCTGTTTATTATAAAATGAGCAGCATGAAGGACCAACACCGATGTTGATAATCGTACTTAAGAAATAAAGCGGGTTTAGAAACACTTTTCTGAAGATATTGTATAACGTAGTGTCTGTGGCCCACTCCACTGAAGGAAAACCGGCGACATTACTCGAGTCTATGGCAACCTTGAATACCTCAAGGCAGTCCGGCCACATCGTCGTATCAGCGTCTAAAAACACAAGGAACCTGCCTTTTGCAGCTACGGCACCAAGATTTCTTGCAAAACCCGAACCCCTGCTTTTAACGTTTAAGACGTTTGCTCCATATTCTTTAGCTATCTGAACTGTGCCATCGGTGGAGCCAAAATCGCATACTATTATTTCGTAATCAGTGAAATTCTGCCGCTTTACGCTGTCGAGAGTAGCGCGTATATAATCTTTTTCCTGATACGTCGGTATTATTATACTAAAGAAAGGTGCCATATACTCATCATGTAAATGAAGCGGTGGGCATAACTCCGTAAGGAGGGTAAGCCCTTACTATAATACCATTCCAATAGGAAACCCCTCCGCCCCCGTCTCCGATTAATCCTATATATGTGCCATCCTGGGTGTATGTTTCTGTTCCTCCGCTGTCTGTGTAAGTCGTTGACAGAGGATTCACTGTCAGGCCTAGATTGTTATATGTAGTGCTTCCGGAAGATATATAGTCTCCGACAGAGCTTCCTCCACCAGCAATAACGGTTGTCTGCAAATACCACACATTCTCTGAAGCTGTTGTAGAAGTCTTCGGGGCATTCCACGAAGTCCATGAAGCTGTTTTTGCGAGTCCGACATAGTTAGAACCGCCTCGCCCGTCTAAACGCGTCATGGTCCCTGCGCCTGAAGGACTTGCAGTAAAAAAGAAATCACCGAGCGACCCTACATTGACATAATACTGTATAATGTAATTACCCGTCGCATCAAAACCTGGAAGAGGGATATACATATAGTCGCCGACGGAACCGTCTGCATAAAGCGCATTTGTACCGAATGGAGAGCCTGAAGGGGCCGAGGTAGTATATCCTGCTGCCCCCGACAATGTCCAACCTGCATCCGAACCTCCTGGAAAGTAATAATCGAACACGTTGGCTCCGTCGTCGTACTCTCCGTATGATGGAGAAAGAGTCGGAGCTTCTCCAGTGGTTCTGTTGTTTAAAACGTTGACGTCGGTAGGCGCGAAACCCATATATATTTTAATTGCGGAATCCGCAGGTATGCTCCCGAGCTTGATCCAGTAATATGTCTGTTGGGCGGTGTTGCTGTTTCCTGATTCCATCCAGCTTGGTATTATCGTCCCATTTTGAAAGAAAAATTCCACATTGTCAAGGTTTTGAGCTTCGTATTGGCTGTATGCTGAGCTGTTCACTATGAGAAGCTGCTGGAATGGGCTCGCAGTCGGAATGTTTTGGGTGTTTATTATATTAATTTCCACGCATGTCTGTAAAGAAGGCGGAGTATTTGAGAACACAAGGTATTGATTAGATACCACAACCCCACAGCTTAAATTGACGGAATAGTCCTTTGCGAAATTCCTGAATATAGTGTTTACCGTGTTTAAGAACATATTGGCTGACTGCGGCGAGGGGTTAAACGAGCTCAGAAGATTGTTCTGGTATGACAGTTCCTGGAATATGCTGTTACCGAAATAATAGGAATTTTTTATAGCGCCCTGGTTCATGTTGTTAGAGACGGTGTTTGATTCCAACGCCAATATCGACAATATGACTGATATTACGAAAATGGAAAAAAATATAGTAACAAACTGCGCCTTTTTCTGCATAAGTCTTAAATATTAATCCGAATATTTAAACTTATAAATGGAGAAGCTAGAAAGAAAAGAAGATTTGTCTATATTTTTAGATAGATTCAAGCCTGTTTTATATGAGGCTTTAGAGACCGGAAAGGTAAATCTGACAGAGGAAAAGAAAAAAGTGTGCGATTCATTGAAAATGGACAGGATCCCAAAAAATGGGGAGATAATGGCATGCCTTGAGCCAGTTGAAGCGAGCTACTTCTCACATATTCTCAGATCGAAACCCGTCAGGACCGCATCAGGAGTGTCAGTTGTAGCTGTTATGACTAGACCGTTCGACTGCCCGCATGGAACATGTTTATTCTGTCCAGGAGGGACCAGGTTCGGTACGCCGCAAAGCTATACTGGAGAAGAACCGGCTGCAAGGAGGGCTGCTCTTTCAGGATATGATCCGTACAAGCAAACGATAGCAAGGCTTAAGCATTACGTCTTTATGGGGTATTCTCCTGAAAAAGTTGAGGTAATAGTCATAGGTGGGACCTTCACATCGCTGCCTAACGATTACAAAGAGTATTTTGTGGAAAACGTATACAGAGCCCTAAACAATTTTAACGCGACCGAGACGAAGAAAGGAGACTTAGATAATGAAAAAAAGATGAATGAGTCTGCCTATTCAAGATGCGTAACATTCGCGATAGAGACAAAGCCTGAAAGATGCGGGGCTGAAGATATAAAGCAGCTAATAAGATTCGGAGTGACAAGGGTTGAAATGGGAGTTCAAAGCGTCTTTAATGATGTTCTCTCTAGGAACAACCGCGGCCATTCTATAGAAGATGTAAAAGATTCTACGAAGAGACTCAGGGACAATGCGTATAAGGTTGACTATCACATAATGCTTAATCTGCCTTTTTCTGACATAGATAAAGACAGGGAATCCATAAGGCAGATATATGAAGATGAAGATCTTCGCCCAGATGCGATAAAGATATATCCAACATTGGTGATAAAGGGAACTGGATTGTACAACCTGTGGAAGGAAGGCAGATATAAAGCATATCCTAAGGAAGAAGTTATAAATATAATAGCAGAAGCAGAGATAAAAGCGCCAAAATGGCTAAGGATAATGAGGATACAAAGAGATATACCATCGAATAAGGTAGAAGATGGGATAAAGATGACCAATCTTAGGCAGCTTGTTGATGAGAGATTAAGACTATCTGGTAAATACCCATCTGATATAAGGAGCAGAGAGATAGGACATGTCGCTATAAAAAAGCAGCCAGATATAAGGATCAACCGCTATCAGTATCGCGCTGCTGGTGGTGATGAAATATTCTTGGCAGCGGAAGATGAAAACAACGATGCAATAGTAGGGTTTCTAAGACTTAGGATGAAAGACGACAGTTCGGAAGGTATGGTAAGAGAGCTGCATGTGTATGGAGAACAACTTCCACTTTCTATTTCTTCGGCGGAAGGCTTCCAGCACAGAGGCTGGGGTAGGTCTCTGCTAAATTCTGCAGAAAACATAGTCAGGAGCGAATATTCTAGGAGGAAGATACGCATAATATCGGGGGTAGGCGTTAGGGGATATTATAAAAAGCTTGGATACATATTAGATAAAGAATACATGGTGAAATACATCTGATATGGAACAAGAAATAACTATGACTGATAGAAGAGCGGCGGAAATAATGTCAGAAAAGAAACTTATAGGTAAGCTGAAAGAGATGGGCGTTAATATAGAAAAGGACGGGAACACTATAAGCCTGCACTCCGACAGCGCCTTCAATGGACTGCTGGCAAAAAACGTCCTGATAGCGTTCAATAGAGGGTTCGATGCAAAGACTTCAGCTAACCTTCTTGATGGAAACTTTGACATTGCAGTGATAAACATATCTGATTATGCCTCCTCAAAAAAGAGGCAGATAGAACTCAAGGGAAGAGTTATAGGAAATAGGGGCATAATAAAAACCAGGATAATGAAAGACACTTCATGCTGGATAAAAGTCTATGGGAAGACTGTGAGCATAATAGGCCCGGTAGAAACGATAGGGATAGCAGTATACGCTATAGAGATGATACTGAATGGCGCAAAGCATGACAGCGTATTCTCGATGATAAATAAAATGAAGTTGGAGATGTATATCAATGGAAATAGCTGAAGAATTGGCGAAAAAGCAGAAGGCCATTAGCGTGACTGAATTCTTTGAGAAGAACAGACACCTCCTCGGGTTTGACAACAAACAGAAGGCCCTGCTTACGTGCGTAAAGGAAGCTGTCGACAATTCTCTCGACGCATGTGAAGAGCTCGGGCATATGCAACAGAAAAATAAAGAAGAGGTGAGCCTGCCTGAAATAACTGTAGAAATCAAGTCGGTCAGCGATAACTATCAGATACTTGACGAAAAGAATAATGTCGCTCAGATGATGGTACAGAAAAATAACTATTCCATCCTTTATAAGGGGACTACTCAGGATAAGAGCATGAAATCTGGAAGAGTCTCGCTTTCTTTCGGCGATATAACTTTTACGATAGAGGAAAACAATGGAAAGCTGTCTGTTTCTATGAACGGTTCTCCTCTGCGTATAAAAAAAACAGCCCCTATATTTATGATAAAAGTGATGGATAACGGCCCTGGTATACTCCCATCCAAGATACCGGATATATTCGGTAGGATGTTATATGGGAGCAAGTTTCAGACAATGAAGCAGAGCAGAGGACAGCAGGGGATAGGCATACATTCTGCCGTACTGTACTCCCAGTTGACCACTGGCAAGCCGGCAAAGATAATATCCAAGATCTCTAGCCAAAAGAAGGCAACGCTGATGAGAGTACAGATAAATATCACCAAGAACGAACCTGATGTTGTAGACAAAGAGGAAACGAGTGACTTTCCATATGAGCATGGGACTGCGATAGAGCTAGAACTAGAAGGGCTTTACACTGGCGGCAACAAAAGCGTAGATGAGTATATAAGAAGGACGGCAATCGTGAACCCAGCGGCTACGATACATTACACTAATCCTGAAGGAGCAAAGACTACATTCAAGCGCGTAACAGGCGCACTGCCAAAGGAGCCAGTGGAAATAAAACCACACCCGCAGGGACTCGAGATCGGGATATTTATGAGGATATTGAAGAATTCTACCGAAAGGACGCTCGCTTCTGTCCTTGAAAAGGAGCTTTCAAGAGTAAGCAGGGCTGTAGCAGAATCCGTGATAGATGGAGTTGGATTGGACCGCAAAATGAAGCCTGTCGATGTCGATAGGGCACAGGCTAATTCTATCTTAAAGGCTCTACAATCAATGGATCTTATGCGACCGCAGACGGACTGCCTGTCCCCGATAGGCATCGAGGAGCTGGAAAAGAGTCTGAAATCAGAATTCAAGCCGGAGTTCGTAAAGGCGATACAGAGAAAACCGGATGTGTATAGAGGGATGCCGTTCCAGATAGAAGTTGCAGTAGCCTATGGAGGGAATATATCATCTGAGAAGGCCTCTCTGTGGAGATTCGCTAATAAGATACCTCTCTTGTACGACTCTTCCTCGTGCGCGATGACGCAGAGCTTTCTCAGTATAGATTTTTCAAGATACGGCATAAAGGTGGAGAACAGGGTCCCAATAGGAAATATGGTATTCGTGATACATATGGTCTCTGTTTGGGTGCCGTATACGAATGAAAGTAAGAGTGCTATAGCCAATTACCCCATTATAACAAAAGAAATAAAACTTGCACTTCAAGAGCTTGTCAGGAGCTTGTCAGGTTTTCTTAATAAAAAGCATAGAAGCAGCCTTTTTACTGAGAGAATAAACCTATTCGACAAATATGGCATAGAGCTGGCATTCTCTCTATCAAAACTTATTGACATCGACGAAAAAAAGATAAGAGCAAAGATACAGTCGCTTCTTGATAAGAAAAGGGGAGAAGTAGAGCAGCATGTCATTGAAACTCTTAACTCGAATGAAGTGGTTTCCAGCAAGATAGAGTCAGACTCGTCTGCTCATGATTCAGAGGAAGGACAGTAAGATTTGTATGGAAGAGGACGCAGAAAAAAAGAGGAAAAAGACAGCAGACATACTGAAAAAGTTAGGATATGGGGTATATTCTGAGATAGAAAAGAGCGAAAACCCTTATTTCAGCATACCGACGAGAGGCCTGTCAAATGTTAAATACAGCGAAGAGAAAAGGATACTCACTCTCGGGAGCGGTCTTTCAAGGCGTTATTTTCTGAACGTCGGGCATGTCAGGAAATTCATACAGACAGTCGCGATGGCCGCGCTGAGCAAGGAGCTTGTAGAAAGCGACAAGCACACAAGCCTCAGGTCTGCATTTTACCAGATAAGACGTACGATACCAGGGACGAAGATAGACGTTGTAGACGACCAGACTGAGACGAACAAAGCCATAGAGGATCTGGAACTTATAACTGACCTGACCAGGGAACAGCTTCATATAGACGCGAACAAAAGTGGGTCCGTAGCAGGAGAAGTGATAATAGAGGATAGGGGAGATGTGATAGATTGGTCTAAGATGGGCAGTGGCGGATGGGCTATACCAAGCAATGTCGAGGATATATCGTTCAAGGAGGTAAAGGCTAAATTCGTTATATACATGGAGAAGATGTCGATATGGACACGTCTTAACGAGGACAAGGCCTGGAAAAACCTTCACTGCGTGATAATAGCGAGCCAAGGTCAAGCTACACGCGGGATAAGACGGCTCCTACAGAGACTGAGTAGGGAACATGGACTAGATGTATTTATACTTACCGACGGCGACATATGGGGAGTATATATATATTCTACCATAAAATTCGGATCTATAGCGCTGGCCAATGCTTCTGATAAGCTGGCTCTTCCGGAAGCGAAGTTCATGGGACTCACTATGGATGACATAGACAAGTATCAGCTAAGGAGACACCTGATAAAATTCAAGGAAGTTGATATAGAGCGGCTAAAACAGATAAAAAACTATGAGTGGTTCAAGAAAAGCAAGGCTTGGAGCGAGGAGCTTGATAAGATGGAAAAGCTCGGGGCAAAGGTCGAATTGGATGCTTTCACTGCGAAAGGACTCTCCTTTATGACCGAGCACTATCTACCTGAAAAACTCAAGGAAAAGAAGTTTCTGGACTGATCATCCATTCATCAAGTCGAACAATGTCTCTAACTGCGCTTTCTTTGCGTTGAATTCTGCTTTAAGCTCTTTATACTGCTGTTCGCTTATCTTCCCTGCGACAAAATTCCTCTCTAGGTCAGCGGACTCCTTCTCCACTTCCCTCATCTTATTGGAGAGATTCTGGCCAGACCTAGTGCCAAGAGAAAGCGCATCATTAATGTTACGAGCCATCTGCTTTTTGTTGAGCTTATTTGAGTATTTCCTTGACAAGATGCTATAAAGTTCTGCCATATCATTTTCAAGCTTCGAGTAGGAATCCTTATCCTTGAACTTACATTCTCCTGATAGTATTATCCTTACATTTGCAGTCTCCTCGGTGGGATCATATATACCTATTATCTTTATCCATAGAAACACAGGAACGACCTTCTTGACTAGCCAGCCGATCAATGCTATTATGAAAGAGGCAATCATCGCGTAAAGAAGGAAAGAGGATGAGGAGTACCCGAATGAGGAAAATCCGCCGTAAAAAGCGTTCCTTGACAACGCAAGGAAGGTTATCAGAAGTATTATCCCGACAATAAGCCCGGTCTTCCATACAAGAGGGTATTTCGGTCCTTTCTTATTGTCTTTGGCGGCCTTTATTAGGGCTCTTATCGGTTTTGCATTGCCCCCGCGGAAGGTCTCCTCCAGTTCGGTGTCCTCGAATTTTGAAAGCTCATTGAGGAGAGTCTTATAGTCCATTTCGGTAATGGATTCTAAGATCTCGTTGCGCAATGACTGCGGATCGTCGCTCTTTATGTATAAATCGTAGAAAACGTGCCTGCTTTCAAGCTTGTCTGTCTTGAATTCTTTCTCATAATTCCCTATGTCAAACCCAAACATATAATTAATATGAGAGGCGGTTAATAAATATCTTTTTTTAGCCTTTATGCGCCTTTAAAGGCGCTTCGGAAGCTTTTTATTGATTAAGGCTTTTTATAGATTATGGACTTATATGACACTGTATTCTTCATCCTTTCCGGCTTTCTTATATTTTTTGCAGCGTTTACAGTATCGAGCAAGAAGCTTGTGCATTGGATACTATTCCTGTTCCTTTTCTTGCTAGTAGTTGCAGGGATGTTCATATACTTTAATGCTGTGTTTCTGGGGATAGCAGAGCTTATAATATATAATGGCGGGATAGTACTTCTACTGGCAATAGGGATAAGCCTTATGCCGGAGGAAAGCCTGAACAGGAGTGACCTAAAATATCTTTCTATAATACCTATATTGACTCTGGCTATAGCCGCATATCTAGCGCTTTTCTACACGAAAAGCCAGCTGGTTCAGCAGGTTTCGTATTCCGGCTTCGGTATATTTCTGTTCCAGAACTATTCCATTCTGATAGCCGTCCTGGCGATCACTGCTGTGTCTACCTTGATTTCCACGCTATATTTAATAAATAAGGAGGACGCACTATGATACCGTATTATTATGTTATATGGCTTAGCCTGATACTCTTTTCAATAGCATTATATGCGATAATCACACACAGAGATGGGATAACTTTTCTTGTCTCGGCCGAGATAATACTGAACGCTTCTCTTATAAACTTTGTCTCCGCCTCAAGCTACTTTGATTCGCTGAAAGGCTCTAGTTATGCTCTGCTCGTGCTGGTAATAGCTGTGATAGAGACAGTTGTTGTGATAGGCATGCTTCTCGTACTATCCAAGAAGACAGGTTCTGTTTCCTTTTCGAACTTAAGGAGGACAAAAGGATGAGTATGCTGGTCTTCATAATACTTCCAATGCTGATCGCCGCGGCGACTATAGCGATGCTGGGAGAAAAGCTCATAAAGAGCTATCTTATAGCTATAGCAGGCGCTGCTGCGTCCCTTGGATTTTCGCTTTATTTCCTTGCAACCATATTCGGCAGGTCAATAACCCAGAGCTACGTCTGGATGCAATTCAGTTTCGGCAGAATAAGCGTCTCTCTGACTGGCAACAACCTTACCTTGAGTGCGGCTGTCCTTGTGTCTTTCGTGTCTCTGGTGATACTTATATTCTCAGTGTTTTACATGGACAAAGAGCCGCAGAAGAGATACTATGTGGAGATGTCCATTTTCATAATGTCAATGCTTGGGCTTGTCATCTCTGGAAGCCTTCTGCTATTCTATGTGTTTTGGGAACTCGTGGGGGTATCCTCTTATTTACTGATAGGTTTCTGGTACAAGAAAGAAAGCGCTGCTGCGGCCGGGAACAAAGCACTGATAATCACTAGGATAGGGGACATGGCTTTCTTGGCGGCTATAATAATACTATTTTCGGTTTTCGGGACTTTCTCCATAAATTCCATACTATCATCAACAAGCGTTTTGCCCAGCTACCTAGTCTTTATATCTGCATCACTGATACTTATAGCTGGACTGTCAAAATCCGCGCAGTTTCCGTTTTACACCTGGTTACCAGACGCTATGGAAGGCCCGACACCGGTAAGCGCATTACTGCATTCGGCTACGATGGTAGCAGCCGGCGCGTATCTACTAGTAAGACTCTATCCGTTGATAGGAGCGGCTAACATAGGGTCAGTTATAGTCACATTAGCCTTGATATCGGCCCTGATAGCGATACTTCTCGGGATTTATGAAACCCACATAAAACGCATAATAGCTTATTCGACGATAGAAAGCCTGTCCTTTATGTTCATGGCGATAGGTACTGCTAATATAGGAGGGGCGATATTTTACCTATTTACACATGCGATATTCAAGTCACTGCTTTTTCTCGTAGCGGGAGCTATGGCGATCTTCTTTGAGACATATGATATATATGACCTTAAAAATAAAAAACTTGGAGGTACATGGCTGGAGATACCTGCTGTGATAGGTTTCGCCTCGCTTGCTGGACTTCCGCCGTTCATGAGCTTCTTTGCTCACGCAGCTTTTTCGTACGGTTTTAGTATGTTAGAGGAGACGATTTTCATCGCAATTTCTTTCTTCACCGCTTTATATTCATTCAGAGCATTCTTCGTAATGTTCAGCAGAAGATCCCAAAAAAATCTCCGGAAGAGCTTTCCTGCCTATTTTTCTATCTACATACTTTCTATTATATCGATAATAGGAGGATCCCTTCTCTTTACATTCAGTAGCATAATAAACATACACTATTCCTTCAACGTTTTCGTATTCATAGACGTAGTATCTGCATTCGTAGGTGTCTATTTCGGATATGCTTTTTTCTACAAGTCTGAAATGGCCGGGTTGAGATACGCAATGAGAAACGCAGCAGACAGGTTTAATCGGTACAAGTATGACAGATTAGTGTATTCGATAGGAAGAGCATTCGTAAGACTAGGCGTCGCCGCGGCCAGGTTCGACGATGGCCTTTCATCCTTTTACTCTGCTTTGGCCTCAGGATCCATTTTCCTTTCATCATCCTCTAAGAAGATACAGAATGGAGATGCGCATACATATATGATAGCGATATTCATAGGCCTTCTTGCACTGATATCGATAGCGGCGGTGTTGGTATGAGTATAAGCCTGTTCCTGTTCCTGGTAATCCCTGCGATAGGGATAATCTGGCTGTACATAAACTCCCTAATAAAACCCAGGCTGGATGAGCGAAAGATAGTGCTCTCTGCTGTAGCAGCAACTGTAGCCACTTTCCTGGTAGGGTTGATAACTGGGTTCTCTGGCTTTTCAATAAGTCTGGTGAGTTCTATAGACTTCTCCTTCTCGCTAGGTCTGAATTCTATAAGCATCCCGTTCATGTTGCTTGCAGTGATAGTTCCGGCAATAGGCCTAAATTCTGCCTTTAAAGAGATAAAGCAAAATGCGACTCTCTTCTATGTGTTATTCTTGTTGATTTACATGTCACTGATACTGCTTTTTGTATCGACTAATCTTATCTCACTGTTTGTGGTTTGGGAAGTTACGCTTATATCAGTCTTCTTTATGATAGCTTTCTGGGGCGAAGAGGAGACAAGGCACAAAGCCAGTATAAAGTTCCTAGTCTTTACGCAGTTCGGGAGCTTTACACTGCTGGCAGGATTTATACTTATGTTCTTGTACACAGGGTCTTTCAACCTGTTTGTGATAAGAACGATGATAGGCAGCGTACCTGCATGGGTATCTTACACTATATTCGGCCTGGTTCTTATGACTGCTCTCATAAAGATGCCTATTTTTCCGTTGCATTCATGGCTACCTGATGCGCATACCAGTGCTCCTACAACCGGCAGTGTAATACTTGCGGGGTTGCTTCTTAAGATGGGAGGATATGTACTGCTCCTTTTTGGATTAGAGTTGCTGCCAAACGTCGCATCTATTATACAGGTCCCGGCGTTGATACTCGGCGTATTTACCCTGCTTTACGTGTCCCTTGTGGCTTCTGCACAGAAGGACTTCAAGCGGCTTGTGGCCTATTCGAGCATATTCTACATGGCATTGGTTTTCATAGGAATATTCTCAATAAATGGATATGGGGAATCAGGCGCGGTCTTCCTCATGGTCAGCCATGGATTCATAGTCAGCATGCTGTTCGTCCTGGCCGGTATACTGAAGGAAAAGACTGGCACAAGGGACATTGACAAACTTGGAGGACTTGCCAAGAACATGCCTTTTTACGCCTTCTTTCTCATGTTTGCGATGCTCGCAACAATAGGCGTGCCTGGGATGTCTAATTTCATAGGAGAGGCTCTAGTCTTTATAGGAGGATACATGACATACGCTTTTGTGCTGTTTTCCCTAGCGGGAGTACTTATAGCTACAAATTATTATATAAGCGCTATAAAGAGGATACTTTTTACTTCTCTGAAGAAAGAACTTCAGAAAGTAAGGGACATATCTGTATACGACATACTGCAACTGTCGTTTTTTTCGATGTTCATTCTGGTACTGGGAATCGTGCCGGGTATACTTTTGAATTCGTTTAGTGTGACGTTATGATAAATGCCGAATATGTGTTGTTTGCTGGGGTCCTTGGGGTAATATTACTCGACTTGCTGAGAATCGGTCTTAAAAGACAGACGAACAATATCATACACTATGTCACTTTTGGCATATTGATCCTGTCTTTTATTACTGAGCTTGTTTTCGGAAACATGAACGTGGAGTTTTTCTCCTCAGTACAATACTCCTACTTTGTGAATGGATTCGTGCTGTTCATTTCAGTCGCAGTATATGCTTATCTTCTGATAGACACCCCCGAACACAGCACGTATATAGACGTTTTGTATCTTTTTGCTGTTCTTGGAGCCACCCTTGTGATAATCTCCAGCAACTTCATTTCGCTCCTGATTGCGATAGAGATGATATCTATAGCATCCTACAGCCTCGTCTTCTTCCAGAAGACTCTAGGCAGAATGGAAGCCACGATGAAATACGTAGCTATAAGCTTCATATCTGTGATAATCCTGATATTCGGTATATCGCTGATATATGCTGGGGCAGGGACCCTCTCTTTCGGGAAGGTATCAAATGTTGATTATCTCCCATTTATACTCGGAGTCGGGATAGTCATAGCTGGTCTGGCATTCAAGGCAACAATAGTGCCGTTCCATATGTGGGCGCCGGACGTCTATGAGTCCTCAAACAGTGCGGTCACAGCATTTCTTGTTTCTGTGTCTAAAACAGCGGGTTTGCTGGCGCTGATTAGAGTATTTTTCTTCGGGTTCCAGGTATCATCCTCTTTCGTGAGTATAGTATTCTTCGGCCTTGCGATAGCGACGATATTCTTCGCGACGTTCCTGGCCTCGGTCCAGGACAGGATAAAAAGATTACTGGCTTATTCTAGTATAGCACAGGCAGGATTCGCCTTCATAGGCCTTGCGCTTCTGAATCGTAATGGGGTCTCCGCCTCTATATTCTATATATTTTCTTTCGCTGTTGCCGATGCATTGGTCTTCCTGGCCTACAAGATTTTTGAGGACAAGAAAATAATATATTTGAAAGACGCAAATAGAATGCCACGCATATCGAAGATAGCGACTGCTGCAATGTTCATAGGTGTACTTTCTCTTTTTGGGCTGCCGCCTACTATAGGATTTTTCGGAAAACTTCTCATATTCTCGGCGCTGCTCGCACACGGCTATGTGTCGCTTGTAATAGCCTTGTTCGCGATATTGCTTTTCTCGACTTTTTACTATGCGAACATACTCATGAAGATGGATTTGTCAGATATACATAGCAGCCAGAATGAAGGGCAAAATATAAGAATTAGGATGAAAGAGGTGATACTTGTCTTGCTTATGATAGCAATATTTGCCGGAGTCATGTTCGCCGGGATATGATTAAGTATTTAACCTTTTTATAAGCATATAAAACAAGTGGATCTCGAGGATATACCATTAAGATTGAAGAAGGGAGAACCGATAGCTTTCTTAGACGAATACGCGGTGATAAGCGATTTGCACATCGGCTTCGAAAAAGAGCTCCTTAATGATGGCTATGTCATATGGGATAAAACACAAGAAACGCTTGATAAAATACTTCATATAGAAAAAAGAAAGTTGATAATACTTGGGGACATCCGAGGAAGTTTCACCCAAATTCTTCCGCTCGAAGGCGGAATGATATTCAGGGTTATTAATTCTTTGTCTGCTAAATTCGAAGAGGTAATAATAACCAAAGGAAATCATGATGGGGGCCTATCAAAAATCACATCTAGACTGGGCAACGTCCAGCTTGTTGATGAATTTATATACAAAGACATAGGCTTTATGCACGGGCATGCGATGCCCTCAAAAAAGCTTGTTTCTGAAAGTACTACAGTCTGCCTTGGGCATATGCATCCTGCGGTGACGCTTAAGGATTCGAATTCTGTTTATTACAAACAGGACTGCTGGCTGCTTATGGACGTTAGAATGCCAAAAGGACTCTATCCACAGGGAAAGTTAAAGTACGCTGTAGTGTTTCCAAAATTCAACCCTTACATAGGAAGCTCTGACGACATAAAAAAGAAGGGGATCATGAAATATTCCAAAACAGTAAAGAGGATAACGACAGACCTCCTGGTGGTATAAAATTGCCCTATCTCCTTTTCCTGGAAAGTTTGGCGACTTCTGATATTATCTCTTCTTCTTGCTTGTACATCTTATCTACAAAGTAAGGCGTGAACGGGCTGTAAGTTTCGAAAGGAAAGTACAGGAGGACTGTCTTGCCTGTAGTATGGGCATGCATCCTCTCGCTATCCACGCCACTAGAATATACCAACTCAGAGAGATGTACTACGACTATATCAGACTGGTCTATGAGATGATAGTCTCTCCTAACTGTCTGGTTGAACACAAGTCGCTTTATCCTCCAATCCCTCTCCTGATTGTAAGAATTTATATCCACTGCCTTTGGATCAAAGACTATCGCATGTTTTCTCAGTTTCTTTATGAAGGAGTTTAGTCTAGCATAACCTTCCTTCCTGTTGGCCATAGTATAGCTCATATATATCTTTGGTTTCCATTGGGAGTATACTAAGTCGTATAGAACGGATGGATCATCTTTGGAACCTATGAGGTAATTTTTCTTACCCATTGCGTCGCTTATAAGATCAGCCGTGTATATCTCCAGTTCTGACCATACTGCTATCTCGTACTCGTCTATCTCTTTATCTGTCCATTCTTTTTTCCGCTTCAGATTTTTCATAACTTCATATGGAGTCACTGCTATCGATATGAAGAAGTCAGGATCTAACTCTTTGAAATCGTTCAGGTTGAGAAGGTTTATTGGTCCTCCCTTCCACCAAAAAGACACATGGCCGTCTATTATGTAGTCTATGCCTTTCTCTTCTTTCGTCTTGTCGATTATCTTGTGAAAAGCGCTGGTCTTTAGTATTTCAAGGGTCTTTATGTCGAGGTTCGGGAGGTTTGCGGGATTTATGCTTTTGTTGAGTTCCCTCGCACTCGCAATCATCTCGTCTATAAAATTGAGTATCTTCAGTTTCTTGCCGTTTTTTGACGCTATCCTGGCTGCAGTTTCCTCTAATTTTATGCGATCTGAGCCGGCTACGGCAGTGCTAAAAACTATCATATTATTGTTTTCCTTCTACATTACTTTACTGAAATTCCTTAGATTTAAACTTTATTTCGAGTCTATAGTAGTAATACAAACTTATATATTGAAACTCCAATCATTATCTATTATGAGTCCGGCTGACTTGTGGGCGTTCATAGCGGGTTTGGTGGTCATAATAGTCCTGTTCCTAATAGGGATAGTTATACCTGCTTTCTTCTATGTCTTTCTTACGGCTTTGTTCGTTGTAATATTCGCCGTATTTTTTGTGACATCTGTGAAGAAGTACACTCAGTTTGAACGAGGCATAATATTCAGGCTTGGGAAATTCGCCAGAATCGCAGGGCCTGGGTGGGCAGTAGTCATACCTTTCTTTGAAGAAGAGTACCAGAGAGTCGACGTACGCGTGAAGATGATGGATATAACCTCAAAGGATGTGTTTACAAAAGATGACCTTAAGCTATCTATAGAAGGTACTATTTATTACAGGATAACCGACCCTGAGAAAGCTACGATGCAGATAGACAATTATGGACAAGGATTGATTAATCTAGTCCAGTCTGCCGTGAGGAATGCTATAGCTTCATTTTCTATGAGACAGCTCTTTGGAAATCTAGATCAGCTTAATGACGTTCTTGCTGATACAATTAGGCATCTCACATGGAAATGGGGGATAGATGTGCCGACTGTACAGATAAGGTCGATAGCTCCTTCGGATGAGGTTATCAAAGCGATGCAGCAGCCTGAAATAGCAGCAAACCTTCTACAGGCACAGATGTTCAAGGCTGATGCCCAGAAAATAGTCATGGAGGCGATAGGCGAGGGAGCTAAAGCTCTTGATGACAGATCTATAATGTACTTATATCTCCAGGCGCTAAAGCAGATAGGGGATTCGAGCTCTTCGAAGATAGTCCTGCCTATGCAGTTCATGCAGGGACTTGGAGGTATGGCAGGTGGCCTTGCAGGTCTGTCGGCTACAGCCCTCGCGTCGCTTGGTGGACAGCAGAACGTTCAGAACGTAATAGACCAGATAAAAACTAAGATAGAACAGGCATCATGATGAATGGAGCTGCCTCTTCTCGATGCCGTCAAGATATGAGCGAAGCTTTCTCAGGGCAATGCCTCTATGACTCTTTTTATTCTTCTCAGGAATGCTCATATCAGCAAATGTGATATCGCTGCCTTCAAGCATGAAGATGCTGTCCCAGCTGTCTCCGGAATCCGCAAGGCTTTCGACGATAGTCCCTTTTACACTGCCTTTGAAGAAGCTGGAGTTCCCGTACTTATCTATATAATACAAAGTGCATTCGGCTATTGCTTTGTATCTCCCAAATCTCCGGGCTGTTTCATATATACCAGCCGAACCAATAGCTTTCAAAAACCATTTTACAAGCGGCCCAGGCAACTTATAATCAAAGCATTCTAAATATACTGCCACGTCATCCACTATCAATGCCGCTACATTAGACGATTCCATCGCCTTTTTAGCTTTTTGCTCAACTATCTTATCTGGATTATCTGACTGTATCTCTTCCAAATCTATGTCAAGTCTGCGCAAAGAAGGTATCTCCTCTCTTGCCTCAGAGAACTTTTTCGCGTTGCCTGTAGCGTAAAACACTTCCATTTTAAGCCTCTAGAGGGAATTGAACCCTCGTCGCTTGATTACAAGTCAAGCGCTCTACCATTGAGCTATAGAGGCATACCATAAGATAGTTTCGCAGCCGTATGTATAATAAAATACCGTATGCTATATAAAAAACTGCACTACCGTCATCGAGGATTAATAATTTAAGCTTCCACATCATAAAAGAGAAATGAGATTGCTGCTAACCATAGTGCTCATTACATTGTTTTTGATGCTTGATTTCAACGTCGCTCATGGCATTATGCTTAATTTCAAATCTGAACCTTTTCAGGGATCAGTATGCCAATTCTTGACCCCTTCACAGATACAGGATGCTTATGGTTTCAATACCCTTTTTAAACAAGGAATATATGGAAACGGCTCGAGCGTCGCCATAATCGTAGCGAGAGGAGACCCATCCCTAATTTCCGACCTTAACGTATTCGATTCGCAATATTCATTGTCACCGCTCGTGAACGGATCTAATCTTCTGGTAGAATATCCTTTCGGACTGCCTAGACATTACACGCAAAAATGGGCAACGGAAAGCGCTTTAGACGTAGAAACTTTCCACTCGCTTGCGCCCGGCGCCAAGATATATCTCGTGATCGCACCTAATTCTTCATGGCTTTTCAATGCTATAAATTTCACAGTAAACAATCTACCTGTACAGACAATATCAATTAGCTGGGGGGCGACAGAATTGGAATATAATAATGCAGGAATACAACAGGTAAACCAGATATTGTCTTCTGCAGAAAACAAAGGGATAAACATATTCGCGGCCAGTGGAGACTCCGGAGCATACAACGGGCAGGGCACTCTGAATGTAAACTACCCTGCTTCCAGCCCTAATGTGGTTTCGGTCGGAGGCACAGTACTATCAGTCAGTAGCGGAGGCTCTTACCAATCCGAAACTGCTTGGAACGGTAGCGGAGGAGGAGAGAGCATTTTCTTCGGTAAGCTTCCCTTCCAGCCGAACATAAGCACTGCCAGGATGGTACCAGATGTAGCTTTCAACGCAGGGACTGCGCTATGCGCTTATATAAACTCATCGTGGGGAGGATATTTCGGTACTAGTGTTGCGGCTCCGAGTTGGTCGGCTTTGGACGCACTTATCAACCAGAAGACGGCGGGAGACCTGGCGTTCATAGACAGAAGTCTATATATGGTCTATTACGCCGACGGAAACCTTACTTTCAACAATATAACGAGTGGATGCAACGACTACTACTGTGCAGACGGTACTTATAATATGGTTACAGGGCTTGGATCCCCCAAAGCTTATAGCCTGATCCAGGCACTGTCCAAGACGAATTATAAAATTAATTTTATTGTTCCTTTAAGCGGAATAACATTCCAGATAAATGGGGTAAATTACAGCAACAGTGTATCTCTAAATTTCAGCTTCGGGGAAAAAGTGTCAGTAAAGGCTTACTCATCCGATGATATAAATGGAAGGCGTTACATCTTTAAAAACTATTCCGGTTTAGAATCGTCAAACTCTCCAAATATATCATTTTTTGTCTCCGCATCCGGAAGCGTGGGTTTGAATTATCTTTTGCAGGATAGGGTGGAGTTCTTCTTTGAAAATGGTACGGTTAATACGACAGAATTCGTCGACCATGGTCTAACTCTTAATGTATCCTCTCAGAAATACTACAATACTTCCAATGTCACTTATACCCTCGTCGGGTTTAGAGTAGATGACGGTCCGACAATATTTCAAAATTTCGGGTCATTTGCAGTCGACTCGCCTCTGAATGTGAGCTTTGTATGGAGGCTTACTCCTCTATCTTATGTTTTTTTAAAGGATAGTCCCCCTGGTGGGAAAGTAAACGTCTCTTTCATCGGCTTCGAACCATTATCCAACCTGACTGCGGTTTACATTGGAACTGTATCGAACGGCGGAAAAGTCGCAGCTATACATGATAGCCTGGTGAACGTGTCAGCAAATCCGGAATATTACTCTGGATTCAGATACGGGCTTGAAAATATGAGCTTTAGGGCACCAAATCTGATTTATGTTTATTTCATACAAGAGAAAAGAGCGTCACTGAGATTTTCAAACGACCAAGGGTATACCGTAATACCGGAAAACGTATCAGTGTCTTATGACGGACTTACATACTTATTCAATGATAGTGTGTGGGTACCGCTTAATAGCAGTTTCAAGGTGAACGATGTGGTGTTCAACGGCTTTGATCTCCTCCCAAAACCCACAGAATTAGACCAGAGCAACATTTCAAAGACCATAATACTCCCTGTTTATAACGCTGTTATAACAGTGTCGACATTTCTTGGAATACCTATAGTGGGAGCCTCTGTAATACTTAATATCGGTAACCATTCTGTGCATAATTCCACTAATTTCCTCGGTAAGACCTCATTCCAGAATATCCCCCAAAAAGACTATAATCTGACAGTGTATGCCTATGGGTCTAAATACAGCTATAAGAATGAGAACGGAAGCTCCCAGAACATACAGATATCCCCGCTCTTATACCAGATCTACCTAATCTTAGGGATAGTGACTTTAGGCCTTGCTGGACTGACCATATTCGAATCTATAAAAAGAAAAAGAAGACAAAAAAAGAGGATTAAGATATAAAAGCCTATAGGACTATCCATTGATATATGGAGATAAAGAGAAAAGATTACACCATCTCCAGGGAAGAGGGGGAGATAACTCTTACCTATAAAGTGCCTTTTAGCGTCCTTTATCCTAATCCGGAAGACAATGAAGACATATTCGAGAAGATAACCGATGCAATAATAGAAGCTGGGCACGTGACTTCGCTAGTAATCGTCAGTGACAGGAACTATATATATGTAAAGGAAGAAGCGGACCTTTTCAATGATTTGGCCGACTCATACAAATCCGCGTTAGAGTCTGATGTGGGAAACACTTTCGATGAGATAGTCCAGAAAAAATTCCCGAATGAGGTCTCGGTCTTCAATTACCTGTTATTCCAGCGATTTAAAAGGGATCCTATAGGCGCCTATGTCTTCGGTGTGAGGGCTCTGCGGGAGATGAGAGTAAAGACAAAGTATGACGAATCCCCTGAAGCAGAAAGGCTACTCGGAAAATTTATCGATCTAGTGGAAAGGGTAGGAAAGACGGATTTTATTAAAAAAAGCACAGACTTCATACTAGGCTATAAAATAGGAGATCGTACCCCCTACAAAGCCCTATTGAAACCGCTAATAAGGCCAAACTTCACATACACAAGGATAATGCTGGAGCCGCCAATCACTGCGGTGGAAGTCGAGAGTTATACGATAGGTCCTGCCAACCAGACACAAGTAACCATATACAAAATACCTGGAGTGTCACAGTATCTCTACCATATGGCACCGCCGGAGCTGCTACTAAATGTTGACGAGTACAACATACTCGATCAGGTCAGGAACAGCCTTATAGACTATAGACCGCAGGAGGCAGAATTCACAGATGCCATCCGAATGAGAAGCGTATTTAGAAACATAGGTAGAGACATGATAGATGAGATGAATCGCAAGAATAATTACAATCTTGACTTCAAATCCATATACAAACTTTCCGATATACTTGTAAGGCTGACTGTTGGTTTTGGGATGAGCGAAATAATACTTACAGATGACAAAGTGGAAGATGTATATATAAATTCTCCTATAAGCAAATCTCCTATCTTTGTCAAACACTCTAAGTACGGGGAGTGCTCGACCAATATAATACCTAACGCTAAGGAAGCGGAAGCATGGGCTTCCAGGTTCCGTCTAATGTCTGGCAGGCCGCTAGATGAAGGTCATCCAGTGCTGGACACAGAATTGATAACTGAAAACATAAATGCAAGAGTATCGATAGTGCAGAGGCCACTTTCTCCAGAAGGGATAAGCATCGCATTCAGAAGACACAGGGAAAGTCCATGGACGATACCTCTCTTCATAAACAACAAGATGATGTCACCTTTTGCTGCTGGACTTCTTTGGTTCTGCGTGGAAGGTGCAAGGACGATACTAATAAGTGGTACTAGGGGCGCAGGAAAAACGTCTGTGCTCTCGGCTTTGATGCTACTGTTGATGAAGAAATATAGGATAATAACTGTCGAAGACACGATGGAGATACCTTACAGCTCTTTTATAGACCTCGGGTATGACATCCTACCGCTCAAGGTACAGAGTGCAATCACTGGGGAAAAGGCAGAGATGACAGCGGAAGAAGGCATAAGGACGACATTAAGGCTCGGAGACAGCTCTCTTATAGTCGGGGAGGTAAGGAGCACTGAAGCAAAGGCGCTGTATGAAGCGATGCGAGTAGGAGCACTCTCGAACGTAGTTATGGGGACCATACACGGAGAGAACCCTTACGGAGTATTCGACAGAGTGGTAAATGACTTGGGAGTCCCGCGCACCAGTTTCAAAGCCACGGACCTGATAGTCTCGGTGAACAAGATAAAGACGATCGACAGGTTGTCTGAAAAGAGGCGGCTGTTGAATATAACCGAAGTAAGAAAGGACTGGGAGCAGGATCCTTTCTATGAGAACGGTTTTGTTGATCTGGTGAAATATGATATAAATAAGGACGAGTTGAGGCCTACTCCTGACCTGTTAGAAGGCAACAGTTATGTGGTCAAGGAGATAGCTTCAAACGTAGAAACCTGGGCCGGCAATTGGGATGCGGTTCTTGACAACATACAGGGAAGGGCGGATTTCCTTGGCATGCTGGTCAAGCATTCAAACAAGATTAGGGACCCTTCGCTCTTGGAAGCCAAGTTTGTATCGTCCGCTATAGACCAGTATTATGACATAGTCAACAAATTAAAGACAGAGTATGGTGTCGCAGAAAGCAGTAACATAACGAGGGCTTTTGAGCTATGGCTGAAGGAAAAGAGATAACATCTCCTCCATTAAAGCCAATCGTAGATTTATACTCTCAGCAGAGGGAGATAATCCCGAAAGAGATACTTGAGAAGGACCAGGACGCCAGAAACGAACTTAGATCGTTAGAGTATAAGATATTCAAGGAAAAGAATCCCTCTTCGTTGTCTAAGATAATAAATTTCGGCGCGAGTACTGTAGGTAGAGTCATAAAGTTTAAAGTAAATCCAGACGAGGAGAAAAAAGCGAACACTCTGCTCTATCTCTTAGGATATGATTTTTCAGTTAAAGAGTTATACGGCTTTGGGATATTCGCGCTTTTGTTGGGGATTATCATCGGGATATCAATAATCATCATAGGACAGCCATTGATTGGGATAATCCTAATATTCCTTGGAATAGGTGCGTTTGTAGAGATAAGACAGTTCCCGAAGCAGCAGATGAACGCAAGATTGAGTAAGACTTCCGGCGACCTTGTGACTTTTGTATTATATCTAGTGATATTCATGCGACAGAGTCCTAACCTAGAGCAGGCTGTACAGTTCGCTTCCGACAACCTAAACAGTTATATGGCTTTGGACTTAAAGAAACTAGTGTGGGACACTGCAGCAAGGAAGTACACAAACATAAAAGAGGCTCTTGATGAATATTCAATGCGATGGGCTAAAAGCAGCCCGGCTTTTACTGATGCAATATTTCTCATAGAAAGCTCTACTACTCAGGAAAGTGAAGAGACTAGGCAGGCGCTTCTAGATGAAGCTTCGCAGCGGATATTGAGTGGAACATTCGAGTCTATGACTGTTTATGCTTCTTCTCTTAAAGAGCCACTCAATACAGTATACATGCTAGGTATGGTCCTCCCAGTATTAGGGCTTGTACTTGCTCCGATGCTTATGGCTTTCGTAGCCGTACCTGACTTTGGAATTCTGCTCGCCCTGATGTATGACATTGCGCTCCCATTGATGATATATTTCTTGATAAGAAACAAGCTCACCACTCGGCCAGCGGGTTTCGCCGCGCCAGACTTAAGTGGGATACCAAACTTACCGAAAGTCGGCAGCTTTTTCTTAAAAATCGGAAAAAAGAAAATTGCCATGAACGCATTGATACCTGCGGCAGCAGTCTTCATCCTGCTACTTATACCTGTGGTTTATTTGTCCCCATTTTTGGGGGTTTTCGGTCCTGACCAAATATACGTATCATTATTCGTAACAGCGAGCATCGGACTAAGCATATACGTATATTCAAAATTATCCGTAATACAGCTAAAGGATACACAGGAGGAACTTATGAGTGCGGAGGACTCATTCGGAGCTGCTTTGTTTCAGATGGGTTCATTCCTTTCGCAGGGTTACCCTCCCGAAGCCGCTATCATAAAGGTAAGCGACAACATGAAGAAGACTCCAATAGCCGATTTTTTCAATGTCACTGTGAACAATATGAGAAAACTTGGTATGTCTCTCAAAGAGGCCTTTTTCGACAAGCTCACAGGTTCAACAAGGTTCTTCCCATCTCCCATGATAATCGCTTCAACAAAAGTGTTTATAGAATCGGCAAGAAAAAGCGTGGAGAACTCTGCTTCCGCCACTCTTTATGTCTCGAAGCATCTAGCGAACCTAAAGAGAATAGAAGAAGAGGTGAGGTCTCTGTTAGAAGAAGTTACTTCTGGAATGAGGGTAGAAGTCGGGCTGTTGAGCCCAGTAATGGCAGGGATAGTGGTAGGGCTAACAACGCTGATAGGCACCGTATTAAGGTCGCTTTCTGGTAGCATAAGCGCTATCCAGAGCGGTATAAACAGTGGTACATCGGCATCCGGAGGAGTCTCTTCTGTGCTTCCGTTCGCATTCAGTCTGTTTAACCTGAGTGGTGGGGAGATCCCTCTGTATGACTTTCAAGTAATAATAGGGATATATTTGATAACCCTAAGCGTAATAATAGGATACGCTATATCGGGGATATCGAGACCGGGGGATAAGGTCCTTTTGAGGGAAAACATAGCTTCGACGCTGCTGATATCGATAGTGCTTTATATATTAGTAGCAGTCATAGTGACTCTTGTGTTCTCCTCTGTCGGAGGACTGGTTCTGTCAGCGACGCATATAATATAAAAAGACGATAAAATCCACTCCTGTGTTGCCTGATAATAAAACTTTGCTCTATTGATCACCAAAGTCAACCTACACTGCTGAAAGATACGGAAGGCATGGCCCCATTCGGGGGATAGGCTCTTACTCTGACATATGAAAATGATATTGTCCCTATATTACTTCCATCTGAACCGGCATAAAGATCCAAATAAGAAGGGCCTTTAGAGACGGCAGTGTTTGTAGACGTTATATACGTATTATAATTATTTAGCCATGCTTCATTTCCGGTGTTTGGCCACTCTACCGTCATTAGATACGGTGTGGAGGGAGGATTCACCGAAGCGGAGCCAACAGATGTCTGTGCACCGGAGACTACGGAATATATATCAGCATCGCCAGTCCGTCCGTTATCAGACGCCATAAAGAAATATCCGTCCTGCTGTCCTCCTGAATCAGTAGGCAGCACGGTGTCGAATGCCATCCCGGTGCCACGATAACTGCCATAATTTTGTGAAGTTATTCTTCCCTCAAAAATTCCAGAAGAAAATGACGCTATTGTGACCACGTCGATCTGGGTCTTAAATGCTTTCTCTGAGAGTGTTAAACCATTATTAACAGAGTATGTGCCGTTGCCCTGGTTGAATATCTGCCATTCATCGCCTAAACTCGTCCCAGCAAAATTATCATAGAAGTTAAACACGTCCGCCCCGTCGTCGTACTTCCCGTAAGCTGATGACAGCTGCGGGGCCTCCCCATCACTAGAATTATTCAAAAGATTAGTCGATGCTTTCGCAAAACCTACACCTACGCTCTTGATCGAGGTTGACGCTGGTATACCGCTATCAAACCTCAGCCAGAACATGGCATTTGTCGAATATGCGTAACTCTCCAGCCAGGAAGGGATTACCCCTCCAGTAGAAATGTTAAAAAAAACGGTGTTGTTGAGTTCCGAATTTGCATAAGTATTATAAACGGAGTTGGGAATATTCACGAGCTGTTGGAATGGCGCCGGAGTCGCTGAAGTCTGTGAGTTCGTTATAGTCAAATTCGCATAATTTATGACAGATTTTGGTTTCCAATAGTTGAAAGAAAAGGACGAGCCAGCAGTTACCGATGGATTAGAAAATAGGTAATCAACGCCATTATCTGTCTCGGACGATGTGTTAGCGCTGTACGTTCCGGTAGATGTCGAAATAGTCATACTTGTTGGGGGAGCTATACTCATAAATGTGACTGATGGCATTACTCCATTCGGGGGATAGGCCGCTGCGGCCATCCAGCTTGTGTAATCTAATTCTTGTACGTTTAAGGTCGCGGTCGCTATCCCCATATACAAACCGGCACTATAGGATGAAGGGATTACATTTGTATAGCTTAATGTTGCGGTCTTGTTTACAAGCTGCGCCGTAACATCTGAAGCACCCGGCACGTATTCTAATTCTATCCCATCAAAATTCGGACCTGGTGAATTTGCCGCAGATGAGCTACTAAATCCACCGTTTTGCAAATATGTTATTGATAATGAGGTTCCATTTGTGGTAGCGTAGTCTATGCCCGGTGTTGATGTTGACATAGAGGCTGCGCCTAAAGAAACTATCCCTTCAGTGGATATAGAAGTGTCGATGTTAGAACCTAAAATTATCGCAGCTTGATCGGGTATCGGCTTGCTATAAGCGACGTCAAAGGCGCGAGCTCCGGTCCCGGTTGATTTTATATAGTATACTTTATTAGAATAACAGTTAGTGCTTGAAGCACATGATGTTACAACTTGGGACATGGAGTAACCACTTTGGACAAAGAAATCGCTGGACGGGTACAACGCATTGAAATAATCGTTAAAGACGTTCGCTCCGTCATCGTACTCTCCATATACTGGAGACAATTGCGGGGCTTCCCCATCATTGACACTATTTAACAAATTCGTTGAGACTGGGGCGTAACCTATGTATATTATAGTAGAAGAAGAAGCAGGTA
>JAMCRN010000025.1 GCA_023380585.1 Candidatus Parvarchaeota archaeon | reverse complement strand
CCACCGTCATACCCAAATACTTAAGGCTCCTGATATTGCAGTCATATCAATATTATCTTTTCAATAGGACTCTGAGCGAAATAGTAAAAAATCAGGTAGACACAAAGGAGGTGCCTACTGTAGGCTATGATTTTAAGGATGACGGTGGGGAAATCACTAAGATAATAGCGGGCATAATAGAGGAGGAAAAAATAGATGTAGCCTCTATGAAGATAAAGGAGATGCCGGAAGTGAGCCTGAAAAGCTTCAGGAGGCAGGCTTTCTTCGTCCCCGAAGGGCTGGAGTTTGAAAGGCAACAGGGAAACGACCTGAAGGCTAGATTCTCCCTGGAAAAAGGATCCTACGCTACTATATTGCTGGGGGAATTCTTCCATTCTTACGACTTTGGCCGGACCAAAACGGAAAAAGGATATAAATCCTAGATGACAAAGACCATATGTGGGCATAGTCGATATCTTAGAAGATAAGGTAAGGTTCAAGGGACTCCTTAAGCATATTTTAGGGCCAAGAGAGATAGAGTTCCACTCGACAGTGTTATGCAGCTGCAAAAACGTATACAAAATAAGGGATAGGCTGGATTTTAGGGACCATTCTGTTTACAAGACTTACACATGCAGCAAATGCGGAGAAAGTGACGTCGTAAAGTACGAAGTGAAAGTGACTGACCGTTCAAATGGATACGACGGATACTGGGCAGCCCATATAGATATTGGCTTGGTAAAACTACAGGATTTGTTGTCATGCACTAGAATTGGATGAGCACAGGTCAAATTCTGGATAATATCCGCATATGTAAGATATTATGGAGTTCGTCGTCATGTAACCTACAAAGACATGCTTCCCGTTCAAGACGACGGTTGGATATACTGTTACATTGTATAATCTGTCCAGCACCAAGACGACGGTTGGATATACTGTTACATTGTATAATCTGTCCAGTACGGCGACGGAGCTCACGTTAGCATTCGCGTTTAGCACTGTCGCTATAAGCGTGTAATTTGATTCTTGTCCTATGTAGCTGAGCTCTTCTCCCTCTATAACGCAACTCTGGCAACCTGTCTGCGGGTAGAACATCAGGATATTTATGTCCTTATGCCCGCATTGGGAATACAGTCTCTGCGACAGGAGCCAGTAGTTTGTGCGTATAAACGCGAACTGGTCGACTATACTGCCATAGCCGCTCGGGAGCGGGTATCCAGAACCTGTCGAATCTATCTCACTGTTCAAAATATTCAACTGGTTATTGAGAGATGTCATACCTGCCTGTAATATGGAGCATGCAAGCGTAGAATTGGCATTGCCTATAGACGCTGTAAGAGATAGTGCCTGAAGTACCTGTTGGTCCTGATTTAGGCTGTTCACAAGTGCAGGGACTTTTAAAGTGGCCAAAGTATAGCCTAAAATGAACGATATGGATATCACAAGCCCTGTGGCGAGCGCGGCCAGGACAAACTTCATGTGCTTATTCCGTGCTTTTACTCTCCTGCTTTCCATTTCATCTTCCTCCTCATTATAGAAGCGTTAAAAAAGCCGTAAAGCCATGTGAAAGCCAGGAAATATGCGAACAGACTCACATAAGCCCCTATCCAGGCAGTGTCGGTAAGCGGATTTATCTTCCTATTCACAGATTTCAATGAATAGAACATAGAGTAAAGCCCGAAGACCAGCGCTGCCAGCGAGATGATTGTGATCTCGTTCACGCTGAATACAGACTCCTGTATAAGCACAGGGATAGGCTGTAAAAGCTGCGCAAAGCCGATATTGGACAAGGTCTGATATGAGAGTACCGCAAATGTATATATATAGTATGCTATAATCGGTATAGCCACCATCGTCAATGACACAGACAGGAATATAAGCAAAAGCATCCCCCTATCCATCAATCCGTTCTTTTTCCTATCCATAATGACGCTGCGGTATTTAAACATGTTGAAGAAGAAGCCCGAATACCAGCGTATCCTCTGCTTGAGAAGCGCGAATGCAGTAGCGGGAACGACAGTATAGGAGAAAGCTCTCACACTGTTTTCTACTTTATACCCCTTCAGAATCATCCTTATAGCTATCTCCATGTCTTCTGTGATGTTGTTCTCGTCGAAGTATCCTATCTTCTCTATCACGGACCTGCGGAACATCGAGCCTGGACCTGGCGCGACGAGCAGACTGCCGACATAGCTGAAAGCCTTCCTCAATACTATGGAAAAAAGATAATCATATTTTTGTATCATCTCCACTTTCTTTTTCGGCCTGTAAACAGCGACAGAGGGTGTGACAACGCCGACTTTTGGGTCTTTAAAATACGGCAGAAGCCTGGCTGCGAGCTTTCTGTCAGCCATCGAGTCGGCATCTAGAGTGAGTATGAATTCCTCGTTTTTGAGGGAATTTTTAATGATGTAGTTCATCACGGCTGCCTTCCCATTAAGTCCTGTGTCTACCACCTTCACGTTTGATGAGGCCAGCGAATAAGCCGTCTTTCTGGTAGTTTCGTCAGTCGCTTTGTTCAGACCTATGTACACCTTCATTCGCTTGCTCGGATATTCCATCCTAAGGAGGCTTTTTACCGTTTTCTCCAGCCCTCTCCCCTCAAATAGAGTAGGGACTATGACTGCGAGCCGGGGATATGTTTTGGGCTTTTTCTCCTTTTTTTCTTCCTCAAAAATTTCGAAGTATATGAATAGCCAGAAGAAGATCAATACGAGCACGGGGGTAAGTATCCCGTATACGAATATCGTGTTATACTCAAGCATATTTCATTGCCTTTTTTACCAGCGTTTTCACCTACTATAAAGAACATCTACTTATATAAGATTATTTTGTTCATGATTATATACCGGCAAAAGCATCATTCAATGCGATGCAGGCATCTAGCCCCGGCGTGAATCTCACGTGCGTGTCAAAGAGCCAGTAGCACGCGATAGAGTCATTCTGTCTTGAGAGAGCTATGTCATAGTTCACTCCATTGGGAAAGTCTATCGGCGGCGTATAAGCGCAGCTATGGCTGCCGTATATGTATACCCCTCCAGTGCGGGACAGCAAGGGGAGAGAGGTGTTCACCGGTCCGAAAGACACTATGGGATACATATAGAAACTGCTGTTCCTTATGTAAGTAGCGCTTAATCCGTAATAGTCCAGGTACACCCAATCATTCGACTGCACAGTGCACATAGTAGTGCCATATAGCCCTTTAAACGCGGATATCCCGACTAGAGAGTCATGCTGCTCAGAGTATGCTGCTGGCATGAAAGAATACAGCATCATAACCGCTATCAGGAAGGATACGAAAGAAAAGGCGGCTAGCGGTATCAAGTCTTCCTTCCTCAAAAAAAGCGAGGCGAGAAGTGCAAGTAAGAGCAGCACTGGCATAAAAAAACGGAAATAACCAAGGTCCTGAGAGTACAGTCCGCTAGCGGAATAATATATTATAGAGCCTATCACAGACGCAGATAAGAGAAGTGCGATGTTCCTGCGCTGCTTGAACGCCATGGCTCTTTTCTGCCTGTTTATTGACACAAACAGCAGGACCAGCGGTACCAAGACCAATAGTTCATACGGCCCGTAAAATAGGTACTTGTTAGCGATGGCAGCGGCGCCGATAGCCACTGAATAGCCGTTCTGGAGGAAGGAAGAGGCGAACGTGAAGACTAGATTTCTATACGTAAGCAGATTATAAATGAGATACGGTACCAAAGTCAGTATAGCCAGGCCGAGCGAGATAAGCAATTTTTTGAGCGCGCGCAGCGTCTTGAAGTCCAGCATGAATACAAACAGCGGTAAAAAGTACAATGCGTCGTATTTCGACAGGAACGCAAGGGAAAAAAACACGCCTGCCGCAGGATTCCTTGTCTTAAGGCATGATATGAAGAGTATAAGGAAAGATAGCATCATCATCTCCGATCCGTTCTTTATCCCGTAGAACAGTACGAAAGGGTTCATAGCCAGCAATATTAGAAGCAGATAGTCTACATTGAAACTCTTCGAAAATTCCTTCAGAGAAAAGAAGAAAAGAAGCGCAGAAAGCAGGATGAAGCCGTAGACCGCATATCCTCCGAGCAGGAATGACAGCGCCCCTATCACGACGCTCTCAGGTATGGCTCTCTGATTTTCAAAATATGTCCCGCCATGGAAGAGATAGCCAGCGTTCATTATCCTAACAAGCATATCCCAGTTATGGAGAGTAAAGAATTGTGCGAAAAAGAAGGCAGAGGAGGCGATGAATACTGCAGCGACTATGTATATCCTGTGTTCATACATGCGTCTTGTGATCCCGTCATACGCTCGCTTTACTCTTTTCACTGCCCGTCCATCTAGGATCAGTTTCATTTTGCCCATGCGAACCTCTCAGAAAGCGTATAATTGAAGCCAAACGCTGCGATTATGCCTATTAGGTCAGCGGTCAGATAGAATATTAAGTAGGACAAGGCAATGGCTACGCCAAGATTCACAGATAATCCCACCAGTGCAACGAGATTATATCTCGGCAGCGCCCTAAGGAACCTGACCCTCCTGCGAAAAGTTATGTAATGATTCAGCAGGAAGTTGCTCAATATGGAGAGCTCTATGGCTATCAGGAAGTCCGCCCAGAGCGGAAGGAACGGGTGCAGCAGGTAAGCGGCCCCCTCATTTACAACTATGCCGCTTATGCCCACAGCGGAGAAATACACGAGCCTGTACTGGCTTAAGGACAGTAGCTGGCTCAGAAACGAAAATATCACAGCTGGACCGAGTTTAGAGCGGCCGTGTATCCTCTTTCCGAAGACGAAATAAACTTTGTCCGTCTTCGTCCCTGGGCGGAGGTTGACTAAAACATCCAGCATTATCTTATACCCCTTTGGTTTTATTTTCTGTATGTCGACCGCTTTGAGCCTGAAACCGAAATAACCTGACATTACGTCATCTATGCCCTTTGTGTGTGGGATCATTGTTTTTGCGAGGGTAGCGGCAAGCCAGGAATAGAACCTTCTGCTAACGCTAAAATCCCTGGCGTGCCTTGAGCCGTAAACGAACCCGCTTTTATCGAGTTTCCTGAAGAATTCAGGCAGCTTTTCCGGATCGTGCTGCATGTCTGCGTCCATTACCACTATCTTAGCGTCTTTTTCCCGTATCATCTTTATCCCATATAGTACAGCGGAGGAAAGCCCGGATTTCTTTTTCCTTACAAAAAGCCTTACGTTTGGGTGTTTTCTGCAGACGTCTTTGGTCCCGTCCCTAGAATCATCATCTACTACTATGACGGAATACCTTTTCAGCCTGGGCAGGAGGAGTCTAAGGTTCTCCGCTTCATGGTATGTAGGGAGTACTACATATTCTTTCAGCATGTAAAGAGATAATCATCGCATATTATAAATCAATTAATGCCATCTATCTGGAGCTTGTAAGTGTCTACGATCTCAGAAAGCCTTTCCATTATCTGCTTGATCTCTCCCTTCTGCAGCGTCTTAGCTTCATGTTCACGCTTGTTGAACTCATAAAGCCACTCGGCCTTTGCTTTCGATATCTTATCATCATGCCTCCGCGGTATTATGTGGAAATGCAGGTGTCTTATGCTCTGGCCTGCGTTTTTTCCTTCCTGCAATATGATATCAAATTCGTTCGCCTCAGCGAATTTAAGCGCTATGAAAACGCACCTGTCCATGAAGTTTATTATCTCCTGCTTCTCCTGGCTGTCAAGATCAAGAAGACTGGTAACGTGCCTCTTTGGTATAACAAGCGAGTGCCCAGGAACCAATGGTTTCAGAGAATAGACGCCGATAAACAGCCGGCTCTCGTAGAACTTCAGCTCATTAACGGAGCTTTCGCAGAAAACACATTCCATTTCAAAGAGGAGGAAGGCCCTTTCTCTCCCGTATCTGCTTCAGAACCTGTACATAAATCTCCCTTGGCAGTCTTCTGAACTTCTCTCCGGATAGAGACCATGAACCCCTTCCTTCACTGCCTGACCTCAGTTCATTAGTGAAATTGAACGCAGAAGCTACAGGCAGCTCAGCGGACATGACTGCTTTGTCGCCTTCTTCCTTCACGTTGTCTATGACCCCGCGTTTTGATTGAATGAGCGCGCTTATATTGCTCAAAAACGACATCGGCAGGTCCACTCTTATTACCTGTATCGGCTCTAGAAGTATAGGAGAAGCGTTGATAATTGCGTCCTTTATAGCGTCCCTTACAGCCGGTATGACTTGGGCGGGACCACGGTGTATGGAATCTTCATGCAAGACCGTATCAGACAGGACTACCTTTACTCCGGTGACTTCCTCTTTTGCCTGCGGGCCGTATTTCATGACATCGGTGAAAGCTTCCACGCACATCTCTATTACCTCACCGATATGTATCACGCCCCTGGTCGCATCCACGAACATGTTATCCCCATAGATCGCAGCTATCCCTTTGGCTTCGTCCCTTGGCATCCCTGCTTCTACAAGTTTGTTTATCTCCATCTGTGACAGGGATTTTACTCTGCCGGTTGGCAGGTCTCCATTTTCTATCAGTTCGTTTATTTCGGAGGACAAAGGCTCGACGTATATATAAAACCTGTTGTGCTTGTTAGGAGACTTACCCTCCATCACCGGACTGCGGGAAGATATACTTTCTTTATATACGACTATGGGCTGTGAGCTCACTATCTCTATCCCATATGCACGTCTAAGCTTGTCCTCTATTATCTCAAGGTGCAGCGTACCAAGTCCGGCAATAAGGTTCTCTCCTGTTTCATGGTTTATGCTGACCTTCAGTGTTATATCATATATCTCCAATTCTTTAAGCGCCTGTATAAGCTTTGGAAGATCCTTTGGGTTCTTCGGCTCTATCGCTTTCACTACCACCGGCTGGAGGATATGTTTCACAGGCTCGAAAGGAGTTACATCCTGTAGCGAAGACAATGTCTCCCCTGCGGTTATGTTCTTCAGCCCGGCCATGCCTATTTGATTCCCTGCAGCAGCAGTCTCTACCTGGAATTTCTGCGGCCCCTTCCATATGTATATCTGCTGTACTTTGTTGACCTGTTTGTTGTTTATCAGAAACACGTCTTCTCCTCTTGATAACTTGCCTGAGAATATCCTACCGACTGCTACCTCGCCTGCTTGCGGGTCTATCTCTATGTTGGTCACAGAGATCATAAGCGGTCCGTTAGGGTCACATTTCAATATTGACTTGCCTACATCGCTTTCCAAGTCGCCATGCCATATCATAGGCGTCCTGTATACTTGAGCCTCCAGCGGGGAAGGTAGACTTTCTGCTACCATTTCAAGCAGGACCTTATAGACGGGAGTCTTCTTAGAAAGTTCTTTTATCTTTTCTTTGTCTCCAGAAGTATAGACATCGTATATATCCTTGAACGATAAACCTGTCTCTTTCATCCTTTTTACCGAAAGCGCCCAGTTCTCCCTCGAAGCTCCGAAGGCTACGGTGTTGTTCTGTACATTTACCTGCCATTTTTCCTTGAATTCAGGAGGAGCAAGGTCCTTTATGAATGAATTTATCTGCACTATCAATTTTACAAGGTGCTTTTGCATCTCATCAGGCGTGAATCTCATCTCCATTATGAGCCTGTCTATCTTGTTTATGTACAATATAGGCCTTACCTTGTCGCGCAGCGCCTGTTTAAGCACCATTTCGGTCTGCGGCATGACTCCCTCCACAGAGTCCATAACGACTATCGCACCGTCGATAGACCTTACTGCTCTTGTCACATGTCCGCCGAAGTCAACGTGCCCAGGCGTATCGATGAGATTTATCAGGTATTCTTCTCCGTCAGCACGTTCATATACCATGTTGACGTTGGAGGATTTTACTGTCATCTGCCTTTCCTGCTCCACCTTCTCCGAGTCAAGGTAAAGCTGTTTTCCGGCTTTCTCCTCAGAGAGCATACCGCAACCAGCAAGAAGCGTATCGCAGGTGGTGGTCTTACCGTGGTCTACATGCGCTATAACGCCGATGTTCCTTATCCGCGTCTGCTGAGACATCAATCTTACTACTTTGTCCGTGAGTGATTCCTTTTCTGGCATTTTTAAGTCTATACTTCATCCTATTTATATCTTGTATTTCTTTTTGGATAAATATATCAATGCTAATTATAAAGTCTGGACGGACTTATATCAAGTTATTGGCTGGCAGCCGTTTTGCTCTTTTTATGTCTATTGACGCTGTACTTTCTTCCCATTTTACATGTCTCTAAAATCAGCGGCAAGCCGACTTTATCTGCCTTTTTATAAACTATTTATTTTCTCTCACTATCTATCTTATATGCTTCACACGCATAGATCCCAGTCAGCATTAGAGTACATGATGACCTACGGCTGGGCCATCCTCATAATAGTCATCGTAGCAGCAGTCTTATACTCCTTAGGTATCTTTTCTCCTTCATCAAGCATATCAGCGACAATAACAGGCTTCGCCGGACTCGGCAGCGTTTCAGCCCAATGTTTCCCGGGAGGAGGTCTCGTGCTATCTCTAAGCGATTCTCTCGGCGTCCCTATCCAGGTGACAAAAATAAATACTACAAATCAAAACGGCAAACCAGTATCCGCGAATTTCTCCACAACAGTTTCTCCTGGCAGTTCATCTTACTTCGTCGTAGCTGATTCATGCTCCAATACAACCGGTTTAAGCTATTCAAATAAGGTCTCTGTCACATACATAGAGCCCGGACAGACCTTACCAGGTCCGTATGTTTCTTCAGGAACGGTTACAGGTAAGGTTACATCCCAGAGCTTAGTAGCAGATTTTAATGGAATAAATAGTTTCATAAATTACACAAAGCTTCCGACTACTTTGACAGGAAATGTATCTTTTTCTTTGTGGGCATACATCCCCTCTTTTTCAGATCATGGAGCATTTTTTAAAAATGGCAATGTTAATTCTTATGGATATGCCATAGGGATTGGTGGAAACGGTAGTGGCGGTAATTTTGATGTGCCTGGTGCTCAATTTATAGGTCTTTTTGAAAGTGTCAGATGGATACCATCTGGGTATAATATAACAAGTATAGGCTGGCATAATTTTGTTTTAGTCATAAATGGCTCAGGAGTCCCGTTCTTTTACATGGATGGAGTTTTCTTAGACTCCTCAAGCGGCCCTGATGCCCGTGCCCCTACGCCCCCATTTGCTATAGGGACAGATTATAATTATAATTCGAGATATTTTAATGGTAAGATTGAAGACGTCCAAGCGTATAACTATTCCTTATCACCTTCGGAAGTTTATAGAATATACTCTGAGGGGTTAGGAGGTTCCCCGATTTCAAATACAGGTTTAATCGGTTGGTGGCCTTTAGACGGCAACCCGAACGATTATTCAGGCAACAATAACAATGGTCTCGCAGTAAATATCCAATGGGTGTCTCCTTAAAATATACCGAATTAAATGACAGATCTTATGTTATAAACGCTAGCTAAAGACAAAACAAAAGCGAAGCAATCAGCGGTGTAAAAATTCAGCGTATCTGGTTGTAGAAACGGCCTCCGGACGAAAATAAACTGCCACAGGCTTTAGTTCTATATAATCAGCACCGGAAATGACCATAATAGATACAAGAATAGCAGTGTAGATTATGGCGCTGTGTTCAGCGGTGATCATCTTTCATAAATTCTTTCCTTTCTTAGATGCGCCTGAAAAGGTTTAAAAAACTGGGATATGTTAAGAGAGTATGGTCGTAGCGGCAACCAACAGCGGTTTGTACGCCCTCGCGGCGGCGATAGCGATAGCGGGGGGACTTATAGGCACTGGCTTGGCTCAGCAAGGAATAGGCGCCGCTGGGATGGGTATAATAGCGGAGAAACCAGAGAAGTTCGGGCAGGTCCTTTTCTTCTTCGTCATACCGGAAACGCTCTGGATAATAGGCTTCGTTCTAGGTCTTATACTGCTGCTGCAGATAATATAGGCAGACACTGTCCAAAAACAAACCCTTAAAAATTTGTGATAACACCATAATCTATGGGTCTGGAACAGATAGTGTCCGATATACAAAGAGAAGGGGAATCAAAGCTGAAGGAGATATCTGAGGAGACCAAAAAGAAGGTCAACGAGATACTGTCAAAGGCCGATTCTGACTCCGTGGAGATAATAAACTCCGCAAAAGAAGAAGCTTCAAGACGCTCAGAAAACATCATATCAATCGGGAAGGCGGAAACAGAATCAGTAGTGGAGGGCATGAGGAGAGACGCGGAAAACAATATACTTAAGCAGACAAAATCCCTTATAGAACTAAAAAACTTCGTAAGGACCGAAGATTACAAACGACTACTTTTGAAGCTCGTCGATTCCGCATCGCAGATTCTAGGGAAGGACGCCAAACTATACGTTAACAAGTCAGACCTTCCGGCTCTGAGCTCCAGACACGAGAACGTAAGGAAGTCTGAAAAAGAGATGATCGGAGGAGTGTACGCTGAATCCAAGGACGGGAAGATGTCTATAGACGATTCTCTTGAGACCATATTCTCGAGTCTTGACGGGGAGATATCTTCCAGGATATTGAAGAAGATACGGCCGAAGTGAAAGAATGGATCAGACTTATACCGGGGTTTATGGCAGGATAAAAGCCCTGTCTTTGGATCTTATGAGCAAGGAGAAGCTAGTAGCATTGGAAAACGTTTCAGAGGACGATTTTCTTTCTTTTTTAAGCAGGGAAAATTACTCGACGGAGATAGACAGGTTCTCTTCGATGTACGGGATGCCGGACCTGCTTGAGGTCGTAGTCAACACGCACTTCATGAGGAACGTCAACAATGCGATAACTGTGCTTCCCCCTCCTGCAGCGGAGACGATAAGGACGTATATAAGCAAGTTCGACATAAGGAACATCGAGCTTATCCTTTCATCAAAAGTTTTAGGTAAAGACCTTGAGACAACGGAAGCCAGCATAATCTCAAACAGAGGGTTTCCTCTTGTCTCCATGGGAGGCCTCCTCAGCGCGGAGGACTACATCAATATGGCGAACCAGAAGGACGCGCAGGAAGTAATGAACTACCTCGGCAGAACAAGGTACGGCAGCACCATAATGAGAACGAGAGCAGCACCGCAGACTCTGGCGGATGTTAGCGGCATAAGGCTGGCGCTGGATAAAGAATATTACACCAACCTCAGGCAGTCGTTCAGATTTTACAATGGAGATGAAGGCCCTCTTCTCGGGTTCCTTCAGGGCCTGATAGACATGAGGAACATCATGATCATAATAAAGACTGCAGGGACAAAGTGGAAAATAGACGACATGCTTATAGATGGAGGCTCGATAAGCCTGCAAAGACTACTCGAATTGTCTTCTAAAGGCGTTGAGGAGACGGCTAAGAGCCTTCCATTCCAGCTGCAAGAAGCGCTTAAACAATACCAGCAGGACGGGCTTATATCAGGATTCGAGGTGGAGCTTAAGAAACAACTGTACGAAAAGACAGTGCCTCTTTTCAGGCAAAACTCATTATCTGTCGGGTCGGTTTTGGGGTTCATAATGCTATCAGAGATAGAGAGAGACACATTAAGGATACTCTGGTTCAGAAAGCATCTCCGTTTCCCGGCATATGTCCCGTCTTATTACTATGGAATTTGAAAATTCGGCGTTCGTCGGACAGAGAGAACTTGCAGTAGGATTGAAGCTCGCCGGCATAAAGGAAACGTTTATAGCGTCAGACAGGCAGGCGGTAGAAATCATAACAAAGTTTATCAGGGAAAAACGATATAGTCTTGTGATATCTCAGGAATCCATCATGGAAAAAATGAACGGCGATGAGATATTCCAGGCGGAGACATCCATGAAACCCATAGTCGTGTTTCTACCGGACGTGGAGCAGCGCGATGCAGAAGAATCCGTGAGGAATATAGCGAAGAAAGTACTAGGGTTTGACATAGAAAGGCTGAAAGTATGAGCGGAAAGATAACGAGGATATCCGGTGCGGTGATAAGCGCAGAAGGGCTTGAAGACCCAAAGATGAATAATATAGTGAACGTCGGAGAGAAGAAGCTGATAGGAGAGATAGTGAAGATAATCGGAGACCAGGCTATAATACAAGTCTATGAAGAGGTGAGCGGCCTGCGTGTAGGCGAGCCGGTCGAGGATACCGGTTCAAGGCTTTCCGTGGAGCTGGGTCCCGGGCTCATAGGCAGCATATTCGACGGCATACAGAGACCTTTGGACAAGCTTCTGCAAAAATCAGGTGATTTCATCCAGAGCGGCATAAACGCAGAGCCTCTAGACAGGAAGAAAAAATGGCATTTTTTGGCAAAAGTAAAGCAAGGCGCGCAATTAGAAGAGGGACAGGAAATAGGCGAAGTCCAAGAGACCAGCCTGGTAAAGCACAAGATACTGGTGCCTCCAGGGATAAGCGGCAAGGTCCTTAACGTAAAGTCTGGCGATTTCACTTTAGATGACACTATAGCCGTCGTAGAGAACAACGGAAAGAAAACAGAGATAAAAATGGTCCAGAAATGGCCAGTGCGGCAGGCAAGGCCGGTAAAGGAAAAACTCCCGCCTGTGATACCGCTGATAACCGGACAAAGAGTCATAGACACGTTTTTCCCTGTAGCAAAGGGAGGGACAGCTTCGATACCCGGGCCGTTCGGCAGCGGCAAGACAGTAGTATCTCACCAACTTGCCCGGTGGTCCGATGCGGACATTATAGTATATGTAGGTGCCGGCGAGAGGGGCAATGAGATGACAGAGATATTAACATCATTCCCGGATCTTAAGGATCCAAAGACTGGCGAGCCGCTGATGGACAGGACCATACTGATAGCGAACACTTCGAACATGCCTGTAACAGGGAGGGAAGCAAGCATCTACACGGGAGTGACTATAGCAGAATACTTCAGAGATATGGGGTATTCAGTCGCACTCATGGCAGACAGCACTTCCAGGTGGGCGGAAGCCCTAAGAGAGATATCTCAGAGGCTGGAAGAGATGCCGGGGGAGGAGGGATACCCTGCTTATCTGTCTAAGAGGATAAGTGAGTTCTATGAGATGGCTGGTAGATGCAGGCTTCTTAACGGCAAGATCGGCTCTATAACTCTTATAGGCGCAGTGTCTCCCCCAGGAGGAGATATCTCAGAACCGGTTTCCCAGAATACTCTGCGCGCCACAAGAGTATTTTGGGCTTTGGATGCATCTCTTGCAAATTCAAGGCACTTCCCGGCGATAAACTGGCTTAACAGCTATTCTCTATATCTTGAGCAGCTAGACGGATGGTATAGAGAGAACATTGCAGATGACTGGCCTGGGCTGAGGGACGGGATGATAGCTCTTCTCCAGAGAGAAGCGGAGATAAATGAAATAGTACAGCTGGTAGGCTACGACGCCATATCAGAGAAAGACAAATTGGTCTTGGACATAGCAAAGGCGATAAGAGAGGCCTTTCTGCAGCAGAACGCTTTCGACGAAGTTGACACTTTTTCCTCTATTAAGAAGCAGTATTTGATGCTTAAAGCGATACAGAGACTTAACGACGTAGAATCAAGTCTAGTTGAAGGAGGAGCCACGGTAGAACAGCTGCAGAGCACAGACGTCAAGCAAAGACTGTTCAGGTTTAAATTCGTAAAAGAAGAGGAAGTAGAGTCTTACAGCAAGGAGCTAATGAAACTCATAGACGGCTTGAGCAAGTCGAAGCCAAAAGAGGGAGCTAGGACATGAAAGGGGTAAGCTACAAGACGGTAGGGCAGGTCACTAACATTCTGCTTTTTGTAGAAGGGATAGAAAACGCGTCATACAATGAGCTTGTCGAGATATCCGTCCAAGACGGCAGAACCATAAACGGGCAGATACTTTCGACAAGCAAGAATGTCAGCGTGATACAGGTGTTCGGCGAGACATACGGGATAGACAGCCAGAACACAAAAGTCACGCTTTCAGGCACCACAGCAAAGATGTCTGTCGGGATGGATATGGTCGGCAGAGTATTTGACGGGCTTGGGAGACCAAGGGATGGCGGCGCACCTATAGTCTCGGAAAAAAAGATGGATATAAACGGCAGCCCGATAAACCCTTATGCCAGAGAGGAACCGTCAGAATTCATCCAGACCGGTATATCCGCTATAGACGGCATGAACACTCTCGTCAGGGGGCAAAAGCTGCCGATATTCTCCGGCTCTGGCATGCAGCACAACAAACTCGTCGCCCAGATCGTAGGAC
This sequence comes from Candidatus Parvarchaeota archaeon, assembly GCA_023380585.1. Lineage (GTDB taxonomy): Archaea > Nanobdellota > Nanobdellia > Parvarchaeales > Parvarchaeaceae > Parvarchaeum. The sequence goes on along the minus strand of JAMCRN010000025.1, from coordinate 16,357 downwards.
AGGCTACTACTCGCTCAAAGGACAAAGATTTCTACGTCGTCTTCTGCGGGATGGGCATAAACAGCGAAGAGGCGAATTTCTTTATGGAAGAATTCAAGAGAAACGGCTCTATGAAGAACACAGTCGCTTTCATAAATCTTTCCTCAGAGCCTTCGATGGAGAGGCTTATGCTTCCAAGGCTGGCTCTGACTGCGGCAGAATATCTAGCATACGAGAAGGACTTCCATGTCATGGTCATACTGACCGACATGACCAATTACTGTGAGGCCTTAAGAGAGATATCAGCCGCAAGGTTGGAGGTCCCAGGCAGGAGGGGTTATCCTGGTTATATGTACACCGACCTGGCCAGTATCTACGAGAGGGCGGGCAAACTAAAGGAGAAGAAAGGCTCCATAACCCAGGTGCCCGTGCTTACCATGCCAGTAGACGACATAACTCATCCGATACCTGACTTGACAGGATACATAACTGAAGGACAGATAGTTCTAAGCAGAAGCATGGACAAGAGTGGCATATACCCTAACATCGATGTTCTCCTGTCACTTTCCAGATTAATGAACCAGGGAATAGGCAAAAACAAGACAAGAGAGGACCACAAACAGCTTTCTGACCAGTTATACGCGGCTTACGCCAAAGGCAAAGAGCTTAGAAGCCTGATGAAGATAGTCGGAGAAGAGGCCTTAAGCGACACAGACAAGAGATATCTGTCCTTTGCCGATGCATTCGAGAAGCGTTTCATAAACCAAGATTATTCCGATAATAGGAAGGTAGAGGAAACTTTGGACATAGGATGGGAACTCCTGTCTATGCTTGATATATCCGAGATCGAGAGGATAAAAGAGGATATGATAAAGAAATACGGAAAATGGAAGCAAAAACAACAGCAAGCGAGTTGATAAAGACGAAAAAGAGGATAGCTTTGGCCTCGAGGGGGCTTGAATTACTAAAGGTAAAGAGGTCCTCCCTCATAAAGGAATTCCTTGAACTTGCACGCAAAACTGAAGCAATGAAACAGGACATGCAGAGTGTACTAAGGCTTAGCATAGAGACAGTGCAGATCGCCGAATTGTTCACTGGAAGGATAAACCTGGAGAGGATAGCTGCGGAGGAGACCGAATTCAAGTCTAGCGTCGTTGGAAGAAACGTTATGGGGCTTAGACTGCCTCAGGTCGAAAGCATAAAGACAAGCCCAGAAGACAGAGAATCCGCTCTCATGCCATCCACAGTTTTTGACGCAAAGAAGATGAACACGAAGCTTTTGAAGCTGGTACTAGAGGTATCTATACAAGAGAGTCAGATGAGGACGATATTGAGCGAGATATTCAAACTAAGGAGGCGCTCGAATTCTATAGAGAATGTAGTCATACCATCTTTGAAAGCCGTATCAGATTACATAAAACAACGACTGGACGATATGGAGAGAGACAGGACGTCCTCGCTTAAATTCATAAAAGGGAGGCTGGTTGGAAGTGGACAAGAACAATCTTAGGACGCTTACAGAAATAAAAGAGACGGAAGAGGCATTACAGAGAAAGATAGATCTGGCCAGACGGGAAGCGGATACTACAGTAATGAAGGCCCAGGAAAGCGCGAAAGAGAAGGTGAGCAAGGCGAAAGAGTACGCTGAAAGGATCATCCACGAAGCAGAGGAAGCCGCCAAAGCTTCAGTAGAAAACGATAGAAAACAGGCACTAGACAAAGCGCGCAGGTCGATAGAGAGGATGTCTCCCTTGTCCAAAAGCGAGGCCATGGACATATTCCTTCAGACAATAAAGGATGAATATGGCATTTAAACCCGCGAAAATTGAGAAGATAAGGCTAATCATACCCAAAAAGCATTACAGTAGTGTCGCAAGCTTATTAGGCCGCATTGGGGTAATGCAAGTAGAAGTCTTAGCAAAAGAATCCAAGGGGTTCCTTGGCGGGTATATGGACGACAGATATGGTTATCTGTCTGAATGCTCGAGGAAGATAAGGGGTTTTGTTTCCGCTTTGCCTGAACAGAAAACCGATAGAAAAGTGTCTTTCAAAAGCGTAGATGAGGCGGCAAGAGGGATAAATAAGATAAAAGCCTATAACAAGGTATCCGAGCTCAAGAAACAGCAGGAGAGGGCGGCAGCCTCCATAAATTACTCCGACAAGATGCTGGCTCTGCTCGAGAAGTTCCATGACCTGGACTTTGACATTGGCATACTCGACACGCAGAGGACCGCGTCCTTCTTCGTCTCCGGCAAAGAAGCCGAGAGATTCATAGAAAGATTAAGCCAGGAAAGACAGGTAATACAAAGAGACAAGAGCGAATTCTTGCTCGTAATACCGAAAGCGTACAAGGATGAGTTGATAAGGCTGTCAAACGGATTTAAAGTCTCCTTGGAACCTGTACCATCATTCAAAGGAAGCGTAAAAAGCAACATCAAGTGGCAGTATGACATAAAAAACCGGGCACAGACCGTGATCTCCAGGACGAATGCGGCTTTATTGAAGATATCCAAAAAATATTACGCGATCGCCGAATGCAGCTCTATTGAAGATATCCAAAAAATATTACGCGATCGCCTCAGCATTAAAGGAAGAGATAGACATAGAGATATCAAAACTAGACCTTCTGCTTAAGGCAGGGTCGACGGACTTCTTCATCGTCCTGGAAGGCTGGGCCGACCAAAAGGAGATAGAAAAAATAGACTCTGAGATCGGAAAGGCTACTGCGGGAGTATACTTATTGGAAAGGATACATACAGAAGAAACGCCTCCGACAAAGTTTTCCAATCCGATATCTTTCAGGCTTTATGAATTTTTCATAAAATTCTATTCGATTCCAAAGAGCACGGAGATAGACCCGACTATATTTTTCGGGATAGCCTTTCCAGTGTTCTTTGGGTTGATGGTGGGGGACTTCGGGTACGGCCTTGTCATGCTTTTAGGCGCATTGCTTGTAATAAGACATATACGGCATCCTCCCAAAAAGAGCCATATACCTACAAAAATAAGGAAGTTCATCCATACGATAATGAGCGATAACTCTACTCTATGCTGATGATATCCAAGGCGATTATCCCTGGCTCCATAATAGCGATGGCATTAGGCATAGTCTTCAACGAGTTCTTCGGGTTCCATCTGGGTTACGTTCCATTGTTCAACCTTACCAGCAGGGTCGCGACCCTACTCGTGATATCCGGATGGACAGGAGTCGGGATGGTCTCATTCGGTTTCGTCCTTGGCGCATTGAACAGGTACTATTCCGGCGATCTCAAGGGGACTGCAGGCAGGATCGGATGGATACTCGTCGCGTGGGCCATAGTGATTCTTGGGCTGGACATACTTCACAGGACTTCTATAGGCCCGTCTAACCCCGGTGCATTGGCCAGCTATGCGATGTTTATCGTGGGATTAGCGACAGTCCTGAAAACAGAAGGATTTGAATCTATCTTAGAAATACCTTCTGTGATAAGTCATATACTGTCATACACAAGGCTTGTAGGCATACTGCTGGCTTCGGTCATACTCGCGGACGTCGTGAACACAGTCTTCCTGTCTACACTGTCAAGTCCGGTTCTGTTAATCTTAGGAGTATTGATATTAGTCGTAGGACAGATATTCAATATAATCATAGCGATATTCGAAGCAGGTATCCAAGGCGCAAGGCTTATCTACGTGGAATTCCTGTCAAAGTTCTTTTCAGGGAACGGTCGTCTTTTCACACCGTTCAAAATAACAAGAAATAGGACTGTTTTCAGTCCTTCCGACAAAAAATAAAATAAAAATTATTAAAATACATTATCCGGTAAACGGATATTGTGAGCTAAAGACAGCGAAAGCAGATACCTGCTATCTATATCTTTATCTTTTTTTCTTCCCTTTATGGGATTTTTTAGATTTCTTTTTCATACTTTTACAAATCATTCCTACTATAAATAATTTTTTAAATTTTTCTAGATACTTCGCTTGTCCGTGTCTCAAGTCACTACCGAAGATTTTTCCATCCTAGAATGGATCTTAAAAGTTTAAATCACCGGTAAACTTAAAATTAATATCGTCTATGGCACGTCTGCCGATATGAGAACAAAGTCGCAGTCGGCACTTGAGTGCATGATGGCCTATAGCTTGGTGATACTGTAACATTGATATCTCCTACCAGAATTATACTGGAGCGCTAAATTTCACTATACAGGCGGAGAACACTTAGTAAATCTTATACATGACCGGATCCCCGACAAAAATTAAAATGGTTAAATATCCGCGTTACGTCTATTAAAAAATATCCTGTATTTTAGGGAGCAAAGCAGAGGTAGCGAAGCCCGGTCAAACGTGCTGGCTTCAGGGGCCAGTGGCTCAGGCCTTCGAGGGTTCAAATCCCTCCCTCTGCATTTATAGATTTTTATGTGTGTAAAATAAACCTAGAAAATCTATACCTATCATTACACTCTATCAGAAAATTTAGAAGGGCCACTAAAACTATTGAAGCGGGCAATAAGAGAGGGAAGACCGATATCAGGTATATTATAGAGGTATCTCCAAGTAGAACGCCAATAATTATACCATAAGAGTAAATGCTTAGAAGCCTGTTCATACCCTTTAAGGCAACAATTACTTCTGCTAGAGTGTAAACCGTCCAGACAAGCGCAAGCGATATAAGAATAGGGTTTGCCGCATAAGAGCCTATCGGTAAAAGATTGGATAAGCCTAAAACAAACAAAGACAACCCGATTATCACAACTGCCCCAAGAAAAGCCACTAAGAATGCCGTAATGGCATATGATATCTTCTTCTGCTTTTTATATGACCTCCACAGCCATAACCCCCTTAATCCAACTCCGGCGACGAATAAAGGTACTATAAAGAAAAAAGAAGAGAGAGAAACAAGTCTGGACTGGATGACCGACAACAGAGCTATAGCTATGGAAATGTCCGTTAATCCGGTAAAAAAGAAACCGCTTCCGTTCACAATGTCGTTGAATTCCATTTAAGTGTTTTCCGGGGTATGATATGTATAGCGGTTCACGAGTTTTAGAATCGTATCCTGGAACTTATAAGGATCCCGGAGCCCGACTATCTTTACCTGCGGTTTTGTCTGTTCTTCTAGCCTTATTATTACTTTCCCTATATGCAGAAGTCTGTCCATAGGTCCCAAATCGACCGATACGTCGCTTATCTTGCTCGGTATTATTATGTTCGATTGCTTTGAGAGTATCCCGTGCTGATATATGACCCTGTTGTTCGTCACTATATAAATTTTGAAATATACTGCCAACTCCGCATAAATTATATAGACAGCACCTATTATTTCCAATATAGTCGGTATCGCAGGGAGGCTTCCAAATAGAGGGATCCCGCCCGAAAAGCCTACCAATGAAAGCAGCCTCGATATAGAGATGTTATATTTCGGAGCAAAAAAAGATACCAGTACGAAAAATACTATAGAGACAGCGAACAGGGTTATCCCCAACCAGAACCTTCCTTCGCTCATTAAGGAGGGCTTTTTCTGTAATGTTATAGTCTCCCCGCTCATTAATATGTCCTTATTCATGAGATTTAATCAATCTTTAAATATATAATTCTTAAGATAATGCTTATGCGGTTAGGGGCACTTTTTACAGGGGGTAAGGATTCTACTTATTCCGCGTTCCTTGAGTCGAAGGACAACGAAATAGTCTGCCTGATAAACGCCAGGTCGGCTAATCCAGACTCCTACATGTTTCATACGGTCGGGGAGGAGCTATTGGACCTGCAGTCAGAAGCCTTGGGGATACCGTTGGAGCGTTTCTATACCAAGGGCGAAAAGGAAAAAGAGCTATTGGACCTGCAGAATTCAATAATCAGGATAAAACGGAAGTATGCTCTTGACGGCGTGGTCAGTGGCGCGTTGGAGAGCGACTACCAATTCCAACGCATAGGCAGGATACTATCAAATGCTGGACTAAAGTCGTTTACACCGCTCTGGCACATAGACGTTAAAAGCTATCTGAATGAATTCATATCCAGCGGCTTCAAGGCCGTAATAATCTCCGTATCCGCCGATGGACTGGACCAAAGCTGGCTTGGCAGAGAGATAGACAAGGCTACACTCGCCGAGCTTGATACGCTTAGCAAAAGATTCAGGTTCCATCTAGGTTTTGAAGGGGGTGAGGCTGAGACCGCTGTCCTGGACGGCCCGTCTTTCAAAAAAATGATAATCATACAAAAGACAGAGACCATCCATGATGGGAACAAGCATTATCTGAAAATCATATCGTCAAAGTTAGAGAGCAAGCTATAATCTACGTGCTCTTCTTGGTCTAAAGCCGTATTTTCCCATTATTGATCTTATTCTTTTCCTGAGATTACCTGACCCGTTTTTGCTGTTGTCGATATCTAAATCGGATAGAGTCCTTGTTTTCATGAGATTAAATATCTTTGTCTCTCTACTATCATGTCTTATGAAATCTCTGTAAGATGCAGGCGAATCCTCCCTTTTCCGAGCCATTATCCTCTGGAACCTTATTTTTGGGTCTGCCGTTATAAATATGTTTATGAAATTACCGTCAAGCCTGCGTTTATAAAAAGCAATATCACGCGGGAATCTTATCCCCGGTATTACAACCTTCTTCTTCCCATGTCTAAGGGCGAAGGAATAACATAGCTCCATTATATAGTCGCTACCGTGCACCCTTCTCCACTTTTCCTGCATTTTCTGCTGCATCTCTCTTGTCAAGACTCCGCGGTGCTCTTTCTTAAGCCTCTTCCTTATTATCTCGCCCGGAGATGCCTTGTAGAAACCATAATCGCTTACCAGTATATCGGCGACAAAATCCTTCCCCCCGCCAGGCAGTGACGTAAGACCGACGACGAACAGCTTTTTTTTCATAATAAGACTATTCATCCATTTATTATAATACTTGAAATACCGATACCAGCTTTCATTTACTTCAGCCTTACTGCGTCCAAAACATGCGGCGTCAAGGTCTCTACATGGAATCTCCTCCTGACGTATCTGGAGAATTCCTGTAATTTGCTTTCCTCCCCGTGCACCAGAAATATCTTTCTTGGTTTTGGTTTTATGTCACGCAGATACCGCTCAAGCTGAAGCCTGTCAGAGTGTCCTGAAAACCCCTCTATCGAATATATCATCGCTTTCACGTCCATTTTTTTCAGCTTTCCCTTGACTTCTATCTCTACTTCTCTGCCGCCGTTTTGAAGCGTGCGTCCAAGAGTGCCGGCCCCTTGGTATGATACCAGCACTACGGAATTCTTCTCGTCTTCACACATATTAGCGAAATAAGTGACTGATGGACCGCCGTTCATCATCCCTGACGTCGCTATTATTATCGCAGGGCCCCCAGATAGGACCTGCTGTCTCTCCTCTTCACTGACGGTATGCTTGAAGCTGGGAGCTGTGAAAGGGTTATTATTGTATTCGATTATCCGGCTTTTCGTCTCACTGTTCATAAACTCTGGATATACGGTATATATAGCTGTGACGTCCCAGAGCATCCCGTCGACTATAACCGGTATCTCCGGGATAAGCCCGAACCTTCCCCACTCCTCGATCAAAAGCATAAGCTCCTGTGCTCGTCCGACTCCGAGCACTGGCACAAGTACCTTTCCGTTCTTCTCTATAGTCTTAGTTATTATGTCAAGGAAGAACTGCTCTGCTTCCTCTCTAGACGGCTGCTGGTCGTTGTCGCCCCCGTATGTGCTTTCCATTATAAGTCCTTCTACTCTGTCAAAAACATTCTCCGCACGGTTGAGAGTCTTAGAGTTGGCGTATTTGAAATCGCCAGTATAAAGCAGATTATAAAATCCATTGCCTATGTTTAGATGGACCATGGAAGACCCAAGTATATGGCCTGCGTTGTGCAGCGTTACCCTGAAGTCAGGAGTTATATCCGTAACTTCATGATAAGGCAAGACTATGGAGTGTTTAAGCATCTCCTTTATGTCGTCAACGTCGAACATTTGTTTTGAATTTTTCTTATTAGCGAGAGATATATAGTCCAGGTGCAGGAGCGTCATAACATCCCTCGTGGGTGCGGTAGAATAAACAGGTCCTTTGTAACCGTACTTATAAAGCGCCGGCAGAAAGCCACAGTGGTCTAGGTGGCTGTGCGTTATGACGACTGCATCAAGTTTAGCTAAGTCGAATTCCGGGGCATCCAGCCTTGGGACGGGTTCTCTCTGGTTGCTGACGTCCACTCCGCAGTCCAGAAGGACATTGCTCATAGGGGTCTGTACGAACACCGCAGACCTGCCCACGTGCCCGAACCCTCCCAATGCGCTTATCCGTACCCAATATTTTTCGTTCACTTCGAAATTTGAATAGTATATCTTTTCGCCTATAGAATTCAGTAGCTTCCTTCTAAACGCTGAGTTTGAATAAAGCATCTCTCTCACAGCCCGCACTATGTCTGATTTTATAAGCGGAAACCTGCTAAGAGATGGAGTCCATCCAGTTTCATGCTTTATCTGGTTTATGAACTTCTTGTTCGAGGCCGACAGAAGTTCTGGGCGCATGGCTTCTATATAGACCAAGCTCCTATCTTTATCGAACCATACCTCCTTAACGTCAGCCTCCGGCACTGCGATTTTTCTTATGGATTCCTCAGCTTTACTTTCCTGCATCAAAAGTGAGGTGTCAAGTCTTATCTCTATTCTTTTTTTCTCTCTATTTACAAGGGAGTGCACTGTTTCTGCATTGTCCAGGAAAAAGTCCCTGTTCTTTGTGTATATTATTAGGTTGGAAACTTCGAAGTTTATATCTTCTACTAGAGATTTGTCCCCTATAAACTCTAATATATCTTTTTTTATATCCACAGATACCTTAGATGAATAAATCCGATTACTTAGAAATCATCTTCTGTATCTCTTCATCAGAGAGCTTCTTATACCCGCCTTTGTTTATCACGGCTATGTCGACACCGCCGCCGGTGTATATATCCCTTTCTAGTGCTGCGGATATCGCCCTCTTTGCGAGTTTTACCGCTTCCGTTTCAGTCATATTCTCATGAAAATCGTTTTGCAGGACACCCAAAGCAAATACCCCCCCGCTTCCCGTTACGGTGTATTTGTCGGATATCGCGCCGCCGGCCTCGTCGAGCGAATAAAGGACAGGCTTGGAGTCGAAACCGCCTATGAGGAAATGGGCATATAAAAGATTTAAGGAAAGTCTCCTGTTGAATAGTATCGTGCTTAGAAGCCCGACTGCAGCCTCCGCGCTCATTCTAGACCCCGATCTTATTTTATTTTTATGCAGGGACATCTCCGAGCGCATTATCCTGACAACAGCTTGCAGGTCACCGACCATGCCTGCCGTTGTTATACCTACGTTCTCGCTTATCGGCAGGACCTTCTCTACGTTTTTGTGCAGGGCTATGGAGCCAGCGCTGGCCTGCCTGTCTGCGGCTAGCACAACACCGTCTTTATAGACCAACCCCAAGGTCGTCGTACCTGTCTTAGTCGCTTCCATAAAATTATTTTTTAAGAATCTCCTATACGTTTTTTATTCTTTTTAGGTATAAAAACCTTTTCATGCCGATTTTTCTACACCTTTATATATTACTTTGTACAAATATTATAATATGAAGGCACGAGCTTCGTTCACAATAGAAGCAGATGTTCTGGCGCGTTTGGATTCTGTCGTCGATAATATAAACTACAGATCAAAAAGCGAGGCAGTAGAGGACATACTCAGGAAATTCTTCGAGAGACAGCACACTGCTATAATAATGTGCGGAGGCAATTTTAAGCTTGAAAATACGGATATATACAAACCGCTGGTTAGGATCGGCAACTCCACGTTGATAGAGGACACAGTCACAAAGCTAAGGATGAACGGCTTCAGAAACATATTCGTATCTGGCAGCACTGGTCTTCTGAAGGAAGTGTTCAAGATATTGAAAAACGGGGAAGGCTATGGAGTGGACGTAAAGTACGTAGATGACGACAACATGAAGGGTAGCGCTAGGGCGCTGGAAAGAGTAAAAGAATACGTCGGCTCCACGACGCTTTTCGTCCCTGGAGACGCTGTTTTCGATCTAGATCTGAGAGACATGCTGAGGTTCCATTCCACTCACAATAGCATGGCTTCCATCGCTGTTTCTACCCTACCAGATGGAAGGGTTGAAGACACGCACGACAGACTTGTGATAAAAGGGAACAAGATAGTGCTGTACGAGAAGGGAGGAGGGTCTCCAGTTTCAAGACTGGATCCAACGTCGATATTCCTTTTGGATAAGGAAGTTTTCAAATACATACCGCCAGGAGACATGGAATGGGACATAAGGAGAGACATGCTGCCGTTGATGGCAAAGGAAGGCATACTGTACGGTTACATATACAATGGAAGTTGGGTGCGTATAAGGAAAGGAGAGGACATAGAGACAGCCAAAGCAATAATGAAAAAGCAACAGTCTTTTTAGACTCAAGTTATTTAAACCTTAGGAGATTTATCTGTAATATGGAATTCAAGGATTTAGAAGAACCTTCAGAAAAGATAACAAGAGAAGGCTCGAATAACTTCATAAAGATAAACCTTACTAAGGGTAAAGACGGGGATAAAGAGATAACATTCATAAGCATAAAAAAAGGATATGTCACCTCCATGAACGGACAGAAGCAGGAACGGATAAAGACGAGCCTTTCTATAAACTTCGATGAGCTTCCACTTCTTATAGAAGCGCTTTCCTCCTTTAGGAAGAAGCTCGAGTCAAGCGATTTTCAATAGAAACGTTTATAAATTTCTATATGTTAAGTGTCTGAATGGGTAGAAATTTATATATACTCGTTTTCGTAGCTCTCATAATACCACTCGCGTTCATAAGCACGGCAAAAGCACAGACAGTGGGAAGCACAAGCGTTAAGATATTCGGAGTTACGACCATCAACGGCTCCATAGTCGGAGTCCCCGCTACTCTGACACTGATGGTTACAAACGGTAGCGGACAAGTCTTCTTAGGCTCTACCCCTCTTACGCAGCAAGACACACAGGCACAGGCCGTGATATCCACAGAAGTCGCATGCAGGCTTGTCGGAGTCAACTGCAACGATTACAATTTTTATTACTACATACTTTCTTCGTCCGCGGAGGTGGGTGGTCCCAGCGCAGGGGCCGCTTTTTCCATAGCGGCCATGTCCGTTCTCACCGGAAAACAGCTGAACAAACAGGTCGCGATGACAGGCACGGCCAACCCTGACGGCAGCATAGGGATAGTAGGCGACGTATCAGAAAAGAGCGAAGCTGCGTCGCAGAACGGTATAAAGGTATTCCTGTATCCGGCCTCTGACAATGTCTCTTCTCAGGCAGTAGCTTATGATGAAAACAATGGTATGGTAGTGATACCGATAAATTCCGTTTATCAGGCTTTCCAATATTTCACAGGTTATAATATAACTCCTGTACTGAATTACAGCATCTACACCGGCCTTTACAACAGTCTTATGGAGAGCACTTACGTAAGATTGAACTCATATCAGCAGTCGATATACCAGTCACTTCCCCAAAAAAATAGCACAGACCCGACTATATCCAGCCTTATAAACACTGCTGTCACAGAGATGTCAACGGAAAGTTCCTTGGCGTCCCAGGGAGATTACTACGTTTCCGCAAGCGACATAATAAGCTCTGCGGCGAGTCTTTTAGAGGCAAAGACTCTGGAGGAACTTTCCTCTGCGCCGAACCAGACGTCTTCTCTGAGCAGGCTAATAGGTTCTGAGTATTCCACTTTAGGCACTATATCACATAATGTCACTTCCGATTACCAGTCAAATTCATCCACGCTAATGCTGAAGATGATAGCGTTAGACAGGATAGCTCAGGCCTATGCATACCTCAACGATTCGAACCAGACGATACTAAGCGATTTCCCAATAGCGGTACAGGACTATGCTCTTGCGGTCGTTAAGGGCCAGTCTTCTCTGGTCTGGGTTTCCATACTAAAGCAGGGCCAGTCTAATTTTTCACAGTCTTCCTATCAGAACATGAGCCAATATTATCTGTATAAAGCATCTTCCTACGTACAGTACGCTGGACTGCTCGGCCTGCAAGGCAGTCCAGAGACAGGCTCCATGGACAATTATTTCAGTGAAGCTCAGGCAAGATTTAATGATGGTCAATATGTCCCTTCGATATTCGCATCCCTTGAAACTATAGGGACGGCGCAGCTTTTGATAGAGGAAAACAGTGCGGTCAATAATGCTTCATTAGCAGAAGTAAATTCGCAGCTGGTAGGCTCCACGATATACTTAATAAACACTGCGGAAAAGTCCGGGATAACCCCTTTTCTAGGTATAAGCTACTATGAATTCGGGAAATCCTTCGCAAACACTTCAGAAGGCAATTACATACTATTCGAATCCCTGTCAAGGCAGTTTACTGGTTTCTCTATAGCATTACAGAACAAGAGTCTTATACCGGCCGTGCCTGTACTCCAGCCGATACAGGTTCCGTCCTTTTACAATCTGTCTGAAATGGACTTCTTTTATGCGCTCCTCGGTCTTGCGATCGGAGTAGTTATAAGCGGCCTTTTGTTCGAATACAAGCTGTTTCTGCTGGTTAAAAAAGGAAGGATAAAGAGGCATAAGGGCCGGCGCAGACATTGATGCCAGTGTGCTAAAATTATTAAACCCCGGACTATAAACTAATAAGATGGACAATGAGTATAAGGAACGGGAGGCAGAACTATACAAGATATGCGTTTCAAGGGGGGTATTTTTCCCTTCTGCAGAGGTCTTTACAGAAAACCTTGCTGGATTTTGGGATTACGGAGACATAGGATTACGCATCTTCAACAACATAATTAGGAACTGGAGAGAACTTCTGGCCAGGATAGACGCAAAAGAGATCTCTGGCAGCGTAATACTCCCAAGGAAGGTCTTGCAGGCTTCCGGACATGAGGTGAATTTCTTCGATTTTTCGGTATCGTGCCAGAAATGCGGCTCATCTTACAGGGCAGACAAACTGCTTGAAGAGGCCAACCCCGGTCAGAATTTCGAAGGCTTGAAACCAGAGGAGTACGACGAGCTCATAAAAAAACACAAGATAAGATGCAAAAAATGCGGGTCGGTTTTAGGAAAGACAAGTAAATTCGGCACCATGTTCTCTATACTAGTCGGAGAAAAGAGACATGATGACATAAACGCTTACTTGCGTCCAGAAGCGTGTCAGTCTATATTTCTCGATTTCAAGAGGATATTCGACGCGTATGGAAGGACATTGCCGTTGATAATAGCCCAGACAGGTAAGGCCTTCAGGAACGAGCTTTCTCCGCGCAATAATCTTCTAAGGCAAAGAGAGTTCTATCAGAGCGACATAGAGATATTCTTTGACCCTGGCAAGGATGACGATTTCCGGATACAAGATGATTGGGAAATAAAAATACTGGAAAAACCTGGCGGAAAAGAGGTCTTATTGAATATATCCAAAGCCATGGAGAAAGGAGTGTTAGGGCATAAAGTGACTGCTTTCGCCGTTTCGCTCGTGGAAGGTTTCCTGCTGACTTTGGGTTTCGACAAGGAGAGCATCCGCTTCAGGAAACTTCATGAAGACAAGGCTTTTTACGCAGAAGAAGCTTTTGACGTGGAGATAAAGAAGCAGGATTCATGGGTGGAAATAATCTCTTGCAACCATAGAGCAGACCACGATCTCGGGTCATACAGCAAAAATGGGGCTACATTCGACAGCTTCAATGGAGTCATGCCGAACGTATTTGAAATCTCTATGGGTACTGACAGGATATTCTATCTATTGCTCGAGCAGAAGCTCTCAAAGGACAGTAAACGGTATTGGTTGAAACTGTCAAGCAGGGTCGCTCCTTTCCGGGCTTCTGTATTTCCGCTTCTGAATAAAGAGGAGCTGGTAGATGAGGCGAATAAACTCAGAAACGCATCGGTTTTTAGGAATGATATCTATTACTTGGATATAGGTAACATAGGGAAGATGTACAGAAAAAGCGATGAAATCGGGGTTCCAATAGCAGTAACCGTGGATTATCAGACGCTAAAAGACGGCAGTGTTACAATAAGGGACAGAGACGACATGGCGCAGTTTAGGGTCGACAAAAAGGATATTGATGGTATAATAAAGTCTATGGAAGACCTGAGTATCAAAAAAATAAGGGAGACATACTCCGTTCAGTGATATCTCCACTTTGAGATCGTCGAGTAAATGTTGTTGATTATATCAAGTGGGGAAACGGCCTCTTTTTTGATTTTAGCCAGAGTCCTGCCTGTGTATCCGTTTATAAACGCGCCAGCTATAGCTGATTCCAGTGGAGTGTTCCCCTGCGACATTATACCAGAACATATGCCCGTAAGTACGTCTCCTGTCCCGGCCTTTGTCATATAAACGCTGTTTATCTTGTTTAAAAAAATCTCCTCTCCGTCTGATATTACATCAACATGCCCTTTCAGGAGTATTGTCGTATTATACTGTCTTGCTTTTTCCTTTACTATCCGCGCGCGTTCCTGCACGTCATTGCTTAGTTTGCTTTTGAATAGGACATTGAATTCGTTCGTGTTGGGGGTCAACAGTAATCTGCTATTTATGTTATCCTCTCTAAGCAGTTTTATTGCGTCAGCGTCTACAACCGTCTTTTTATCCATGGAAGAAATAAGGCGGTTTACAAATTCGGATTGTTTTTCTCCGACCCCTATCCCGTTCCCCAAAGATATTGTTTTTGACCAACGAATCAACTCACCCATATCATCTATAGATTCCTTTGTTAAGCAAGGTCCGTCCAATTGATGTGTGATTATCTCTGGCGAAAAAGATGCGCACACGTCCGCAGATCTCCTCGGAGCGGCTATTTTCACGAAATCGCAGCCGGCTTTTGAAGCTGCCAGAGCCACTAGAGCAGGGGACCCGGTGTATTCCGCCGATCCCCCTATGACAAGGAGTTTTCCAAAATTGCCTTTATATGACCACGGATTTCTTTTCCTATATATCCTACCTAGTATCTTGTTGTCGACCGTTCTGAAATTCATATATTAAGGGAACTGCTGTGCCCACCAGACAAAGAGGAGGCAGGGGAGATATATTTTTTTATGTTGTTTACAGCAACATAGGCCTCAGCTCCGCCCACAGCAAGGAGCGCGAATTTCGGTTCGTCGCTGACGTTCGCTATGTCGCCAGCAGCGTATACCCCGTCAACGCTTGTCTTATAATTATGGTCCACTTTTACGTACCTGCTATCAGTTTCCAGCTTTAGAGATTTGAAGATCTCCGGGTTCACTTTATGTCCTATAGCAGCTATCACCGTATTTACTTGGAGAGACTGCATTACGCCTGATTTATTGTCAAGAACCGAAACCGAAGTTATACTTTGCCCATCTCCCTTTATCTCTTTTACGTCGATATTTAACAGTATTTTTATTTTAGCAGACTTCTTTGCACTCTCTATGCTGTTCTCAGCGGCTTTTAATTTATCATTGTGCTGTGCTATAGTTATACTTTTGGCCACCGGTTCTATCTGCATGGCATAATCGAATGCGGAATCCCCTCCTCCGACTATCAAGACCGCCTTATCCTTAAAATCCTGCTGTGTCTTGACGCTATAAAACACTCCTTTGTCTTTATACTCATCTTCTCCCGGGACGTTTAGTTTCGTAGGTGAAAAATGGCCGATGCCGGTGCATATTAACACGGCTTTGGATATGAAAGACTGTTTGCCGTTTACCTCGACTATGAATCGCTTGTCACCAGAAGGGATCACATCAGTCACGTCAGAATTTAGCTCTATCCGGCCGTTTAATGTCCTGGCTTGCTGGTACATCTGTTTAGCCAGGTCTTTGCCTAGTATCTTAGGTATGCCCTGGACATCATAAACGGCTTTTTCAGGATAAAGTTCAGGTATCTGACCACCATATTCGCCAAGACTTTCCAGCGTCACGCTCTTTATGCCCCGTAGACTTGCGCAAAAAGTCGCGAAGAGACCAGCCGGTCCTGCTCCTATTATCACGAGTTCGACCTCTTCCATACTAAAGACTATCAGCTGTATTCTCTCCAAGTGTGGTTGCAGTTTATGCACTTATAGAATCTAGTTGGGGGTTCGTCCGATGCTCTTGTTTGTTCCATCCAGGAGATCACCTTTTTTTTGCCGCATTTCGGACAATCTATATTCTCAAAGTCTTCATATTCTCCAGATTCGGAATCTTGAGACGCTTCTTCCGACCGTTTTATGGAAATCTTCTTGTTTTTGCCTTTCAATACCAGATCTTCCTCTTTCATATTACAGCATGTCCTTCATAGTTTTTATATATTATACCCCTGCGAAAAATCAAGTTGGCATCGACTTAAGCATTAAATACCAATAATCCTCTTATCTTTATATGAGAAAGCTGATGTTGGCTGCGATCGTCTTAAGTCTAGCGTTTCCCGGTCGGCACACTG
>JAMCRN010000024.1 GCA_023380585.1 Candidatus Parvarchaeota archaeon | reverse complement strand
ACAGGAACGACAATCTCTATCTCTAATGGACTGACCATTAATACTGGTTCAGGTAACTCGGGAGGCATAATATCAAGCTTTGGTTTTACTCCGCCCGTGATAGTAGAAGGGTATATAACTTCTCAAAGTGGCGGTGCAGAATCAGGAGGGATTGCACAACAAAACGGAAATTCCCCAACATCTCCTGGCTATGATTTTAATGAGTGGGGTGGGAGTATAGGTGAAGGTTCTCTTCAGAATGGAATGAGTGGCACTCAAAACATTAATTTGCAGATCGAAGTGCCAGGAGTAGATGGAGAAGCGTGGGTATCTTCTTCCTTACAATATTATTATAAGGATTATAATCAATTTTCAGCTTCGTCTTCGGATTTAAGTCTACCTTCAACAATTTATATTTCTGCAGGCGTATACTGTTGTAGTTCATCTAATACAATAACATTCCAGTGGCTACGTACCCGTGCTTATCCACCAAACGGCGTGATGCCTTCTGTTAGTTTCGGAAGCGTGTCTTGACAAAGGTATAAAAGTAAGGAGAGTTTTTAATCAAAATGTCTGAAGAATTCATATTCAAAGAGGACGTAAGGATATACGACACAGATGCACAAGGAGTAGTACATTACGCTGGGTACTACAGGTTTTTCACGGATGCAATAGAACAATTCGCTAAAGAACGGATAGGAACCATGTTTCCGTTAGTAGATGAGAATACGTGGTTCGTGGTTGTAGAATCAAACGCACGTTATTATAAGTCGGCTCATTCCGGCGAGCGACTTTCAGTGATGCTGTCTCCAAAGCTTGTTTCGGACAAGGCTATACGTTTTGATTTTAAGATATATAGGGACGGAGACCTCATATGCGACGGATACATAGTACAGGTCGCTATAGACAAGAACAAGTGGAAAGCAGTCCCCATTCCTAAGAAATTTGTGGAGAAACTTGCGTCTTAGTCGTAGTCCTTCAATGTCTTAAGATTCATATTCTTAAAAGTGAACCAGCTTTTTCTTAGGTATTTTGAATACTCATCACTGTTGAGCTTCCCATTAGACTTTATCAGCGAAAGGAAAGCCTTCGTCTTAGGGTCTGATGAATAACCGCTTCCAAAATCATATCCTATCTCTTTCTTTATTAATTCCACTTGTCGTTCTCTCTCAGCTTTAGCTAGGATAGAAGCAGCAGATACTTCTATATAATCCCTATCAGCATAGTTTTCCGCTATTATCTCCTTTTTAGGTATCCTTTTTATAAGATAATCTCTTATTTTTTTGGTGTTAGCGCTTGGAGAGTCGACTATGACCCTCTCTCCAGTCAAAGAATTAGCTATCTCGCACATATGGTCAAGCTCAAGATAATTAAGGTTTTTCCCATCATGGAACCTTTCGTCTATCTTTTTCGGTTCTATCACTAAAACAAGATTATCGGATTCTTTTTTTACAAGTCTCTCCAGTAGGAATATCCTTCTTCGGCTGAGCATCTTGGAGTCCTTAACCCCGGCTTTTTTAAACATGTCCGCTACAGTCTCATCTATAGACACTCCTGCTATAGTCAAAGGACCTATTATCGGACCGCGACCTGCTTCGTCTATTCCTATAGTTCTCATTCTTTTATCCTTTCAGGTCTTTTAATCTCGTCAGCTTTGAATCTTGCATGTCCGAATTGTATTATCATCTTTATACCTAACTTTTCAAGACCGGTTGGTACATCACAAGCTCCGTATGTGCTTCCGCCCCATATGTAAACATCAGCTCCTGAATTTTTTGAGATGAATTCGGATATCTCCAGAGCGTGTCTTTTGAAGCCGTCAGGCAGCTGTACGGCTACCTTATTGTAACCTTTTTCCTTTATGCTATCGACTATCCTATCAAGATCTAGCTCGTATTTTTCTGCTAGAGATTTAAGTCCTTCACTCTCTAACGGATATTTCATATCCTAATTAAGATTTATGCTCTATATATATTACTTTTTTATAAGATTAGTGATGACTCCAAAGGATTTTATATCAGCGATAAAAAGGCTGCAGAAAATATATAAAATAAAGATAAGAAGAGGCAAGCCTTTCGAGATATTAGTACACGGCATACTGTCTACTAGGACAAAGGATGAGACTACTTTTCCTGCGCAGGAAAGACTACTACGTATGGCAGATTCACCATACAAGCTTTCATTATTAACGACAAAACAGATAGAAAAAGCGATATTCCCAGTAGGGTTCTATAAAACTAAGGCCAGGATGCTTAAAAAAACCGCAACAGAACTATTAGAAGAGTTCAATGGGAAAGTGCCGGGTACAAAGGACGACCTGCTTAAACTTCCGGGTGTAGGACCGAAAGTAGCCAGCCTCGTACTAGTCTGGGGTTTTGGCCTTCCTTATATACCGGTAGACACGCATGTTAACAGAGTATCAAAAAGACTTGGTATAGTACCAAAGGATTCAAAACCAGAAGAGACACAGCAGGTAATAGAAACCATATTAAGCGACAGGGAGAAACTTATAGCGAATCATCTTCTTGTGACTTTCGGTAAAGATATCTGCAAACCTATATCTCCACTATGTTATAGATGTCCGGTTTACGACTTGTGCGAATACAAAGAAAAGGAGTATTACAGGGCAAAAGGGAAAATAAGCCAAAACATCTCTTTTAATCACTATATATAAGTAAAAACTAAAAATAGAAATACTTAAATACTAATGACTTCATATTAATGAATTGTAAAATCTTAATAAGAGGAATATTGCTTGGATATCGATGTGTCTCTCAGCCGATTGTCCCCACAGTATAGGATATTGACTAAAGAAGAAGTAAATGAACTTCTCTTAAAATATAAGGTAGTATACAGGGACTTGCCAAAGATAAAATTAACTGACCCTGCCGTAAAAATGCTCAATGCATCAGAAGAAGATGTTATAGAGATAACCAGGAAGAGTCTAACCGCCGGAGAATCAAAATATTACCGTTTGGTCGTTAAGTGAGGTAGTTGATAAATTATGAAAGATGGTGTGTATGAGGAGATACTGCTGGACTCTGCTATAAAGTCCATAGGCATAGCAGGCCACCATATATCATCATTTGAATACTTCGTGGATACTAACCTTCAGAAGATAATAGACAGTGAATCTATCATAGAGCCGGTAATAAAGCCATACGGTGTGGAAGACTTCAAGATAAAACTAGGAAAGATAACAGTAGGAAAGCCAGATATACTTGAGGCTGACAGCATAGTAAGGCCGATAATGCCGATGGAAGCGAGGATACGAGATTTGACATATGACGCGCCTATGATGCTCGGAGTCTCTTATATAGCTGACAAAAAAGTGGTCGCAGAGGAAGAGGTATTCATAGGAAGACTCCCGGTAATGGTAAAGTCAAAGTACTGCAATCTGTATGGTCTGTCGGACGAAGAGCTTCTAAAAGCAAAGGAGGACCCTAAAGACCCTGGCGGATATTTCATAATAAGCGGGACGGAGAGGATAATAATAACTACTGAGGACCTGGCCCCTAACAATATACTAATATCCAGAGAGAACCAGGAGGGGGTGTCATATTCAGCCAAGATATTTGCGGATGCCGACAGTATAAAGGTCCCGCATACGATACAGCTATCTGACAGCAATCTGCTGTACCTGACTTTCGGAAAACTTAAAAAGATATCCCTGGTGGTTATGCTGAAAGCACTAGGTTTCACAAACGAGAACCAGCTGATAAAGGAGATATCCAAGGGCGACGATGACATAGAGAATACGATCAGCATAAACATGACGGCTTTCGATGTGAACACGGAAAAGGAAGCATTGGAGCTTATAGGCAAATCTCTCCATTCAGTGCATGCAAAGGACACCGCGGAAAAAAACATAGATTCTCTTCTTTTACCGTTTTTAGGGAGGGACCAGGATTCTAGAAAGACGAAAGGCGAGTATCTAATCTATGTCACGTCTATGTTATTAAAATATGCGATGGAAAAGAGGGAAGTCGACAAGGACCACTACTCCAATAAGCGTCTGCATTCAGAGAATTACAACCTAGACATGCTTTTTAGGTTCATATTCAGGAGAGTACTGAACGATGCAAAGTACAACTTCGAGAGAGGTATAAAGAAAGATAGGGTCCCGCCTCCAAAATATATATTCACCTCTGATCAATTGACGGCTAAGATAAGGTCTTCCATGGCGACAGGGCAGTGGGTCGGCGGGAGAGTCGGGATAACCCAGCATCTGGACAGGAGGAGCTTCCCATCTACGATATCGCATCTAAGGAAAGTAGAATCGCTCCTTACTTCAAATAGGGAAAACTTCAGAGCCAGAGACCTCCACGGAACACATTTTGGCAGGTTCTGTGCGATAGAGACCCCAGAAGGACAGAAGATAGGGCTGACAAAGAACCTCGCTATCCTCTCTGAGATATCTCCCGATGGATTAGATTCTGATAAAGTAATAGAAAAATTAAAGAAGATCGGTGCTAAGATAATATGAGTTTTGTTTTTGTAAATGGAAGGCTTGTAGGCAAGGCCGATGAGGGCGGGAAACTCGCAAAAGAGATAATAAACAGTAGAAGGAAAAACGAGATAGATCCGACAGTAAACGTAAGATACAAAAAAGAGGCTGACAGCCTTTTTATAAATTCGGACGGCGGGAGGCTTTTGAGAGCTTTGATAGTGGTAAAGAACGGGAAACCGCTTCTGACGGAAGACGATGCGAAATTGCTGTCATCCGGGCATATAACATGGGATGACCTGATTAAAAGCGGAAAGATAGAATATCTGGACGCGGATGAGGAAGAAGAAGCTTATATAGCACTGGACCAGTCAGATCTGACTCCAGAGCATACCCACATGGAGATAACGCCGATGTCAGTACTCGGCATGCAGGCAGCACTCCTGCCTTTCGTAAACCACAGTAACGCTCACAGAAATGTTACTGCGGTTAAAAGCGTGCAGCAAGGAGTCGGCACATATTCTACTAACTATCTGATAAGGATGGACAATGATTCTATGATAGCCATAGACCAGCAGATACCTATAGTCAAGACTAGACTATACGATGAAGAGACATATAAAATGCATGTTTTCGGCCAAAACATAGTCGTAGCCGTAGTATCATACCTTGGCTACAATATGGACGACGCTATAATAATCAATAAAGCATCCATAGAGAGAGGCATGTTCAGGGCGATGTTTTTCAGGCCTTACAAAGTCGAAGAAGTAAAATATGTCGGTGGTCAAAGCGACTATATAACGGTTCCTGATAAGGACGTAGCCGGGTATAGATCAGAAGACGCATATAGGTTCCTTGATGAGGATGGAATAGCCTATCCATCTGCGCATGTAAACAGCGGAGATGTAGTAATAGGAAGAGTGTCTCCTCCAAGATTCATTTCTTCTATCGATAAATTCAGATTAGGCGTGCAGAAGCATGTCGAATCGTCCGTTGAGTGCAGGACAGGCGAGGAAGGCGTAGTCGAAAACGTATATCTTACTTCCACATCTGAAGGCAACAGGTACGTTTCATTGAAGGTCAGGCAGGACAGAAGAGTGGAGATAGGGGACAAGTTCGGATCGAGAAGCGGTCAGAAAGGGGTCGTCGGTCTTCTTCTTAACCCAGAGGACATGCCTTTTACGATCTCCGGTGTTGTGCCCGACCTTATATTTTCCCCATATTCGCTTCCAAGTAGAATGTCCTTATCTTATCTATTCGAGCTCATCGGCGGAAAGGTCGGCGCTCTTGCTGGAAGACACGTGGATGGGACTCCGTTCACAGGGGAGAAAATAGAAGATCTAAGAAAAGAGCTCTCTTCTTACGGTTTCCGAGAAAATGGCGTAGAGACTATGTACAATGGAATAACAGGAGAAGAGATGAAGACAAAGATATTCGTTGGTGATATGACTTACATAAGACTTAAGCATTTCGTTTCGAATAAGATACAGTGGAGAGCACGAGGGCCTATACAGCTGCTGAATAGACAGCCTACGGAAGGCAAATCAAAAAGTGGCGGCCTCAGACTGGGCGAGATGGAGAAGGACTGCTTTGTTTCATATGGGGCGGCTATGTCTTTGAAAGAGCGTTTCGATTCTGACAAGATAACAATACCTATATGTACGAAATGTGGCATGGTCGCGGTGTATAACGTTAAGAAAAAGACTGGTTATTGCCTGATAGACGGAGAGGATGCACCTATAAGATTAATCGAAGTCTCCGCTTCGTTTAAGATACTTTTGGACGAATTGAAATCGATAGGGATATACCCAAAGATACTTGTAGGTAAAAAAATATGAGATTGGAGTCTAATTTCGTGTTCAGCAAGATAGAAGGCGTTGAATTCGGTCTTTTATCTCCAAAGTCCATACAAAAGATGAGCGCGGTAGCCATAACATCATCAGAGCTTTATGACATAGACGGCTTCCCGATAGATGGTGGTCTGTCCGACCTGAGGATGGGAGTCACGGATCCCGGCTTGTCATGTAAGACATGCGGAAATACGATAAAAGACTGCCCTGGACACTTCGGACATCTTGAACTTGCCAGACCGGTTTTCAATATAAAGACAGTGCCTTACGTTTACAACTTGATAAATTCAACATGTAACTTCTGTGGCAGGATACTTATCTCGGATGCTGCGCTAAAGAGACTCAGTGAGTCTTTGATATCAGCAGAGCTGACTGAAGGTTATCAAAAGAAGATAAAGACGATAAAAGCGATAATAAAACACGCCAAGAACGTGAATACATGCCCGTTCTGCCGCGAGAAACAGCACAAGATAAAACTTGAAAAGCCTTATACTTTCATACAAGACGGCCAAAAACTAACTCCTGTTGACGTATTAGAGCGGCTTGAGAAAATAAAAGATTCTGATCTTCAGTTCTTCGGATTGGACCCAGATCATTCGCGCCCAGAGTGGATGATAGTGGTCATAATGCCTGTGCCCCCTATAACTATACGTCCTTCGATAACACTGGAAAACGGCCAGAGGAGCGAGGATGACTTGACGCACAAGTTGACAGATATAGTCAGGACTAACCAGCGCCTTGCAGAAAATATAAAGTCCGGGGCGCCGGAAGTAATAATCGACGAACTTTGGGACCTATTGCAATATCATATTACGACGTTTATATCCAATGGCTCCGCTCAGGTACCTGTTGCCAGACATAAGTCAAATAAAAAGCTGAAAACACTGGAAGATAGAATAAAAGGTAAAGAAGGAAGATTTAGGGGCACAGGCATTAT
>JAMCRN010000023.1 GCA_023380585.1 Candidatus Parvarchaeota archaeon | reverse complement strand
TTGAATTCACCTATTCCAACGGCACAATAATACCCTCATGGCTGGAAAACTACACATCTTCCCATGCGATATGGTGGGTAAAGCTCGCATCTTACGGCTCCCAGACCATCTTCATGGACTTCGCCCCGGCATCAACCAACCTTTTCAATACATTAAACGACGGCGAAGCCCCACAGCTTTCTTCATCATACGGAGAATACGATGATGGGGCTAATGTATTCAACTTCTACAGTGACTTCAAAGGGACCGCTCTTGACACGACTAAATGGAGTGTGGCTTCTGGTGTTCCATTTAATTTGAACAACTATATCCAGTTCTATAACCTTGCGGATTACAATGAGTTTGTTATATCCTCAAAAGCCTCCTTTTCCAACCTTTCTATTTTTGGTACTTATTCACAATTTTACACAAACGTTACAACTAATTGTCCGTATCTTTTTTGGGGAAATTCTGGGGGAGATAATTATAAAGTTATACGAATTGGCGGTGGTGATTGTAATGTACACTTTGCTGGTTATCCAGAATCTCATTTCGATACGCCTTATTCAGCTTATCTCTCTACAGAACCAGAATTGTTTTACCTTATACCAATAAATTCGACTTATGTTAAAGGGTACTATAACAATATGTATTTAGGTACTTACTACTATGATTATAGTCCTGGTTCGAGTTCGGAACTAAATATCAATCTATATATAGGAAATGGAATAGACTCGGCACAATTTGTAAAAACTTATTATATATTCGTTGGCAGTCCTGTACCAGGCGGTGTAATGCCTTCCGTGAGCTTTGGAAGCGTGTCTTGAAACTACAATCAAATCTAATCACCTATGGTCTAAACTGTAAATACCACTGCTTGCCTTCTCGAGCCTATTCATTATTGCCAGACCGATCCCTTTTTCTTCGAACGATTCTGCTACGGCGAATGGCACATTTAATTCGTCCACGTGCCTAATTGCAGAAAAAAGGTTTTTAGCTATAACTTCAGGTGCTTTAATACTGCCAAGATTTATCTTTTTTACAAGCGGATTAATTAATCTACTGCATGTCTCATCGCTGCCGATGAAACATATCTCCTTATTCTCTGAGTTAAGGAGTCTTATCAAATCAAGTTTGTCTCCTTTATAGAGGTACAGCTTAGTCTCAGGTGAATAATGCCTGTATTTAAGGCCAGGGCTGATCGGTTTTCTTATTTTCCTTTGTCCATAAATATGGCATTCTCTCCCAAAGCTTTTAAGTATGTCATCCTGCGTAAAAGGTCCCGGGCGCAGAATTCTGAATGTTCGGAGGTCTAGTACGCTGGATTCAAGCCCCAGATTGCACTGTCCCCCGTCAAGCACAAGTTCATTAGGAAACTCCTCCACAGCGGCAATCCCCTCAGTTATGGATGGTCTACCTGACATATTTGCGCTCGGAGCAGCTATAGGCATCCTGCTTTCCTTTATAAGTTCAAGCGCAATATTATTGTCCGGCATCCTAACCGCTACTGTGTCAAGGCCGGCGCAAGCCGCCTTTGATACGAGATTTTTACTCTTTACTATAACTGTTAGAGGACACGGCCACACCTTCTTTAACGTTTCTACGTATCTTTTTGGGATATACCCCACGCTTTCTGCCATTTCCACAGAGGCCACGTGTATTATGAGAGGATTATCGGCCGGCCTGCCTTTAGCCTTGAAAATCTTCTTGCATGCGTCTTCGTCAAGCGCGTTCGCTCCTATCCCATATACTGTTTCCGTTGGGAATATTACTAGTTCTCCTTTCCTTATACATCCAGCTGCTATCTTTATCTTCTCATGTTCAGGAGCAGCCGCGTTTATCTTCAACAACATACCATGTTATCCGATATTATTCTAAATGTGTTTTTTTCTTTTATATGCATAGAAAGCAATAAAAAGCCATAGAGATAGGATATCTAGTTTTAAAGGAGCGGTAGCTTAGCCCGGCAGGAGCGCCGGTCTTATATGATCACGCTCTAGCATTTAAGTAAACCGGAGGTCCTGGGTCCGAATCCCAGCCGCTCCAGTAATATTCTCCTTGGATGAAGGTATGCAAAAAGCCATAGGTATAAGCTTATAAACTATACCAATCTCTATAATCAGATAGAATGGAGTTAAGAAGCTTGAGAAGGTTTAAAGTAGGTTTTCTTGGAGACTTAATATCCATTTTGGAGGAATATGGCAAGATTTGAGCGAAAAATGTATAAGGCCACCTGTTCCGACTGTGGAAAAGAGACAGAGGTCCCTTTCCAGCCGCAAGAGGGTAGACCAGTTTTTTGCAGAGATTGTTACATGAAGAGAAAAGGAATGCAGTAAATATTCTGTGCAGATCAAAATAGTTAATTTTATTTTTTATTTTTAGTTTTCTAGCGTCCTTAACTGAGGGAAGGCTATGACTTCTTTTATAGATTTTGAATCGGTTATTATCATTGAGAGCCTGTCAAGTCCTATGCCGACGCCCCCTGCCGGCGGCATCCCATATCCCATCGCTTCTATGAAATCCCTGTCGAATTCCTGCGTTTCATCGATCCCCTTCTCCTTGCGTTTCGCTTCAAGATCGAACCTTTTTACCTGATCGACCGGGTCGTTCAGCTCGCTGAATGCGTTGGCTATCTCCATACCGCATGTGTATAGTTCGAACCTGTATACGAAACCGTCTTCTTCTGGGATCCGCTTTGCTAGAGGCGACACTTCTACCGGGAATTTTGTTATAAATGTCGGCTGTACTATGGTTTTTGATACTTTCTCTTCGAATATGGCATTTATGGCCTCTCCATACGATTCAACCTTATTGTCTATCTTCTTCCCTTCGGAGATGATCTCTTTTTTATCCCTAAGGTTTACGGTTTCCTTGACTGCGTCTTCCATGGTCTTTATCTGGAATCCGCTGAAATCTATCTCCTTTCCGTCGAATTTAGCCTTATATGACCCGTTTGCCCCTCTCACTGCGGCTTTTATTATCTCTTCTGTTATGACCATCATGCTTCCCAAGTCTCCGTACGCCTGATACAATTCGAGCATGATGAATTCAGGGTTATGCTTAGTGTCTACCCCTTCATTTCTAAAATTCTTGCTTATATCAAATATTTTTTCAAATCCGCCGATCATTAGCCTCTTTAGGTAGAGTTCTGATGCTATCTTCAAATAAAGGTCGCGGTCGAGTGCATTGTAGTGCGTTATGAATGGCTTGGCATTAGCCCCTCCCGGTATCTGCTGCAGTATCGGGACTACGACCTCAAGGAATCCTTTGTTTTCCAGCGTCTTCCTTATCTCCGAGAGTATCTTACTGGTCTTGACGATCTTTTCTCTTGATTCTGGGTTTATTATAAAGTCGAGATACCTTTTCCTGTATCTTTTCTCTACGTCTTCTAGTCCGTACCATTTCGGCGGAAGCGGTAGTAGCGACTTAGCAAGTATTGTAATATGTCTGGAGTTCACGGAGATCTCGTTCGTCTTTGTTTTTATGACTTCGCCTTCCACGCCTATGATGTCACCGGAATCGAGGTTTTTCAATATCGTCAAGGAGACGGCATCAAGGTCCTTTTCCTGCACGTATATCTGTATATCTCCGCTTTCGTCTCTCAAGTCTAGAAATGAAAGTTTTCCATGGGATCTCTTGCCCATTATCCTACCGGCTACGGATACGTTTTTTCCATTCAGTCTTTCAAAATTTACCTTTATTTCTGCTGCATGCGAGGTTACGTTGAACTTTCCGCCGTACGGCTCTATCCCGGACGCTCTCAATATCTCCATTTTCCTTAGCCGATCCTTGTCAAACTCGAATTCAAATGCCATAGAAAGACACTAAGGATGCACCAAGCACGGCCAAGCCTATTAAGATAGAATACAGGAATATCGTTTTCCTTACATAGGCATCTTTTGACAAGAGCCCGATGAAGCCTTTCTCAATTATCCCTGCGCTTATCACAAGCCCTACAAGAAAAGCGGTATAGGAAGCGCTTACCCCGCCATGTATGAACAGAAATCCAAGTGCGAACGACGCGCCAGCCACGTTCGCAAGACTCGATACGAACATCGCCAGCGGTAGAAAGGCCGGGGCCAGAGAATCCACAAGTCTGGACACTATGAATATTATAAAGAAAATAACTGCGAATTCGAAAGTCTGGAGTATCGGGAGTGGATTGCCAGGTTCTCTCATGCTCGTGTTTATACTTTTCCTGCCGAGATAGAAGACTACGCTCATAGCTACCATAGAGACTATCATCACAGGTAATAAGTCGACGACTATTCTCGTGGACAGCGTCACAGCGTACACAAAAATCAGGGCCTGTACCAGTATCATCGGGATATTAGCAGAAAAGATGGTGTTGTAGACTATTGAACGTGCATGCCCTTTTATCTTGTTTGAAATTTCTACAAGTCGAAATGTTATAGCAGTGCCGGTTATCATGCTTCCTATTACTGTGGACAAGAATAGGCCGGAACTCGACCTGAAAAGCTTAAGTACGAGATACTGAAGGAAGAACACAAAGCTGACTGTTGCGACTATAGCCCAGAACTGGAAAGGATTGAATAAGCCATAAGGTCCTATGTACTTGTTTGGCAGGAGCGGCAGGATCACCAGTATTATAAGCAGCAGGTTCAATATGGCCAAAAGCTCCTTTCTCTTTATTTTTATTATTAACTTTATGAACTCCGGTTTATATGCGCCTATTATAGCGACAAGTACGGCAGTAGCGATTGCATATGAATAATATCCCAGTCCTGCAAGAAGCCCTGACATAAAAACAAGAAGGCCGCTGACAAAAGTGGTTATGCCGGGGCTTTTTGTTAGCTCCGTCTTCTTCATGTATAAGGAGGTCAATACAGCAATTATCATGGCTATACCACCGAATATCATGTAAGCATTGGCCGTGGCGTAATAAAGCACGGCGAACAGGTATCCAAGCAGAGCTACGAATATCGAGGTCCTTATCCCAAAGAATATCTTGGCGCCTTTTTGCATCCTATATTCGTTTTCAAGACCGACTATAGTACCAAGTAAGACGGCCAATACGAAATAAGCCAGCGAATCCGCAGGTAACAATGCCATTTTATATCTAAGTAAATAATGGATTTAAGCTTTATTTTAGGCTTTGCTGGTGATACGGTTATAAACCGCTATAAACATTTCTGACACGTGGTCCCATGTTATCGGCGTGATCTCTCTGTAAGCTTCTCTTGGCATCACCTCTTTGACCCCAGGATATTTTATTATCCCCAGTATTATATCAGCCATCGCCTTTGAATCCCAGAAATCTACTTTAAAAACGTTCTTTATCACTTCGGAGACGCCCGATTGTTTCGATATTATGGTCGGAGTCATAGATGCCACTGCCTCGAGTGCGGTTATTCCGAAAGGCTCTGAAACGGATGGCATCACAAATATAGAAGCGGCTGAATACATGTATTCGATATCATCGTCCGGTATCCTACCAAAGAATCTTACCTTGTCTGCCACGCCTAGATCGATTGCCATATGGACTAGTTTCGGTAGCTCGGAACCATCACCCACTATGTATAGAAGCGCTTCGTCGTCCCGCCCGCTTACTATTTTAAACGCCTTTATCAGATTGTCGACTCCTTTCTGAGGGGACAATCTACCTACATAAAGTATTATCTTGTTTCTTCGACTTGCATGTACTGGTTCGAATCTAGAAGAGTCTATAGCGTTGTGTATAACCATTATTTCGCTTTCTCTTATTCCATAAGTCTGGGCTATCTCCTGTTTCAGTCTTTCACTGACAGCGATTACGATGTCTGCGGAAGACACTGCTTTCTTTTCCTCGTCTAATATCAAGGGCCACGGGTTTCCGGCCGTCCTGTCATATTCGGTACTGTGCATAGTAAGGATGAGAGGTTTATGCAAGATCTGTTTCAACATTATACCGGCCTTCGCGGTAAGCCAGTCATTGGCATGTATTATGTCGAATTTCTTGTTTCTACATATCTCTACCACACCGTTTGCGTATCTCTCCATATCATCAAATATGTTTCCATAAACCCTAGGCCCAACTTTTCTGGAAGAATAGATGCTTCTAGCATTATAACCAAGCCCTATTATCTCCACACCCGGTACTTCTCGATATGTGCTTCCAGGTAGTATTACAGTCACTCTTACTCCCTTTTTCGCCAGAGCCTTGACCAGCTCATAACTATGAGTTCCTAGTCCTCCGACTGAAGAAGGGGGGAATTCCCACCCCAAAAATAATACATCCATATTGTATTTTGAAGTACTCTTTCTTAAGAGTAGAAGCGTCTAATCATTAATAAACTTTTAACAGAGCAGTCGTGCCCGTAAGTCAGACATACGTATATAACAGTCCAAAAACAATATGCTGATATGGATGGAGAAATAGTCTTCTTGTTCATAAGCGACGTAGCTAACAGGCTGGAGAGCAGTAGGGTAAAAGGGATATTCAAAGACGCTGAGGACTTCTTTTCCTACGAACATGACAAAGCCGTTCCGGAAGAGATAGCGTCATTTAATATACCGGCTATATTCAACCTGAAGGAAACGGAGGTAAATTACAATCAAGCAGCTATAAAAGTCAAACCGCAGGTAGCGATATACGATGTAGGGGCCGTTTCCGTGCGGCTTAGGATTCCTCTTTTGAACGTAGACCCCAGTTTTTTGAGCGCTATCACTTTCGATGCAGCGATAAACGACGCACTGAAGTCTCTGGCAGTGTCTGTAAGGAACAAGGTCGAGAAAGCGATATCAAAGTTCGCGCATGTGTCCCACAAAAACATGGAAGAGAATTACAGGATATATTATTTGGAAGGGGATGCCTCCACACTTTACAAGAGCAATAAAAAACTCATCGCAGGTATACTTCTCGGAGATAAAAACTATCAGTCTTTGTCGGACTCTTACCTGCAAAGCACAATCCACAGGAACCTCTCATATTACAAGACTGACATCGCAATAGTCGATTGGGACGGTACTTTCATGATATCAAAGAGCCGCAATTACGAGCATGAGCTTTTGACGATAGAAGTGGCCAACGTACAGCTCATGGAACTCAGAGTCTATCATGACGAGATAAATAGGATGGTAAAGGAGATAAACAAGCGTTTTTCCAGTTTTACCAGACGTTCGAACATATTCCGAATCTTCGGAGCTAAGCGGCAGCTGATAAAACTAGGTTTTGACATAGGCAGTTTCTACGATGAGACTGGAGACATGTTGAACAGCATAAACAACATCGTTTTTGGTTTCGGGGAATGGTACATAGCAAGACTTTATTCTATGCTGTCAGACAGTTTCAGGTTAAAGGACTGGTACTCCTCTCTGAAAGAGGACATGTACGTGCTTGAGAGGATACGCGGGTTCGTGAGAGACATGATAAACGAAGAGACAAGCTCGACTCTGGAAATAATAATAATCGCACTTATAGTCCTTGAGCTAGTTATAGAAGTATTAACGCTTTTAAGGATAAGATAATTCTAAGGTAGATATAATCTGATATGAAGATAGAAGAGGCAAAAGAATACATCCCTGTAAAAGTATACGATCTTATACGCACGTCAATCTCGGAATTTACGCCACCGCAGGAAAAAGCAGTACGTGCCGGTCTTTTCAGAGAGAAGAATATGCTAGTTTCTGCTCCCACCGCTTCAGGCAAGACATTGATAGCAGAGATGGCAATATTGAATTCATTTTTCAACGGAAAGAAATCAATCTATATAGCACCGATGAGAGCTCTTATCTCGGAGAAGTTTGAGGACTTTAAATCTTCTTACCCAGGGATAAAGCCGATATTATCGATAGGCGACTACGATGAGAAGGACATGTCTCTCGGGAAGTATGATGTGATATTCGCTTCTACTGAAAAATTTGATAGCCTGATAAGAAAACCAGAGAAAATTATCGGAGACGTAGGCTGCATAGTGTACGATGAGATACACCTATTATCAGACTTGGATAGAGGAGCCACGCTAGAATTCCTTATAACTTTTAATAGGCACATATTTCCGAAAGCGCAGATAATATGCCTTAGCGCCACGGTAGGAAACGGCGAAGAGATAGCAGACTGGCTTGAAGCGGATCTTGTTGAGAGCAATTTCAGACCGGTTAAGCTATCGAACAAGATATACCTGTATGGCGAACTTCTTAACGGTAAGACGGAGAAGCTGGGGGTCATGGAAGACCCAGTCATGGATGTAGCGCTCCATCTTGTAAAATCGAAGAAGCAGGCCCTTGTATTCGCCCAGACTAGGAGGTCCAGCATATCCATAGCTAAACTGCTTTCGAAAATCACAGAAAAGACGTTGAACGATGAAGAAAAAGCAAGTTTGATGAATGTTTCTAAAAAAATACTATCAGTTTTGGAAGTGCCGACTTCCCAATGCGAAGAGCTGTCAGAGTTCATAAAAAGCGGCGTCGCATTCCATAATGCCGGCCTTCTAAGCGAGCAGAGGAAACTTGTTGAAGAAGCGTTCAAGGCCGGATTACTAAAGTTCATAGTCTCCACCCCTACACTTGCTCTCGGTGTAAACCTTCCGGCTAATACAGTGCTGATATCTTCTATATATAGATACAGCGGGTTTGGCATGGTGCCTCTAACTACTATGGAGATAAGACAGATGATGGGAAGAGCCGGCAGGCCTAAATATGACAAGGAGGGGACGGCTGTATTGATAGCCAGAAACGAAAGAGAAGAGTCATATATAAGAGACAGATACATAGACGGAGATCCTGAGCCGATAGCTTCCAGGTTCAACAATGAAATAGCTGTAAGAAAGTATGTGCTGGCACTTATATGTACTGGTTTCTATCCAAAAAAAGGGGACATATCACGGTTCTTTTCCACCCTCTTTGCATCATATTCAGGCCTGGATTTTTCAATATTGATCGACGAGAGCATAGAATTCCTACTAGATAACCTTTTCATCGAGTCTTCGAAGGGCGTTCTCTCCGCGACGCTGATAGGTCGGCTTATAAATTCACTATACTTAGATCCTCTTACAGGCGCCATATTCCTCAAGTTTTCCAAGGAAGCCGCTACTAAGGAATCTGTGCCTGAAATTTCCGTCTTGCATGCAGTATCGTGCAGCCAGGAGTTCAAGTTCATACATATATCCCAGGCAGAATTCACTAAATATGAAGAAGAGAGCTACGACTTAAATCTGATGGTGGATCAGAACCTGGTTGATTACGAAAAATTCATATCTGCGATAAAACTTTCACGTATATTTGAAGACTGGATATCTGAAAAATCTGAAAGATACTTAGAAGAAGAGTATGGTGTGACTCCTGGCGAATTCTATTCAATGATGGAAAATTTTATATGGCTTATCAATGCCATGGCCAGGATATCCGCATATTCCGGACATAAATCGACATACATATCCAAGCTCGGTCTAAGACTTAGATACGGTGTCAAAGAAGAGTTGCTCCCTCTCGTCGCGGTACCAGGTATAGGCAGAGTACGGGGACGCAGGCTATTCAACAGCGGTATAAAGAGCCTAAACGGACTGCGTTCGGTAAGCCTTCAGCGGCTATCAGCGCTATTAGGCGAGAAGACCGGAGAGAAAGTTTTCAAGTATCTTCATGTCACAAAAAACGATAAGGCCACGCTGGTATAAAATAAAGCTTTTAAACCAGAACGTTCAAATAGAATACATAATATGAAAATACTCGCAGCTTCTGATCTGCATGGAGACATAGGCGCTGTAAAGAGGCTTGCCAAAAAAGCAAAGTCGGAAAATGTAGACCTTATTATACTTGCCGGAGACCTGTCTATTTTTGGAGAGGGATTGGAAGGCCTGCTCAAACCTTTCTCCGACATAAAGAAAAAAGTCGCGGTAATACCCGGTAACCACGACAGCGAAGCCGATATATTCATGCTGAAAAGAAAATATCCCGATATACTCTATGACCTACACAGTTATGCTTTTAAGATAGGAGACGTGGGTTTTTTTGGCTGCGGGCTAGCGAATATAGGACCGAATGTCCTCTCTGAGAGCCAGATAAAAAAGAAGATAGAAAATTCTTTTAGATACATATCCAGCGCGAAGAAAAAAGTAATGGTAGTCCATGTGCCTCCTTACAACACCAAATTAGACTCAATAGGACGAAACATTAAAGTAGGCAGTACGTCCGTGCGCGAGTCGATAGAGAAACTTAAACCTGACAAGTGCATATGCGGTCACATACACGAAACCTTCAACCTTGAAGACCGTCTTGGGGACACTTCTATATTTAATGTAGGTCCTAAGGGTAAAGTGATAGAGATATAATTTTAACGCGCTTTTGTGCATCACTGGCGACTGAATAGAAATGATTTATTTACAAAATGCCGCATATAAGATTAAGGGCCCATAGTCTAGGGGATAGGATCGATGGCTTCGAATGCCTCGGATGGAAGTAACCATCTGACCTGGGTTCAAATCCCAGTGGGCCCTGTATTTATAAGGGGGTATAGGCAGAAGCCAAAAGCGGAATAAATTTACGGTTAAAATCCGGTCGAACTCATTATGCTTTGAGAGATAATGTTATCCCAGAGAGATGGGACTCTGATTTTAATTCTTTGGATCTTTATAAGAAATCTGCTTTTGTAAGCAGTCCTATCAATTTTTTGTTTTCTACCACAAGTATAATCTGCGTGTTTCTTATCAGTTGGCGCGCCTTCCCCAAATCAGAATCCGGCCCAAGAATTGCGTAGTCGAATTCCATAGAATCGCTGCAGACGGTACCTTTTGGATTATCCAGTATACTCTTTTCGGTTACAATTCCGATTATATTGTTATTTTTATCAACGATGGGGATTTGTGAAATGTCTTTTTTCTTCATAATTTCTCTTGCTTTGGATATGCTTTCATCCGGCGGTAGAAATATCGGTTTTACCATTTTTTCTCTCACTGCGTTAGTTTTTTCTTCGGTCCCAACAAGCCAGTTTAGCGCTTTTACTACTCTGTAAACCAGCTTATAACTGGGCTCTAAATCATTGTTCTCCAACTTTGACATTGCTGATCTGCTTATTCCGCTTTGTTTGGCGAGTTTATAAGATCTTATTCTCTTCCTCGCTCTTTCCAGGCGTATTTCCGCTATTATTCTCTCCAATTCAGGTAGGTCTATCATATCGGTTTCCTAAAACGAAATATCTATCAGTAATATTTATTATAAAGCACAGATATAAATATATAGGGTGACCGGAAATGACAGGGTTAAGGATAAAGGAATCTAATAAAGGGACTCTTACATTAATACATGATAAAAGAGTCCAGGACAGAATAGATGATTACGCTTTTAGTGATGAATTGCGTAAGCTTTGTGAGAGCATATGCAAATTTCAAGGAGTAACAAAGTATGGAGATATACGGATACGTAGTGTAGTTAGATGGCCGGGAAGAAGTATAGACCTATGTGTTCATAACAGGAGAGTCTTTGAAGCGGGACACTTTTTACTTTCCGGTTCTTTAGTATACGCTAGGTTAAACAAAAAGCTAATTACACTGCAACTTATTCATAAACTTACTTCAATACATAACAAAATTTTTTGCAGAAAGAACAGTCGAACCAGTTAGAAATAACCTGAAAGCATATTAGTATGCAGCAGCTTTGTAACCGATGTTATAAAGTATAAATATTCCACTTACGACAAGATATACATGGTCGATCAAGACATGAAAAATCCAGTAAAAAAAATGTTCTTCCATAAAAAGCCATTTTTGCTTCTAAGCATAATAAATGATAACGACGGTAAGATGTATCCTGCTTCGATATCCAAGAAGATAGACTGCAGCTACGCATACATAGTAAAATTATTGAAGATGATGAATAACATAGGACTTATATCCTACGAAGGCACAAACCACAAGAGGATAATAAGGCTTACCTTAAAAGGAAAAAAGGTATTCAAGGCCCTCTCCAGTGTTTAAGCGTCTCTTTCCTCCATTAGCTCTTGGTCTATCTTTTCTGCGTACTCTACTATCCTGTCGGTTATTCTGTTTATTATATACGGAACTGAATATTGGTCTATTATCTCTTTTAGAGTCATATTCTGCCTTATCCTATAAGTGTTATGTCTCTTTTCCACAAGCCCTACCGACATAAGCTTCCTCAAGTCCCTCAGAACGTTCGCATAAACCAGTTTTGTGCCGCTTTCGTATAACTTATTGACTATCTCATAACTGTCCATTCCGTCAGAGCCGGCTTTCTTGGCTTTCAGCAATAAGTCAAGTATCTTGACTATGGCTATCCTGCTTTCTCCTGGACTTATCAACCCAAGAGATATGCACAAACGTCTAAGATTGGTATGATAATCCGGACCAGGCTTTTCGAACTCTTTGAGGTCTATGCTGGAAAGTGGCCTGTCAACATACAGCCTTTGTTTTATTCTCTCCTCCTGTTTTTTCTCCATACTAGGACTAGACGTTTTGATTGAGAATCTTGTCAAGCTTGTTATGGATGTCTATAACGTCGTCTTTGCTGGCAAACATAGGAAGTGCCATGCTTATCTTAGCGTTTTCAGATTCGATTGCCGAAAGTCTCCTATTAAAATCGTTTAGTCTGTTGTTTATTTCGATGAATTTGCCCATATTTGAGTTTATTTGATTTACCATGACCTCGATTTTGGATACCTGCGAATTTACCCTGTTTTCGCTGTCCTCTACAGTCTTCGACAGAGTCTGCACGTTTTCAAACAGTTTCGATGCGTTTTTGACGACTGAAAGTTCCGCTACTCTTGATGATAAGTTGGATACTGTCTTGCTCATGTTGTTGTTCTCTTCCATAGTCTTTTCTATTTCCTTGTTCATTCCTTCTATCCGATCCTCTATTTTTTTAATGCTGACTGATACGGTTTCCGGATTAAAATTACCGAGTATGGAAGAAGCCCCCCTGGCTATCTCTATGAACTCCGTAACATGCTTCTGAGTATCGCCTATCCCTTCTTTCACTACATCAAATTCTTTCCCTATTGAATCAAGTTTCAGGTTCAGACCGTTCAATTGCACGTTCAATGAGTTCACAGAATTGGTTATTTTTTCAAATCTATTGTTTATGTCTGCATTGTATTTCTTTAGCGATATTATATCGTCGTTTATAGTGTTTATCGCAGGCAGGCCGGAATATAGAGTATCAGAAAGTTTGTTGAGTTTTCCTGAGAGTTCATTGTCAGTATCCGAAAGGTTCGCTATGCTTCTGTTCACCGCTTCTGATAGGGTTTTTATCTGTTCGGTGAGTTTTGCGATATCATCGGTCAGAGCACCGTAAGTCTTCGCATCAGACTTTGATCTCTCATTTATTGAGGATGAAACACTGTTGAAATTGTCTATTGCGTTGTTAAGGCCGGACGACAGCTTAGTAACGAAGTTCGATACAGAGCTTACATTCGACTCTAGCTTGTTTATTCTGGAATTTGCATCTATATAGTTATGGTTTATTTTTTCTATCGTATCGTTCAAATTAGACACTATCTCTCTTATAGTAGACGAAAAACTGTTTACTTTATCACTAAGGGTTTTTATCTGATCCTGGTAGTTTTCCAGATCCTGCGAGTACATACAATTATACTAAGTATATGATATTTAAATATTTGTTAATCGCCCACGATTGTTGGAAGTGGCCAGGCTTTGTCTTATGGCACATGCTTCACAGACATTTTGTGAGGAAGGGTAGCCGCAGACACTGCATTTTTCCATATCCTTTTTAGGCAGGTAATCCGGAGAGTAACGCTGTTTCATCATTAGCATTTTTTGTATCACGTTCATTTTTGTACCCATCTTTGCAGATTCCATCTCTTTTATTTTTCTTGATACCACCCCCCTAAACCCCATGCCTGCATAAGGGCAGGGCGTATGGACAGCATCTATACCGTTTATTATAGAGTAGAGCATCGTCTCCTTTTCGCTTATGAAGATAAAAGGCTTTATCCTTGGCACGAAACCACTCCTTTCTTTTAACCCCGAGACGGGACCAAGTCTCAAAAACTTGTCAAAGTCGTTTTGAAGCAGGTTCATTATCACGTTCTCTGCTTCATCGTCCATGTTATGAGCCGTCGCCACTTTGTCAGCATTCCTTTCCATCGCAGCCTTATTCAGAAGATATCTCCTTAAGACACCACACGTTGAGCACGGTATTCCTTTCCTTACTTTTTTTATAGAGTCCATATCGCTTCCGGAAAAATCTTTGTATGAGTATACGAAATATGGCACTCTCCATCTATTGCAAAACCTTTTCATTATCTCTATCGTTTTGTCTCTGTAACCGGCTATCCCTTCATCTATAGTAATCGAGATTATGTTGTTATTTTTACGGAAGTTCTTAGACAAGATATAGAGTAGAGAAAGAGAGTCCTTACCACCAGAATTAGCTACCGCTACCGTCTCCCCGGGTCTTATCATGCCGTATTCGTTTATCGTCTCTATTGTTATTGACTCAATCTTCTCTACAAAGTGTTCTTTGCATAAAGTCCCGTTACTGACGGAGATTATCGCACGGTCCCCACAAATTTCACAAAGCATGTTCATCCTCCAGAAAACACTTCAACCATGGTAAGGCAATCATGTCCTTCCAGGTTTTCATCAATCGTGCAGATCTTGCCGCTCTGGTCTACGAATATGACAGAATCGTCGTTCGTGCCCAGTGCCTTTATCAGGTCTTTTACAGTGCCGCTCTTTATCTTTATAGTCTTTTCTCCGAAATTTATATTCTTTATTTTTATCTCCATACATCATTCACCTTCGTCTTCTATTATTCCGTGCATCTTTATAAGATCTGCCTTGAATGGCTCAAGCTCTTGCGGTATATTGATTTTTATCTCGTCCCGCAGCGAGAGTCCAGATCTTTTCTTTTCCGCCCACACCATAGAGTTAAAGTCTGTTATTTTCCTACCAAGTTCCAGAAATCGGTTGTAATTTATTTTTTCGAACAGCGCGTCACTTTCAGCGCGTATTCCGTAGATCTTCTCTAGCAGGTGTGAACTGATGAAAGGCATTATTGGATTTAGGAGCAGCAGAACGTTTCTAAGTACGGTCCTTAGGGTAAAGACTGCGGAATTCTTTTCCTCTGCACTATAATCGCCGCCGTAAGCCCTGGCCTTTACCATCTCTATATAGTGTGGAGCAAAGACGTTCCACACAAAATCCCTTATTTTATTCGCTGGTAGGAAAAGATTGTGCTTTTCATATCCTTCTATCGCTTTGTCTACGACTAAAGATAATTCGCTGAGTATCCATTCATCAGTAGCTTTAATGTCTTCCGCACCTGCCTCCACAGGCTGGAAAGAACCAACAAATCTGGCGATGTTAAGCAGTTTATTTATGAATTTATTGGCTGCTACAAGTTTTTTCTCGGCAAAAATGAAGTTGCTACCTACGTTTGCTTCAGATGCTGCCCAGAATCTGAAAGCATCGGCCCCGTATTTTTCTATTATAGGTATCGGATCTACGACGTTTCCCTTACTTTTGCTCATCTTCTCTCCATGCTCGTCCATCCCTAGGCCGTCTATCCATACGTATTCCCACGGTACTTTCCCGCTTATCTCGGAGCATCTGAGAAGGCTGTAAGTCAGCCACGTTCTTATTATATCTAATCCCTGCGGCCGTATCGTCAAAGGATATTCCTTGCTATGTTCATCCTTCCAATATCCGCTTACGAACAAAGCAGATACGCTAGAATCCATCCAAGTGTCGAAAGTCCTATCATCGCCTATGAAATCTGATCTGCCGCATTTAATGCACTTTGCCCCTTTTGGAGGGTTATCCTTCCACGGCTTATAGTACTTACCAGGTGGCGGTATGTAAGCTTCTCCACAATCTTTACAGTACCACACAGGTATCTCTGTTCCGTAAAATCTGCGTCGAGATATTGGCCAGTCCTCCAATATATTTATCCAATCTATCAGTATCTGCCTATGGTATTCCGGTATAAATTTGAGGTTCATGGCCATCTCAAGAAGCTTGTCTTTGCTTTCTGCTGCCTTAAAGTAGTACTCATCAAGCGGTATTATCTCTATGGGCGTTTTGCTTCTCTCACAAACAGGGGTCCTGTGGCTTATTTGCTCTACTTTTTCCAGTACGCCATCCCGTTTCAGCAGGTCTATCATCTTCTCTCGCGCTTTCTTGACGCTTAATCCCTCTAGTTCCGGGCCTCCCCTTTCGTTTATTTTATCATCCGTGTTTATTATTATATTCTCTTTTAGCCCAAGCTCTTTTATTATCATTACATCATTATAATCACCGTATGGGAACATCACTTCGAATCCGCTTCCGAAATCAGGCTTGGCGTATGGATGAGCGATTATCTTTACCTTTCTCTTGTATACTGGTATCTCCGCATCAAGTCCTACTAGATCCTTGTATCTATCATCTGAAGGATTTACTATTACTGCTTGGCATGAACCCAACAGCTCCGGTCTTGTACTAGCAATAAGAATCTTCTTTTTGCCCAGAAGAAAATAGAAATATACAAGATTTGTAGGAAGCTCCTTGTATTCGACCTCTGCGTCTGCTATGGTGGTGCCGCAATCCGGGCAGAAATTACTTGGTCTCTTCCCTACGGTTATCCTGCCTTCTTTCCACTGTTTTATGAACGTGCTTTGTGTAAATGCACGATATTCTTCAGAATCCGTCCTGTACAATTTATTGAAGTCTGCTGAAAGTCCGATGGATTTTAGTATCTCTAGCATCTCTTTCTCTAATTCGTCAAGGGATTCTCTGCACAGCTCTATAAACTTTTCCCTCTCGGTGTTTCTCATCTTTATGTTGTACTTTTTTTCAGTATACTTTTCCACAGGCAGACCATTCCTATCGAGCCCTATAGGGAACATCACTTCG
This sequence comes from Candidatus Parvarchaeota archaeon, assembly GCA_023380585.1. GTDB lineage: Archaea > Nanobdellota > Nanobdellia > Parvarchaeales > Parvarchaeaceae > Parvarchaeum. Next base: position 7,991 of record JAMCRN010000023.1, on the reverse strand, counting down.
AATCCGCGCATCCTGGCTGCCCTGGCTATAATATCTATCTTCGCGTATTGCGCAGCCGCACCGACATGCCACGGTCTTCCGGAAGGGTACGGCGGCGGAGTGTCTATACCAAAGAAAGGTTTACCGGAGCCTCTATCAAAGCTGAAAGTGCCAGATTTATATATCTGGTCTTTGGCTTTATTCTCTATGTCAAGGCTCCATTCTATAAAATCCATGCAGAGACTACACAGCAGTGTCTTTTATGTTTTTAGGCTTCAATCGAACACTATTTCTTGGTTGTCTAAAAGCAGATGCGATGTCTTGCCGAGCTCATATCCGAATTCCTTTGCCGTTTCTATCGCAGCTGTAAGTTTTTCTATCCCACCGTGTGAAGGTATATAATGTTTAGGCTTCAACATCTTTATCATCATTTTATGGTCATTTTTTGAAGCATGTCCGGATACATGGACCTCATCTGCTACATCGACATTTAGGTCTGTCAATGCATTCTGCAGCATCGCCCTGTTGGCCATGTTCAACGGTGTCGGTATAGTGCGGGAAGAAAAGATAACGGCGTCATCCCGTGATAGTTTGTATTCATATTGTCCAGTTACAAGTTTATCAAGGAAAGCTCCTCTTTCGCCCTGGTGGCCTGTGCATATTATCAGATACTTGCCTGGCTTTGTCTTAACATATCTCATAAGTCCGTCTATCTGGTCTCTTTTCAATGCGACCTGCGGCAATGTCGACTTTTCTATTATACCGCTTTCCACGGCGGCTTTTATATACATATCCATGCTTCTACCGAATATCAGCACCCTTCTACCTGTCTTGCGGCTTATCTCCACTATGTTTTTTATCCTGGCGATATGGGACGAGAAAGTCGTGACGAATATCGTCTTATTATTCAATGTCTTTTTTATCACGTCTTCTAGCATCGTCCTTACGACGATCTCGGAAAACGTGTAGCCTTCTTTGTCCGCATTTGTAGAATCAGATATAAACGTATGAATCCCCTCCTTGCTTAGCTGCTCAAGTCTTTCGTAATCCGGCTTCTTTCCCAGCGTAGGAGTATTATCAAATTTCCAGTCGTTGGCGTATAAAATGGCGCCATAAGCTGTATGTATAACGACTATAGCAGTCTGTGGTATCGAATGTGTTATGTGCACCAGTTCTATAGATATGTTTTCAGATAGCTTATACTTGTTCCCAGTGTTTAACTTAACGATCTTGAGGTCTTTCTGTTTTGCGTTCCTTGCTACATGTTCGATTATCTTAGCGGTGAAGTGCGTGGATATGATAGGACACATATATTTTTTGGCCAGGAACGGGACTGCCCATATATGGTCTAAGTGGCCGTGCGTTAGCACTATAGCCTTTACATTCTTTCCGTGCTCCCTAAAAAAATCAGTGTCATCTGGTATGACTCCGTTTTTAATAAGCGCATCTGAATCAGCCACTGATATATTGGCTTTTTCATCTTCATAGTCTATCAGTCTTTCTATATCTGCGCCCATGTCGGTTATTACTATATCCCCATCGACTTCTATGGCAGTCATGCTTTTTCCTATTTTGCTGTACCCTCCTAAAGTTTTTATCTTTATCATATATTTTTTATAAAATCACCTACATTTTTAAAACCGGTTTTTTTGGACGATGTCCTAAGGCTCCTTAACAAGCCGCTTCCGTACTGCATCGCCTTTTTTTTCCTCAGAGTTATTTGTTCACTCAATCCTAATTGTTCACCTAGAAATCTAAGCAAACTCTTATTGTATAGACTATATTTTTTGCTTTTTATAAACTTAACTCCTCCTGTTTCGGTGCCAGGATGGACGTTAGACAGCGCATATGACGCGATACCATCGTCTAGATAAGGCAGGTAGACCCTTGCTCTTAGCCTTTCTGATATCTTTTTTATTCTAATAAGGTCAACGGCAGGCGCATAATATAATCTCTCATTCCTCGTCTCTTCCATAGTCTCATGCGGCATTCTGGAATAAATGTCGAATCCGAAGAAGAGTTCATCGCTTCCCAGGCCGCTGGCAAATGTCCTAAACTCTCTATCGGTACCGGCCTCGATCGCGGCATATTCTATGACACCCATTATTACGTTGTATGTACAAAGATCTAGTTCCTTTAGTTTTTTTATTATTCTGGAGACCTTCTCTTCAGTCAAAACAACCTCTATAACATCCTTCCCAATATCTTCTGCCAATGCTTTGGAATATTCAAGGTCTTCTGATCCTGGGAATCCTACCGTTATTAGATTTAACTTGGGATAGATCTTAGATGCAACTGCAGCCAGGAGCGACGAGTCTATGCCTCCTGATATCAGGACGCAATCCAGCTTGCCTATATCGTATAAATATGTTTCCAAGGACTCTAAGATACCATTTCCTGCGCTTTTATTGAACGGCACAGTAGATACATATACACTGTTACTGTCCTTTATCTCTACAGATGACATGCCCGGCAGGATAAGGTTTAAGTCACCCAGTTTAAAGGTCTCACATCGGCTATTCAGAATGTCCGTGGATATCGTGTTTTTTAGCATTTCTGCACTTGCAGACGTTTCCCTACCAAGTATTTTATCAACTTTTCCTGTTTTTAATCTCATATATTCGTATTCTTAACTTATCACCTTTGGATATCCTGATTCTGTTGCCGACAGGCAGTTCCAGTACATTTGACCCACCACTCGGGCCGTAGTAAAGCCTCCACGGTTTTGCGATAGTCTGTTGTAGCACACGCATGTCTTTGTCTAGCCAAATGACATATAAATTGAATCGTACAAAGTTCATGTGTATGTCATTGACACCTGGTAAGAATGCGCCTCTTCCGGGTGATGAGACAAACATAAGGCCAAGAACCTTAGATATAAAGCTCTCACAGTATTTTACACCTTTGGCTATGCTTTTGCCGTTTATATAGAAATCACATACTTTCATACTTTTAAAAATCAAGCTCTTTGGAAACAAATTCTTCAAGTTTTACATTTTCTAATTTTTCCCTTTCTTGTTTGTCTCCCATCTCATGCGCCAACAGATAAAGTATAAGTCCTATACTGTTACCGCTCTTGTTATTGCCCGGTATAACCAGATCTATGAAGGACATGCTATTGTCGGTATCCCCAATCGCTATTATAGGTATATTTATCTTCTTTGCGTCATTCAGCGCCCTACGGTTCGCCTTCGGGTCTGTTATGAACAGTATCTTCGGCTCAAAAAAGTTCTTGTAGCCTACGTTTGTAAGAGACCCTGCCAGATACCTTCCGAAGTTAACACTTATTTTCATCAATTTCGCGAAATTGTACACTGCGTAGTAAGCGCCGTCTAAAGTGCACACAAGCAAAATGTCCTTCCTCTTGTAGTTACTGAGCATCCTCGCTGCTAGTTTTATCCTCTCGTCTATAAGTTTTATGTTCAGTATCGAGAATTTATTAGGAATCCTCCTGAATACGAACTTCTCGAACGCCTTATTAACGGAATTCGTCCCTATCCTGGTGCCGTATACTTTGTAAGCCTCAAGCTTCTCTATTTTTTTAAAAACCATACATTTATTTTATTTCAAGCAGTCTGTTTATCTTTTCTACTCTTTCTCCTCTATTAATCCCAACTTTTAAATACTTTGCGCCGTTCCCTGCAGCTATGTCGGATATTATCGACATATTGGTCTCTTCAGACCTATGGGATACGACTGTTATTAGATTATGCTTTTTGGTCATTTCAAAGTAGTCTTTGACAGCGCTTAGAAGCCCTACTTGGTTAGGTTTCACTAGGGTCGCGTTTATGTTTTTGTATACCTTTTCTAGCCTCTCTGTCTTTGTAGCTGTTAGGTCATCTCCGACGACTAACCGTGCCGAGCCTTTCAGGACTTCTCCGTAGTCATCTGGTAGGGTTTCATCTACAGGATCCTCCACATAGTACAGATCAAATTCTTCAGAAACCTTTCTAACAAGGTCCACTTGCTCCCCTCTGTCCAGTGTTTCTTTACCATAAAACGGCCTCTTGTAGTGGTATCTTCCGTCCTTGTAAAATGTAGAAGCTGCCATATCTACCCCAAGGCGTATGTCAAGAGATTTCTGCTTTATTACCTCCTCGGCGGCTTTTTTTACAATCTTTAAAGATTCATAGTTGTCTAGACCTGTTATGAAGCCTCCCTCCGGGTCGACGCCGCCTAAAAAGCTGGCGGTGCTCTTCTTAAGCATCTCTTTTAGCTTTTTGTATACGCTAAGCGTGCCATCGACGCTTTCTGATATATCATTGCTTATAGTGGTCACCAGTATCTCCTGTATGTCCATCCCAAGGTTCGAGGCATGCATGCCGCCGCCAAGCATCTTGCATACAGGGATCACCAGTCCTTTTGTTCCGAACAGGGAATACGGTTGGATGCGTTTGCTGCTGGCAAGTGCGCAGACGAGAGCATAAGATAGTGAAAGAGACGGTCCGCCGATAAATTCCTTCGGCACAGATTCTTCCAATGAGTATATATCTTCTATAGACTCAATATTTTTTCCGGCAATGGACAGTAAAAATGCATTGAATTGTTCTATTTCTTTGTCTATGTTTTCAGAAAATTGCGAAACTTCGTATTTACTTACACTCTCCCCTGCAGGAGAAGACCCCTTAAATGTCCCGTTTTCGGTCTCTAATTCCACTTGTATTGTAAAATTTGAGTTTGCATTGAGTATCTTTCTGCTTGTCGCTTTTTTGATTTCCATAAAGCTTATAATATCTGCTTTTATTAATCATTATCACCCGCTTAAAATTCTATTTTAGTTTTCATGCTTTTTATGCAAAGTCACTATTCTTTTAAAAATTATATACGAAGACATGCATAAACTGATATGAATTATAACCAAAAAAGCCAATCAGCCCTGGAATACATGATGACCTACGGCTGGGCCATATTGATCATAGTCATCGTAGCCGCTGTGCTTTATTCCTTGGGAATTTTCTCGCCCTCTTCTTCTCTATCAGCCACAGTTACAGGCTTTAGCGGCTTTGTCGGGACCCAGGCTCTTTGCTCTCCGTATGGAGTCCTTATATTGTCTTTGAACAATGCAGTGGGGAATTTAGTTTTTGTAAAGTATGCGAATTCGACTCTGAATGGAAAAACATACTCATCGAATGTTTCAGAGTACATAGCGCCCGGAGACACGGGAAAGATGTTCATACTAGGGGGCTGTATTAATGTATCCAACGCCCACTTTTCTTCCAAAGTGGAAATAACATACACAGAACCAGGGCAGGCACTGCCAGGGCCATACATTTCTGTCGGCTATGTCACTGGAACGACTTCCTCTTTTATCGCAGATTCCGTGGCCAATTTTTCAAACGCAAGCTCAGCTTATATACCAGATTCCAAATCTTTCAATTCTATCTGGGATTCCGGGCACAAATGGACTTTGGTGGGGTGGTTCTACACAAGGAAGATCTGGAACGGTAACACTTATCTCATCCAGGAAGTTCCAGGCTGTACGTCAGGTCTGTCGTCCTACCAATATAATTCGACATATTTTGAGCCATTCAATGTAGAATGGAACAATTCCGCCGATACCTGCTCAGACGGGACTACGGCCGATAGCTATCCTCTCAATCAGGCGCCTTATGATAGATGGGAAATGATAACTGGGATATTCAGCTTTAATGCACAGGGCAATGCGTGGCTAGCCGTCTGTGTCGATACGAACTGCCAAAATATGACGTGGACGCTCAATGGTCCGGCAAATTACTCGGACCCGAATCCATATAACACTATTTTGGCAGGGTCCGGTTATAACGGCATGGTAGCGAATATCCAGGCCTATGATACCGCGTTTTCTCTTAAGGACGTGCAGACTTTGTACGGTTTGGGCCTCGGCGGCATACCAATAGATTCTCAAAACCTCATAGCTTGGATCCCTTTCGACGGAAATGCAAACGATTATAGCGGAAATGGAAATGATGCATTGACATCAAACGTCGTATACGTCAATCCTTGACATAATCAGACCATCTGACCTGCCATAAGCAGGGTCAGATGCGTGAATGGCATTAGTCCATCTTTCATGTGCGGCCTGAATTTTATCTGTTTGGCCCCGAAGGGATTTGAACCCTCAACCATCACCTTAGAAGGGTGCCGCTCTGTCCAAGTTGAGCTACGGGACCGTATTGCATGTACCGATTTTTTTTATTTTTCTTTGTTAGTAGAAGCCTCTTCCGTTCTACCGTTTGCCTTTTTCCTCCTAATCGCCTCCTTGAAGCAGGTACTGCATAAAACCTTGGTCTTAGCGTTTTCTCTCATGTAATTGCCTTTAATTTTTCCCAAGAAGGTAGTTTCTATCTCCTTACCGCAAGAATCACACTTCATAGATTTATCCCAAACTTTTTCATTAGATTCGACACCTGTCTGTTCTTAGACATCTTCATCACTGTTTTCATCTTTCTGTACTGGTCAAGTAGTTCCCTAACTAGCTCTTCGCTCTGGCCGCTGCCCTTTGCTATCCTTTTTATCCTCTCAGCGTTTATAATCTTTGGGTCTTCCAGCTCTAGTTTTGTCATCGAGTCCATTATTGTGGTGAATCTGCCAAGGTTCTGCCCTTGTTTTTCGACCAGTTGCCTGTTTTTTGAGGAAGAAAGGCCCGGTATCATGCTTGTAATCTTGTCTATGGCACCCAATTTTTTAGTCGATGAATACTGCTCGTACATGTCCATAAGGCTGAACTCGCCCTTCATAACGTTTTTTACGCTTTCTTCGTTTATCTTTATGTTTTCTTCTTCAGCTTTTTTTAGTATGGATTCCAACCCTTCAAGTCCGAGTAGCCTGGAAACGAATTCCCTGGGGTCGAATTCTTCTATATCCTGGATCTTTTCGCCGGTCCCTATAAACGCCACTTTGGCTCCGCTTATATAGGCCGCTGTGAGGGCCCCTCCACCGTTGGCCGTGCCGTCAGTCTTTGTTATCACTATGCTGTCTATCCCGAGAAGGTCATGGAAACTCTTTACCTGTATCTTTGCGTTTTGGCCTAGGTCTGCAGGTATGACCAAGCATACATGGTCAGGGTCAAATGTCTTTTTTATCCCTTTTATCTCATCCACGAGCTCCTTGTCTAGTGCGTCTCTGCCGGCGCTGTCGGCTATTATTATATCAAAGTCTTTGAAGGACTTGGAGGCCTCTTTTATAGCCTGCTGTGGGTCTTTGCCGCTGCCGGCCACCTTCACGTTTATCTGTTTGCTAAGCTGGACCAGCTGCTCGTATGCCGCCGGCCTGAATGTGTCCAGCCCAAGGAGCAATACTCTGTATCCCCTCTTTTTGTAATAGTTCGCTAGTTTGGCCGCGGTAGTAGTCTTTCCCGACCCGAATAGTCCGGCCAGCAAAATCTTGTATGGGACAGAGTCTATTTGTATCTTATTTCCTGCAGTGCCTATTATCTCTACAATATCATTATATATTATATCAAGAACTCTTTCCTTGCTTAAGAATCCACTACCCTTTCTTTCTTTTATGTCTTTCTTTATCTTTTCTATCAGGCTCGTTACAGTCCCTTTGTCTACATCCCCCTCTATCAAAGCCTTTTGTATGTCAGAGAGGACTTCCTCTACTTTCTCATTACCGGTCGAATTCAGCAGTTTATTTATGCCTGCTCTCAGTTTTTCCGAAAGGTAATCGAAGACCATTGTATTGAAAGGGCGTACTCTTTAAAATAACTTTTTAACTACGTTTTACAGTTATCGGTATCACTCCTTTTTCGAGTTCTCTTTTAGCGATCTCTATATATCTGTCTTCTTTCTTGTTTACTTTAACAAGAGCCGGCGCACCCATCGCAAGTTGAAGGGCTCTGGCGCCTATCAGCCTTGCTTTTTCGAATTTATTGTAGTCTTTCATAACATCAGTCATTTAGTTGCTTCATTAATAAATCTTTAATTTCTTGTTTAAGCTCAAAGGCCCTGCCAACGCACGTGTCTACCTCTTCTGGCGTAAAGTAACCGGTTCCGCCTTTTTGCATCGAATTTATAAGGTCGCTAAAAGAG
>JAMCRN010000022.1 GCA_023380585.1 Candidatus Parvarchaeota archaeon | reverse complement strand
TAATAAAGGTAAATGGTATATCTTTGAATGAGCTCGTGAGCGGAAGGAAGCAGAAGCCGGTTAGGTAAAATGGAAGAAGAAAAGAAAAAGGTAGAAGAATCCGCGAATCTTAAAAATAATATAAGACTATTCGACGAATTTGACATGGACGTAACGATAAACAATCCAGGCCTGGCGAATGTGATATCATTAAAGCCGTTCATATTGCCTAAAAGCGCAGGCCTGTATTCACAGCAGAGGTTTTCGAGAAGGAGGATAAATCTTGTAGAAAGGTTGATAACACATTTAATGGTTCCAGGCCATAAAGGTAAAAAACATCTACGCACATCAAAGATTTCCTCCGGTAGATATTACACAGCGTTTAAAATAGTTGACGGTGCCTTCAAACGTCTTAAAAAAGAGGGTAAAAATCCTATGGAGGTATTTGTGAGGGCAGTGGAGAACTCTGCGCCTAGAGAGGAGGTAATGACATTGCTTATAGCTGGTCAGAGGATAGCGAAGCAGGTAGATACATCTCCGATGAGGAGAGTAGACATAGCCATTAGATGGATAGCTCAAGGCACATTCCAGCTGTCGTTTTCAGGGAAAAAAGCCAAGGATTCTCTTTATGAGATATTGTTGAGTGCATCAAACAATTTAGAAACTTCATTTCCTATCTCAAAGAGGATTGATGCGGAAAGACAGGCTGCATCAAGCAGATAAAGGTATCCTGATCAGTTATTACAAGCCGAACCTAATGACATATCTAGAATAGTCAGGATTAAACTTTCTAGGTCTTTTGTTCTTTGTTATCAGGAGATAAGCCTGTCTTAATGTCGTTTTATAGTCTCTAGTGCTGTCTATCTGTACGAACTTTTTACCTAGTTCTATAGTTTCTATAACACTGCCGTCAAGCGCCTCAAAAACGACGTTGTCGTATACTTTCTCTTTGTCATATCCTCTTGCTTTGAGTCTCTTGGAAAGAATTTCAGGGTTGCACCTTAGTATTATCAATAGGTCAAAATATTCATCAGAGATCATATGCGCCATATGCGACACTATTATCATGTCGTCTTCAAGTTTATTCTTGACAAGTCTCTCAAGGTCCTTGACAGATACCTCAGTTTCTCTGTCAGGTTTACTACCTATTTCCTTATTTAGATCGAGCAACTTAAACCCAAGAAGCTTAGAAAGGTCCCTGCCGAGCCTATGTTTGCCTGTGCCAGGAGTCCCACTTATAGCTATTTTCATAATCTCAAAGAGAAAGTAGAGTTTTTAAATATTTATATTATATTTTCTCATAATCTGAGATGATAAAGGCCAAAGAAAGGCAGGAACTTCTGAAAACTCTGATAAACAATAATAAGCGTAAGCTGGAAGAAATATTATATAGGTTAGAAGACGAAGAAACAAGGGCGGAGATTATTTCTCACAAAGATGACTTGGACTATACTTCTGCACTCATAGCATACGGAGTACCCGGTATACGCAGGTTCTATGACTCTCTTATACCGCATGAGAACATAAATAGGTTCTTTGTAGAAGCGGAACAGGCTGGAAAAGGAGCATACAAAGCAAAAGACCTAGATGGAGTAGTCGAATACGTTAATAAAGGCAAAGTCTTCGGAAGTAAAAAATGGTGGCTTTTATACCCGGCAAAATTGTTTTCTGAGACTTATGATCTCATTCTAAGAAAAACCGGGAATCATGTCGCTTCTTACGCAGTATCACTCGCTGTTGCTTACGATTCGCTGCAGGTAGGCGTACTCTTAGCTGCATCTTCTATATACACCTTACAGACCGGTTATCCGTTCATGTATGTATTCGAGACAACTGCCGATAATTTTATAGCTCCACTTTTAATAGCCACGTTGTCTATAGTCGCATCTTCGACCTTAACAACGCTGGGATTGGTTTCCATAGAAAGAGAGAAATTCAAAGGCAAAGGAATAAGTGAACAGGAGATAGAGAAAGATATAAGGATGTATTCCAATGATTTCTCTAAAATATGGGATAAATATTCCAATAATTTCTTTTCGAGAGAGGTAGAACCGTCTCTAAGGCTTGTAAAATCCGTTTATATGATGGCAAGTTCGGAGGAAAGCTGTAAGATGTATATGGATCCAGACAAGTTGCGAGAGCATGATATGAAAATATTGCCAGCCATAAGCAGAACGCTTGAAAGGAAATTAACCACTAAGAGCATAATACATGCCTGTCCTGCAGGGGTAGGCGGTGTTACTTTAATATTTCCATCGGCTATACTGGGAAAAATAAGCAGAAAGCATGCTTATGGGCCGATATTCGTAAATCCAAGCCGTTCCATAGCCGCACCTTCCTATGACTTTGCTGTAGCACATGAGTTTGCTCACGCATCGGGCTTTTTATCAGAACCCGCAGCAAATTACTTCGCTTTAAAGAGCATGGGTAGGTTAGATGATGAGTTTCCTCTTCAAGGATACGACATTTACGGCGTATCTAACCGGCTGGCGTTCGCAGTAGCGGCTCTTGCGGAGAGGCTTTCAGACAGGGATAGAACAGCAGAGCGTCTGGCAGGCTTATCTGTACCGAAATTCATTATAGAGGCTTTATACGATGAGTTCAATCCGGACATCTCTCCCCTGCCTCCTTTGTCAGATAATTTCACAAAAGGGCTAGAGAGGGAGTTCTCCTCCCTTTACACGGCAAAATCTTATTATGCTATAAAAAAATTCGAACGGTCATTGTAATAATATAAGTCTATATTCAATTATAAATAATAAGAAAAACAAATTTCTTATTATGGATCTAATAGACAAACTAAAAATATTAAACGATACCGATAGGGCGATTTTATTTGCAGTACGTGACAATAAGAGCTATCTAGATGAAATATCAGAAGCTTCTGGAATAAATCTTACTTCGTTGTCAAATTCCTCTAGAAAGCTCATGGAGCTAGGCCTGATAAAAACAATGCATAAGGTAGATATATCATATAGGCTTACTGAGACAGGCAGAAGATACGCCCAGTCAGGTCTGCCAGAATACATAGTCGGAAAGTTTATCTCAGAAACGGGCAAAGCAAGTTTCAATAATATAAAAGTACAAGGTTTGGATCAGAAGGAAATAAATGCGGCGTTAGGCATACTTAAGAAAATTAAAGCGATAAGATACGATAACGATGCGATAAAAATCGACAAAGAAATCTTATCAAAGATAGAGCAGAAGAGCTCTCTCTTAAACAGAACAAAGGATTACGACGACTTAGACCAGGAAGAGTTGTCGGAGTTTATGAACAGGAAATTGATAGAGAGGGAGGAAAAGACAAGGACTCTCATAGAGACGACGGAAGAGGGTAGAAAGGCCTATAACTTAAAAGAACTGAGCACGAATAAAGTTGATAATCTTACCCCTGATGTCATAAAAAACTGGGAAAACATAGAATTCCGAGAATATCAATTAGACTCCAAGCCCCCGATGCCTGTTTATGGAAAGAAGCATATCACTAAATGTTTTATATCAAGGATAAGGGACATTTTGGTCTCGATGGGCTTTTCAGAGATGCAAAGCGGCTACGTTGAAGCGGCATTTTGGAATTTTGATGTTATGATGTTCAGACAGGACCATCCAGACAGGGACATACAGGATACATTATATGTAGAAGGCGGAAAGGCTGATATTAAAAAAGACCTGATTTCCTCAGTCAAAAAAGTATACGAAACCGGCTTTTCTGACGGTAGGTACAATAAGTCTCTAGGTTATGGACTGCGGTTCGATGAGAAGAAGAGCTACCAGTTAATAATGCGGGGCCATACCACAGCTACGACTTTCCGTTACATAGCAGATGTAATATCAAAGGACAAAGACAAGCCGTACAAGTTTTTTTCCGTAAGCAAGGTATTCAGAAATGAGACGCCAGACGCTACTCACCTCCCGGAATTCTATCAAATAGAAGGGGTTGTATATGACGACGACTTATCTGTGGCAGACTTAATATCATATTCCAAGGAGTTCTATAAGAGAATGGGCATCGAAAATATAAGGTTTAAACCTACATATAATCCATACACAGAACCGAGCCTTGAGATACAGGCTTACAGTACTGAATTAGATAGGTGGATAGAAGTCGGTAACTCCGGAGTTTTTAGACAAGAGACGCTGGCTCCTTTTGGGATAAAAAAGAACATAATAGCCTGGGGGTTCGGGTTAGATAGAATGCTGGCATTGATCCTGGGCCTTTCTGATATAAGGGTATTGTATGGCGCTTTCTCAGACATAGACATTTTACGCAGTGTCCCTACAAACAAGATATTCAAAGGATTAGATTGATATGGTGATGGTTTATTCAAGCGTAGAAGAGATGAATTCCATCCTCGGCAAAGCACTAAAGAGAAAAGACTACGAGGATATGAGTTTTCTTTATGGTATGGACATATCCGGTTCTGGGGACGTTTTAGAATTTGAGGTCACGTCAGACAGACCGGAGATGGTATCAAAATACTCAATAGCTTTCACTTTCTCGCGTATTTTGGGGTCAAGTATAAGGAGATACGAGAAAATCATATATAAATCAGCGCCTATAACGATAGGGAAAACATCACGGCCTTTTGTAAATCTGCTGCTGCTAAACCTCCCGATGCCGGTAGGCAAGGAAGCAAAAAATCTTATAGACATGCAGTCAAAATTAGACGCTACTATCGGCAGGAACAGAAAATCAGCGGCTATAGGGTTATTTGACATGGATAAGATATCGTTCCCGCTTAAATATTCGGAGTCATCCGCAGAGAAAATCTCATTCGTGCCTTTAGGGTATTCAAATGAAAAATCGTATGCGGAGATATTGGAGGAACTAGACTGCGGCAAAGAATATGGTCATATAAACGATGGCAAGCCGATAGTCTGGACGGACGGTAATAGAAGGATATTCGCGCTTCCTCCGGTTATAAACGCAGATTTCGCCTCTATCAGTGAGAAGACCAGGTCTATATTCATAGACATAACTGGATTAGACAGGAATATAGTCAATAGCATTACCAAGGCATTCATATTCAATGCACAGTTCCTTGGGAACGTTACAGTTTTAAAGCCAAAGTACGAGAGTAAAGATCTAAACACATCTTTTTCTCTGGGAGAGACGTCATTGGATTTAAGCAGGTCCTATGTGAATTCATTGATAGGGCAGGATATAAGAGATACTGAGATAAAGTCCGCATTGAAAAAAGCCGGCTATACCTTCAAGGAGACAGCCAAAGGGTTCGTTGTTCGTTCCCCGTTTTATCGCCAGGACATAAAACATCAGGCAGATATAGTCGACGATATATTGCGGTTCTATGGAGTGTCAAATATAAAGCCCGCAACTATAAACCTTCGTAAAATCGGCGAGGCATTGTCCGGGAGCGATATCATCGAAGACATACGGGACGTATTGGTAGGTTTCGGGTATCAGGAGACGGATCTTAATGTCCTTTCCAAAGAAAACATACAGTTTAGGATAGTCGGGCTACGTCCAGAAGATTACGCAGCGTTTTCTGGCTTCAAGAGCGGAGAAACAACCATGGCAAGAAAATATCTTTTTCCAGAGGAGCTTAGGTTCATATCAAACAATTCACATAAGAAGTTTCCCCAGAATCTATTTGATATCGGTTTCAGTGTCGAATTATCAGGCTCTGATGTCAGGTTTTCGAACAGGCTTAAACTCTGTGTTGTTGCATGTGGGCAGGGCAAGAACATAAGCGATGTAAGAGTGGCGCTGGACAGGGTCCTTATTGACGCATTTGGGCTGGATAGGGCAGAGATAAAACAAGGGGAGGACTCCAAAGTATTCGATGGGACTTTCATAAAAGGAAGGTTCGGTTCGGTAGTTTCGCAGGGCAAAAGCATCGGAATAATAGGCGAGGTACACCCAAAGGTTCTTAACGAATTCAACATCGACTTGCCAGTAGCTCTAGCAGAGATATACCTTGACAAGCTCTTGGCATATCGCGATAAGCCGAAGTCCGAATGAAACGTGCAGAGGG
>JAMCRN010000021.1 GCA_023380585.1 Candidatus Parvarchaeota archaeon | reverse complement strand
AGTACGTCCTTGTCTTTGTTGATGAGACGTTCTTGCCGTTGATGTACAGGGACGCAGTGAGCTGGTTGTCTATCGTGGTTATGGAGGCTGAGGTGTTGTCCTTTGTGCCGTTGTAGGTGAAGTTGCCCGGGATGTCTTTTATGGTGAGGGTTGGTGTGGCTTTATTGATCTTTTCGTAATACGTAAGATTTGTGGTGTTTATATTCGAGATAGCTGTGACTTTGTATAAACCTGCAGCTAATGTGGTTTCGTATTGATCTGGCTTGTACTCTGACGTCTGTTTCAGGGTGGAATTTACGTACAATTGTATCTGGTAAGCCGGGTTTATCACCGAGACCGTATTCGAGACCTCGTTTGCCACGTATACCAGATTATTGGCGGAATCGTATGTCGCTGCAGTAGGGCGAGAACCCACGCTTATTGTCTTGAAGACGGACTGGTTGGAGGGGTTTATCACCGAGACCGTATCCGATAACAAGTTTGCCACGTATACCAGATTATTGGCGGAATCGTATGTCGCTGCATCTGGGCTAGTACCTACATTTATGGTCTTGAAGACGGACTGGTTGGAGGGGTTTATCACCGAGACTGTACTCGAGAGGTAGTTTGCCACGTATACCAGATTATTGGCGGAATCATACGTCGCTGCAACTGGTTCAGAGCCTACGCTTATTGTCTTGAAGACGGACTGGTTGGAGGGGTTTATCACCGAGACGGTATTCGAACCATCGTTTGCCACGTATACCAGATTATTGGCGGAATCGTATGTCGCTCCCTCAGGTCCAGAGCCTACGCTTATTGTCTTGAAGACGGACTGGTTGGAGGGGTTTATCACCGAGACGGTATCCGAGCCCACGTTTTCCACGTATACCAGATTATTGGCGGAATCGTATGTCGCTGCAGCAGGGTGAGAACCCACGCTTATTGTCTTGAAGACGGACTGGTTGGAGGGGTTTATCACCGAGGTCGTATTCGAGCCGTAGTTTGCCACGTATACCAGATTATTAGCAGAATCGTATGTCGCTGCATCTGGGCTAGTACCTACATTTATGGTCTTGAAGACGGACTGGTTGGAGGGGTTTATCACCGAGACGGTATCCGAGCCATAGTTTACTACGTATACCAGATTATTAGCAGAATCGTATGTCGCTCCTTCGGGTAAAGTGGCGCTTACGCTTATGTTCTTGAAGACGGACTGGTTGGACGGCAGTGTATAGTTTTGATTCTGCTCAAAAGAAGCTGTGAAGTTGGACTGGGCGCCGTAGGTTACGGAGGTATTTGCATCCTCAGCTCCGTTAAGATATAGAAGAAGGCGTACTGCTTTTGTTATTTTCTCGTAGTATGTGGCGTTTAATACCCCACTGGCGTTGGTGGCTGCTGTGACTTTGTATAAACCTGCGGCTAATGTCTTTGTGTACGTTGCCTTACTCTTTGTAAGAGGGACTACAAGCGTGTTGTTTACGTAGATTGAAACGAAATTTGAGGAGGATGATGCGATGCCTGTGAAGTTGGACTGGGTGCCATAGGTTATGGAGGTGTTAGCATCTTCTACTCCATTAAGATATAGGAAAACCGCAGGTTTTATTTGCCTGATTATTGTCAATGAATTTGATGTGTAGTTCTGGTTTCCGGAGGTGTTGAAAGTGCCTATGAATATGTTCGGGGTGTTGTCCGTTGTGTTGTAGACTCCGCTTGTGGTTATTGATGAGTTCTTTAAAGTGCCGTTCAGGTAGAATCTGCCTGCCAGCTGGCTGTTTATCGTGGATATGGAGAAGTGGAACTTAAGATATGTGCCGTTCTGGGTGTAGTTTGCTGATGGTGAAGAGGTCAAAGAGATTGTGGGTGTAGACTTGGAGATTATTGATTCTGTGGAGACGGAGAAGGAGGTGTAGTTCTGGTTTCCGGAGGTGTTGAATACACCCTTGTAGGTGGCTGCGGTCGCATTTGCGTAGTACGTCCTTGTCTTTGTGGATGAGACGTTCTTGCCGTTGATGTACAGGGATGCTGCGAGCTGGTTGTCTATCGTGGTTATGGAGGCTGATGTGTTGTCCTTTGTGCCGTTGTAGGTGAAGTTGCCCGGAAGGTCTTTTATGGTGAGGGTGGGTGTGGCTTTGTTGATTTTTTCGTAGTATGTGGCGTTTGCTATACCGCTGGTGTTGGTGGCTGCTGTGACTTTGTATAAACCTGCGGCTAATGTCTTTGTGTACGTTGCCTTACTCTTTGTAAGGGGGACTACAAGCGTGTTGTTTACGTAGATTGAAACGAAATCTGAAGAAGAAGATGCGATCCCTGTGAAGTTGGACTGGGTGCCATAGGTTATGGAGGTGTTAGCATCTTCTACTCCATTAAGATATAGGAAAACCGCGGAAACTGGTTTTATCTGTCTGGCTATTGTCAATGAATTTGATGTGTAGTTCTGGTTTCCGGAGGTGTTGAAAGTGCCTATGAAGATGTTCGGGGTGTTGTCTGTCGTATTGTATACTTCGCTTGTCGTTATTGAGGAGTTCTTCAGGGTGCTGTTTAGGTAGAAGTCTCCTGCTAGCTGGCTGTTTATCGTGGATATGGAGAAGTGGAACTTAAGATATGTACCGTTCTGGGTGTAATTTGCAAGGGGTGAAGAGGTCAAAGAGATTGTTGGCGTGGATTTGTTGATCTTTTCGTAGTATGTGAGATTTGTGGTGTTTATATTCGAGATAGCGGTGACTTTGTATAGACCAGCGGCTAATGTGGTTTCATATTGATCTGGCTTGTACTCTGACGTCTGTTTCAGGGTGGAATTTACGTACAATTGTAGCTGGTAAGATGGGTTTATCACCGAGGTTGTGTTAGAAACGTAATTTGCAACATATACCAAATTATTAAAAGAGTCGTATGTCGCCGCATCGGGACCGGAACCTACTGTTATCGTCTTGAAGACGGACTGGTTGGAGGGGTTTATCACCGAGGTCGTATTCGAACCATAGTTTGCTATGTATACAAGATTATTGGCGGAATCGTATGTCGCTGCTTCTGGGTGAGTACCTACTGTTATCGTCTTGAAGACGGACTGGTTAGCTGGGTTTATTACAGATACCGTATTCGAACCATAGTTTGCTATGTATATAAGATTATTGGCGGAATCGTATGTCGCCGCATCGGGACCGGAACCTACTGTTATCGTCTTGAAGACGGACTGGTTGGAGGGGTTTATCACCGAGGTCGTATTCGAACCATAGTTTGCTATGTATACAAGATTATTGGCGGAATCGTATGTCGCTGCTTCTGGGTGAGTACCTACTGTTATCGTCTTGAAGACGGACTGGTTGGAGGGGTTTATCACCGAGGTCGTATTCGAACCATAGTTTGCTATGTATACAAGATTATTGGCGGAATCGTATGTCGCTGCTTCTGGGTGAGTACCTACTGTTATCGTCTTGAAGACGGACTGGTTGGAGGGGTTTATCACCGAGACGGCACCCGAAAGATAGTCTGCTACGTATACCAGATTATTGGCGGAATCATACGCCTCTGCGTCTGGTGCAGACCCTACAAGTATTAACTTGAAGTTGGACTCATTGGCTGGGTTTATTACGGCTACCTCATAAATCTTTTTAAGTCCAATTGTAATTTCAGCATATTCTGCTACGTATACAAGATTATTGACAGAATCATACGTTTCTGCTTTCGGTTCAGAGGCTACTGTTATCGTCTTGAAGACGGACTGGTTGGACGGCAGTGTATAGTTTTGATTCTGCCCAAAAGAAGCTGTGAAGTTTGACTGTGTGCCATAAGTTATGGAGGTGTTCGCATCTTCTACTCCATTAAGATATAGAAGGAGGCGTACAGCTTTTGTTATTTTCTCATAGTAGGTGGCGTTTGCTATACCGCTGGCGTTGCTGGCTGCTGTGACTTTGTACAATCCTGCAGCTAATGTCTTTGTATACGTCGCTTTACTCTTTGTAAGAGGTACTACAAGCGTGTTGTTTACGTAAATCGAAACGAAATCTGAAGAAGACGGTGCGATGCCTGTGAAGTTGGACTGGGTGCCATAGGTTATGGAGGTGTTCGCATCTTCTACTCCATTAAGATATAGGAAAACTGCAGGTTTTATCTGCCTGGCTATTGTCAAGGAATTTGATGTGTAGTTCTGGTTTCCGGAGGTGTTGAATGTGCCTATGAATATGTTCGGGGTGTTGTCTGTTGTGTTGTATACTTCGCTTGTCGTTATTGAGGAGTTCTTCAGAGTGCCATTGAGGTAGAAGTCTCCTGCTAACTGGTTGTTTATCGTGGATATGGAGAAGTGGAACTTAAGATATGTACCGTTCTGGGTGTAATTTGCAAGTGGTGAAGAGGTCAAAGAGATTGTTGGCGTGGATTTGTTGATCTTTTCGTAGTATGTGAGATTTGTGGTGTTTATATTCGAGATAGCTGTGACTTTGTACAATCCTGCGGCTAATGTGGCTTCGTATTGATCCGGCTTATACTCTGACGTCTGTTTCAGGGTGGAATTTACGTACAATTGTATCTGATATGCAGGATTTATCACCGAGACCGTCTTCGAGCCTTCGTTTGCCACGTATACCAGATTATTGGCGGAATCGTATGTCGCTGCGTAGGGGTTAGAACCTACACTTATGGTCTTGAAGACGGACTGGTTGGAGGGGTTTATCACCGAGACGGTATTCGAGTTGTAGTTTGCCACGTATACGAGATTATTGGCGGAATCGTATGTCGCTGCGACGGGGCTAGTACCTACGCTTATGTTCTTGAAGACGGACTGGTTGGAGGGGTTTATCACCGAGACGGTATTCGAGCCTTCGTTTGCCACGTATACCAGATTATTGGCGGAATCGTATGTCGCTGCGTCGGGGCTAGTACCTACGCTTATGTTCTTGAAGACGGACTGGTTGGAAGGATTTATCACCGAGGTGGTATTCGAGCCATCGTTTGCCACGTATACCAGATTATTGGCAGAATCGTATGTCGCTGCGTCGGGTTTAGAACCTACACTTATGTTCTTGAAGACGGACTGGTTGGAGGGGTTTATCACCGAGACGGTACTAGAGCCGAAGTTTGCTACGTATACCAGATTATTGGCGGAATCGTATGTCGCTGCGTAGGGGTTAGAACCTACACTTATGGTCTTGAAGACGGACTGGTTGGAGGGGTTTATCACCGAGACGGTATTCGAGCCGTAGTTTGCTATGTATACCAGATTATTGGCGGAATCGTATGTCTCTCCCTCGGGGTTAGCACCTACGCTTATGGTCTTGAAGACGGACTGGTTGGACGGCAGTGTGTAGTTTTGATTCTGCTCAAAAGAAGCTGTGAAGTTGGACTGGGTGCCATAGGTTATGGAGGTGTTCGCATCCTTGACTCCATTAAGATATAGAAGGAGACGTGCGGCTTTGGAGATTATTGATTCTGTGGAGACGGAGAATGAGGTGTAGTTCTGGTCGCCGCTTGTGTTGAAGACGCCCCTGTAGGTCGCTGCGGTGGCATTCACGTAGTATGCCTTCGACCTTGTCGAGGTCATGTTCTTGCCGTTCATGTACAGGGATGCCGCCAGCTGGCTGTTTATGGTCGTTATCGTGGCTGATGTGTTGTCCTTCGTGCCGTTGTAGGTGAAGTTGCCCGGCACGTCCGAGATGGAGAGCGTAGGAGTGGCTTTGTTGATCTTTTCGTAATAAGTCTTATTGGATACTCCGCTCAGATTAGTAGCAGCTGTGACCTTGTATAGACCTGCAGCTAATGTCTTTGTATACGTCGCTTTACTCTTTGTAAGAGGTACTACAAGCGTGTTGTTTACGTAGATTGAAACGAAATCTGAAGAGGACGGTGCGATGCCTGTGAAGTTGGACTGGGTGCCATAGGTTATGGAGGTGTTCGCATCCTTGACTCCATTAAGATATAGGAAAACCGCAGGTTTTATTTGCCTGGCTATTGTCAATGAATTTGATGTGTAGTTCTGGTTTCCGGAGGTGTTGAATGTGCCTATGAATATGTTCGGAGTGTTGTCTGCGGTGTTGTATACTCCGCTTGTCGTTATCGATGAGTTCTTCAGAGTGCCGTTAAGGTAGAATCTACCTGCCAGCTGGCTGTTTATCGTGGATATGGAGAAGTGGAACTTTAGATATGTGCCGTTTTCGGAGTAATTCACAGACGGTGAAGAAGATAGGATAATGCTTGGAGTTGATTTGTTTATTTTTTCGTACTCTGTTTTTGAAGTATTACTACCCGTTGAAGGAACCCCAACGGCTGTAACTTTATAATAGTCGGCGCCCAATGTTTTGATGTAATTTATCGTTCCGACACCCCCACCTGTTGTCGTCGAATTTACACTTTTTGAGTTGACATAAAGAGTAATCGTACAGGTAGCACCACCTCCACTACTAACTGCCGTTTGTGAAGTAAAGTTTGATATAACGCTGTAACTTATTGAAGTATTTGCATTTTCAACATTATTTAAATATAAGTTTTGAGAAGTTATTGTGCATGTTGGTTTAGCGTCGGCTTCGGTCTCGAAGTGGGTCACATTGGAGACTCCACTGGAATTGGAGAAGGCCGTGACTTTGTATATCGTATTGTTTGGGAGGACATTTGTGTATGTCGCCTTTCCCTTGGTCAATGGGGCTATCAAAGTATTATTAAGACCGCTGTCGCTGGAGAGGTAAAGTCCGACGTAATCGTTTGGGTTGGAGATAATAGCCGTGAAATTTGAAACCTCTCCGTTGCTTATTTTCACGTCCTTTGCTGTGCTGCCGTTTATGTACAAAGTTATGCCTGGAGTAGAGGATGGGTTTCCTGCTGCGCTTGGATGGACGAATACTGATTGGATAGGGTTGTTGGCTCTTGCCGGATTGGCGAAAAGATTGATGTTTATATAATAATGGATGACGTAGTAGGACAGGATAAAAGCCAGCAGGACAAAAAATACCACTGCTAATATAAACAATTTTTTATTCGGTTTTTTGGTTTCCATGTTACTTTTTACCGGTTTTCTATAATCCTAACTACAACTAACTGTTTCGGGCTTTACTTCGGCCGCTACATAAAAATCAGACATTTTTTCAAGATTTATAGTTTTAAATAATCAAAGTGGGAGGAGGTAAAAACATGTTTTTAGTCAGATAATATACTTTTTATTACTAAAATAGGTTTTAGATTTTTGTTTTTTAGAAAAATCTAACAAGAAAGATAAAAAAACAACAGATTTGCAGGACGTTCGTAGACTTGATCTTTCTGCGCAGGCATCGTGACCATCAAAGAAGCGATAGATGCAAAAGACGTCTTTGCTGTATCATATGAAGCTGCAGAATCAACGTAGAGCTTTCTTTATAAAAATTACCTTACTGCTTTAAAAAAGAAATAAAGCGCTGATTGTTGCCCTTGAACATGATCTCTCCGCTGCTTCTTACAAAAAGATATATCGTCCTGTTTTTCATTTGAAAATGCAGAGGCGGTGAGAGGCCCCGCGAATGTTTGAAGCGCCTGAACTTATCATCGTATCCGACTTTTATGTTCCTTATTTCTGATTTCTTTACTGAAAAGAGAAGGTTCATATCGTTGTCATAGAAATCCAATGAGTCCTTCTGCATGTCTATGAACCCTTCATGCCTATGAAGAGGTTTGCCGAACGGTTGGCTTAGATGAGAAGCGGCGAAATCCTTTATGCTCATTTTCTTGAGCTCGTTGGAGAATATCCATACGGCTTCGAACAGGCCCATGCCTGCTTTCAAGGAGTTTTCTATAAATCTACTTCTAGAAACATCGCCTCGCATCATGTCCACAAGCTGCATCAGACCCTTGTTCAGCGTTATGCTTATCTTTTCCTGCATGCTTAATGGATGGTACTTTTTATATTAATATTTCTTGATGCGCCTTTTAAAGGGTCAAATATACTGGAAGAAGACCTGGACCACGAAGCCTATCCCTCCAATTATCAGCGTGCCGATGACAACCATTATAGCGAGTTCCTTGTATTCCTGCCTCGTCGGTTTCCTTGTCAGATGGAGCACCCGCGAGTACTCGAACCAATAATGGTTTAACTTGGCCTTTAGGGACGATGGCTTCACCACGCCGGTCTTTGAGAAAAGCCTCTTGAACAGCATCCTTTTCTTTTTTCCTTGTATCCTCTCCTGCTTCCTAAGTTCCGGACTCTTTTGAATTGAAGCGTGTTTCTCAAGCGGTGTCTGCTCTGCTGGTCTCTTTGCCTCTTCTGCTGTGGCTATTGGCTGTGTCTGCTGGGCTTTAGAATCTGCTTCCTTCTGATTTATTGTCGGTGCCTGCGATTGTCTGTCAGTGGCTTCCGGCTTATGTTCTCCTTGACTATTCGCTTCAGCAAGACTTTTTTTACTTTCTGACTCCATAATCTAATATCGATATGCGTCTAGTTTAAGAACGTTATGCCAAGCTCCTCTTCGACTTCCTGCCTCTGCTTGGCCTCTTTCTCTTCGTTTATAGATTTGCCTGTTATCTGCTTGGAGCTGACGCCGGTTATTATAGCGAGGACTTTTATCGCGTTTTTCATGTCTGGCAATATGTGAGAACCCCAGATTATCATTATGTCCTCAGGAAGCCGCTTGTTTATCATGTCTACGACCTTGTTGGCTTCTTCAAGAGTGAGCGAAGGCCCGCCGCTCACGTCTACAAGCATGCCTTTTGCGGTGGAAGTATCGACGTCTATAAGAGGATTGTTGAGCACTTTTTCCACTACGCTCTCCAGTCTCTTGTCCTTTGCATCGCTTTCGCCTGTCCCTATCAATGCTACTCCTCCATTGGACATTATCCTCCTCACATCAGCGAAATCGACGTTTATAAGTCCTGGTTTAGTTATCAGTTCGGTTATTCCCTTTACTGCGTTCGTAAGTACGTCATCAGCTATTTTCAGGGCTATCCCTATCGGAAGGCCTGGAGCTACCGCTAAAAGCTTTTCATTCGGTACCGTTATCAGGGTATCTACAGAACTTTTCAGCTTCTCTACTCCATTCATCGCAGAAGACATTCTGTGCCTTCCCTCTGCCTTGAAAGGCAGTGTAACGACGGCTATCGTGAGTATGTTGAGTTTCTTGGATACCTGAGCGACGACCGGGGCTGCTCCTGTGCCGGTACCTCCACCCATACCACAGCATATAAATACCATGTCAGCGCCCTGCAATGCCTCCTTTATCTCCTGCTCCTGTTCCTTTGCGGCCTGCTCACCGACGGACGGATCCGCCCCCGCGCCTAAGCCGTTGGTAAGCTCCTTGCCTATGAGTATCTTCTTGTCTGCTGGAGTGCATAGAAGGTCTGCTGCATCGGTGTTTATGGCGATAAGTTCAGCGCCCTTTATCCCTACCTCGAACATCCTGCTTATCGTGTTATTCCCTGAACCGCCCACACCTACGACTTTTATGCTTGTACGCCTTGAAGTTATCATTTCCTCAAGGGACTTATCGAACTCTTTTGTCCTGCTTACGTCGAAATTCGGTGATTTTACTCCCTGAGAAGACAGATTGCTTGTCCTTAAGTTGTCCATGTCCATAAAGTTATGTCCGAATCGCATTACCGATGTAAAGATTAATCATATAGTATTTAAATATTTAAGCCACATCAAGCCGATATCTCTATTTTAACGTCCTTGTTTACGTATTTCCCTATGTCAGCTATTATCGCGTCTGAAACGTAGCTCTTCACAGGCTCAGACGAGATTATAGTCACCTTGTTGTCTTCCATGACCACGTCTTTCGGCTGCTTTCCGGCGTAGTGCTTGAATATCCACGAATATTTCTGCTTCACGTCTTCCAGTATGGCGACTACTTCTATGTCATAGACCAGGTCTTTTCCGGCCAAAGGGTGGTTGAAATTCACCATGACCCTGCCGCCGGATACTGAAAGGACCGTCGCCATCATATTGTCAAGCATGACGACATCACCTGGCTCCGGGTTTATCTTGTTCTGCCTGAAGCTGCTCATCCCGATCGTCTTTACTAGTTTGTTGTTGAAATCACCGAAAGCGTCTCTTGCTTTTATGTTTATGGAGTATCTGTCCCCGACGTTCTTTCCTATCAGTGACTTTGATATAGGCTCCAAGATGTATTTGGCCTGCGGTATGACGAGCACTGGCGAAAAATCCTGCCCTTCCAGCTTGACTCCCTCCTTTTCCGCGATGATCTTGTCGGTAAGGTCGAATATCTTCCCAGTGGACGCTATGCGTCCCACGAAGTTTATTAGCACAAAATCGTTTTCCGTTATCATATTTCAGCCGGCCATCTCTATCGATATGTATGAAACGTCCCTTGTCTTGTGGTCCTCTTCTCTGCCCGGAAGCTCCTCGGTGCCTATCTCCACCTTCGTGACTTTTAGGTCCTTAGAGAATTTCCTCTTGACTATTTGGGAGACGTCGACCGCCTTGGATATCATGCTGCCACGCGCTTTTATCACTATGCGGGAATGTCCCGAGTTCATGTGCGTAAGTATCGCCAATATATAGGACATAAGCGGCTTCTTCCCTATAAAAATCACGTCGTCTTCCATAGGCTTTCCTTACTGATAGAACGTTATAATATTTAAGTACTTTTATGCCGCTTCCCATATAAATAATAGTTTAATATGTCCGCCATGCTAATATTATAATATGGAGAGAAAGCTGATATCAACGATACTTGGCATGCAAAAGACCAGAAAACCAAGAAAGGACAAAGCCGCCGTCCTTAAGAAGTATATGGAGAGGGTAAACCGGCTACAAAAGGAGCGAAACGAGCTCGAAAAGAAAGTGGTGTCCGCAGAGAGGAGGATAGATTCCGCGGCCTCCGCTTGTTACGACATAGCAAAGGCTGCTAAAAGACTAGGCATAGCGTATTATATGGACACCGAGGTGGAGATACATTCTAACGGATTCATAAGCCTAAAATACCACGGGAAAGAGATATTGAGGGCAAAGAGATCCTTCAAAGACGGAGAGGCAGTGAACTCTGTGCAGAAAGTCGTAGGGAGGGATATCTCTGAGAAACTCTTGGAAAAGCTTAGGCAGATACACAAGAGGCTCAACCTTGACGTATTAGTGAAAAGGAACGAGCAGAGCAGGTTGAGAAAGATGATAGAGGCTGAAATGTCTGTGAAGGAAAGGAAAAAGACGGAGAAGGACCTTAGAGAGGACATAAGGAAGATAAAGGCCAGAGCTAGAGAACTGCGTATTCTTTGAATCTTACTGTACAGATATGAATCTGCCTGAAAACTTCACGGCCTTGCCGCCATGCTTTATGACTTTGGAGTACAAAGCCTTGTCATTAGTAGCTATGTGAAAACCTTGCTTCGATTTTTCGAGCAGGATGTCGTCCGCCTTTCTGCCGTCCTCCTTTTCCAGGATGGTAAATCCATAGCTTTCCGCCCACGCTGCGACGTCCCTTCTTCCTATAGTCTTGAGCTCATTGATGCACTGCTGTAGAGCATAAAGCCTGTACGAATCTGTCATGCTGGAATCAAGCAGCCTTTTTATGTCTGTCTTGTCATCGAATGAGTATATCAGTAAGTTAGTATCGAACAGCAGCCTAATCATATATCGTCCCGGCCCCTGCCAGGACCCATATGTTGTCTACTTTCCTGGAGATTATGGCCTTGTCCCCCAGGAAATACGGCAAAAAAGAATTGTTTAGGAATATAGTGACTTTTCTTCCATTTACGGACGTTACCGTACCAAGCACTTTGGAAGCCAGTACGTTGACCAATACGGATTCGTTCCTCTGTATAGGTCTTTTGAACTTCTGTTTTTCTTTCTCCTCCAGAGCGGAATATTCGATCGATATTTTGTTCTTAAAAAGCGGTTTGCTGTCAGTGCCAACGACTAGGCTTCCGGCCAGGTTGTCGCGTCTTGAAAGAGACGGGTCCAACATTGTCCTAACGCCTACCATCAACCCTGGCCCTACACGGCTTTCTTCCCCAAATTCACTCTGGATGCTGGCTATCTTCGTGTTCAATGGTTTCCATGAGTTTTTTATGAAGACACCTGGGTAGACAGTCACGCTGTCTCCTTTGGACATCGTTCCCTGCTTCAAAGCGCCTCCAAGGACAGCCCCGTTCATTTTCTTTATGTCGGCGCCCGGCTTGTTTATGTCAAAGCTCCTTATCGCAACCATCTCTGTCTGATTGCCTCTGTCCGCCTTTTCTATCTTGAATCTGCCTATCCACTGGATCAGCTCGCCTATGTTTATGTCCTGTATGGAAAAGACTGGGATTATAGGGACGTCATGCAGTCCGTTCTGAGAGAGGAACGACTTTATTTCCGAATAGCTCTGTCTCGCCCTCTGCTCTCCGACAACGTCGACTTTGGTCTGCGCGACCACCATGTTCTTTATGCCTATTATCTTCAGCGCTTCGAGATGCTCCTGCGTCTGCGGCTGCGGGCATGGCTGATTGGCGGCTATTACAAGCACAGCCCCGTCAACCAGGGACGCGCCGCTTAGCATTATCGTCATCAATGTCTTATGCCCAGGAGAGTCTATTATCGACACTCTGTAATGCGGTGATGATGCGCCGTTGCAGTATTCGCATTTTTCCGTCCTGCTGTATCTTCCGCATGAGCCGCACCTGTAGACTATAAAATGCGCGTATCCAAGCCTTATCGTTATACCTCTCTTTATTTCTTCGCTGTGTCTTAAAGTAGTTTCACGCGTCATCGCCTTTACTAGGGTCGTCTTGCCGTCCGCGAAGCTTCCGACAATGTCTATTATTATGTCTTCAACCATTGTTCTCTTTTTTCTGCGGGAATATCTCCTCTAGGGTTTTCTCCCCATATTTTGTTATTTTTATGTCAACTTGGGAAGAGAACTGGCTGAAAGTGTTGCCTGCAACGCTTTTCCTCAGACGCACATTGCGCCTGTTCCCGAACCCTCTGGAAGTAAGTATTCTCTTGAGCCCGGTACCGTCTGCGCTTTTCATCATCGGAGTACCGGTCATGTAGCTTCCGCCGCTTATCATACCTGAGTAACCGTCAAGTCCTATGAACGAAAGGTCCGTCTCCTCTCCGATCTTTTTCCCGAGCAGAGTCTCTGATTCTTCCTGGGATAGCGTCTTGTTGTAAGACTTACCGGATTTTGGATCATTTATCACGAGTTTTATTTCCATAACTTATGGTATGATAACAGTATTTATATACGTTCCCACCAAAAGTAAAGACATGGACACGATGTTCGTAGAAGCCAGGTATAGAGGAGGCATCAGCGAGGACCTTTTCAAAAAGCTGGAGGCCGCCCTCTCCGGATACAAGAAGATAAACCTTGTGGCTTCTGTGCAGTATCTAGACCAAATGCAGGAATTCGCAAAGAAGATAGAGGGCAAGGAGCTCATAATAAAGAGATCACCATACAGAGCGCAACACCCGGGGCAGATACTCGGATGCGACGTATACGCTGCAGAGTGCGAAGATTGCGACGTTACTCTAGCGTTCACACAGGGGATGTTCCACGTCCTGGGAATCCCGATAAAATTCGGCAAGAAGGTGATAAACGTCGACATAGAAAGCGGGCAGATAGACGTGATAGACGAGAAGACAGCCGAACATTATAGAAAAAGCATACTCCAGGGGATAGGCTCCGCACTTGTGGCAGAGAGGGTGATGTTTTTAGAAAGCACAAAGGCAGGACAGACTTATGGCGTCGGCATGCTCAAGGAAGCCATGAAGAAGAAGGGGAAGAAGGTCTTTTCCGTAGTCTTTGACGAGGTAAATTTCCAAAGACTGAACGAATTCAGGGATGTGGACATATTCATAAACACCGCATGCCAGAGGATAGCGATAGACGACGCAAAAAAACTGGAGAAGCCGATAGTCAACGCGGAGGACCTTGAACCGTATTTCTTGAGATGATATACGCATTATTTTCTGATTAAGGCTTTTAAACGTACATATCTTAATTTTCATATGAAAGCGATAGTGACAGGTGGCGCCGGCTTCATAGGCTCTCACATCGTAAAAACGCTTGTAGAGAAAGGATACAAGGTCACGGTAATAGACAATTTCAGCACTGGCGATATAAGTAACCTGGACAACATAGACCTTAAATACAGCATATTAAAGGCAGACTCGGGGGAAATAAGGAGGTTGCCATATGTAGACGTAGTCTTCCATGAAGGAGTCTATTCATCCAGCCCTTTGTACAGGGCCGACCCTCTCCTTATTGGGAAAGCGATAAACGACTTCATAAATGTGCTGGAGTTCTGCAAGAAAAACGATTCTAGGCTGATATTCGCATCCACTTCTTCGATTTACAACGGCCATAAACCTCCACACAAGGAGACTATGGGCGCTATGATAAAGGACTTTTACACCGAAACTAGGTATTATATGGAAAGGCTGGCAGAGCTTTATCACCAGATGTTCGGAGTAAAGTACTGCGGGCTAAGATACTTCAGCGTGTACGGGGATGGAGAGCAGAGCAAAGGCGCCTACGCTAACCTGATAACGCAGATGATATGGAAGTCGCTGAAGAAAAAACCAATGTCCATATATGGAGACGGGACGCAGAGACGCGATTTTGTGCATGTAAACGACGTTGTGGACGCGAACATGGCGGCTCTGAAGAAGGGTGCTACAGGCATATTCAATGTCGGGACCGGGAGATCATATTCTCTTAATCAGGCAGCTGAGATGATAAATTCGATCGTGGACGACGATGTGCGCCTGAAGTACGTGTCCAATCCTGTAAAAAACTATGTGGACGTTGTCGAAGCTGATACAAGAAAGACGGAGTCGATACTTGGATTCAGGGCTAAAGTCGACCTGCTCACTGGAATAAGACATTCTTTTGGATATTATAGAAAGATGCATGAATACGACATACCCGACGTAAAATGATCCCTGGTATCAGAAGGTAGCGAACCTCCTGCCTTCTTTTTTCAATAGATAATAGTTCTTAAGGGTCTGGTCAGCCAATATTAGGATTGAGCCGTCTTTTATCTCATCGTCCGCCGAAAGCGCATTCAGCGTGTATTTCAAGTCTGCCGGTATCCTGATAGCATTCGACATGTAGATCGCGTATGAGCCTGCCTTCTTTTTCTTCCCAAGATAGCTGTATATGTCTGAATTGACTAGCTTCACTACCGTATCGTCTTTTAGGACAGGCTTTTCCATCGAGTCTATCACTGTGGAAGAGTATCCGCTTAAATAGCCTTTTGAACTGAGGAAATGCTTCTTCAATTTTTCTCGGTATGCTTTAGAATCCTCGCTTGAATTGAATATCTCAGAGACTTTTCGGAAGTTCTCAAGCTGATCGTAATTCCTGTCGACAAGCACTATCTTTTCCAGATCATTGTGCCTTGACAATCTGGATAATATACTGATGTTCTGAGTACCTCCTCCGCATATACCTATGTAACCGTCAAGACCGCGGACACTCTTCTCCATGTCTTTAGATTCTGCCATCTCGTTGGACACTGGATAGAATACCCCCATTCCCTCGTTCCTATCAGAATCGTATACGCTGTATATCCTGCCTGCCATAATTGGATTAAACAAGAGAACAACCGGTATAAATAGTTTTAAGACCTGCTGACAGAGACTGTTGTTTTATTCGCATGGTTTACAGGATTCTTATGCTTCCTAAGACCCTGTTCCTGCCTGGCGGGAGACTCGGGTCAGCCAATAGCAGTTTATCCGTCGTTTTCAGTGCCTTTTTATTGAACCTTGCATGCAAGCCTCCCTGGTCTTTTTTAAGACGAAGACTGAAGTCGTTGCCGTAGACTGCGCAGGCCAGGTCTCTGCTGTAAATGTCGTTTTCCTTGTAGAATTCAGACATTTCCAATGAGACATCGTAATCCTCGCTTATCTCATTCGAAGAGGAGACGCCGTAATTGGATTCTATGTCTGACTGCGAGGCATTGTTGAGAGCCAGCCCTACGTGCTGCCCGGGAAGACATGACGCCGTGTCTTTGTCCATTACCTGGATGCTCTTCACACTGACTTCCTTTAATGAAGGGAGAAGAAACATCCTGTCGCCTTTCTTTATCTCTCCTGCAAGGTCAAAGCCTATAATCACGCTCCCTATGCCCTTTACTATGAAATGCTTGTCTATGGATGCATACTTAAAAGAAGAAGGACCATACACTGTTTCCTCGCAGCCGGAGAAATCAGAAAGGCTGATTTTTTCGAAAGAACCCACCTTGTAACCCCGAAAATATCTGGAAAACGAATCCATGTCAGAATCAACGGAATAAAGTACGATGCCTCTTTCTATCTTTGAGTTTTCTATGGCGACTGCCAATTCTGCGTCTAGGCCGGTTATCTGCCGGTTTACAATGAAAACCGCAGAGTTGACGGAGGATATAGCCCTTACAAGCGGATTAATGGATGAAGGATATTCGGTCGGGAACAGGATTACCTCACCTTTCTTTCCGACGTACATCTGTATGCCGTTTATGGAATCAAGTTTCCTTGAGAATATCTTCTGTACTGATTTCTCACTTAGACTCTCTGAAGAAAACAGACCCACTGCCATATAAAGATATTATCTATTTTTGATGGCTTTTATTGGTATCCTCCACGTACATCATCCTGAGTAGATTATATGCGATGTCCTTTGCTACGTTGTTTATCTGGACTAAACCTATGCCTGAATCCGGCACACCATAGAGAAGAACATCGCCTGTCCTTCCCATGAGCACACATGGGATCGCGGCAAGGTCTTCTTCCCCATCCACGAAGATATGAGATTCAGTCCTCTGCGCAAGCGCGGCACCTACCTTGTGCCATAATTCGTATGTTATGTGCCCAGGCGGATTTTTTACTGCTTCTTTGGATTTATAAAAATCCAGCAGATAGTCGTCTTTTTCCCTACTCCTCCTTGTCTTTGAATCGAACACAGCAAGGCCCGGCTTAAGTCCGGCCAGGATGACAGTCTTTGTGACTACGTCTCCCACGGTTATTAGAAACGGCTTTGAATCCTCCAGTATGCCTATGGCTTTTTGTTCGCTTAAGACCTTCCCGAACGGGGCTTTGAGCTTATAACGCATATGTTCTGGCAATAGAAACGCTTCCCCTGGCTTGAGGTCCATAGTAATATATACATATTTGAAATATATTAAATCACTGGAGATATGAAGATCTTGGTGTTTTCGGACCTGCATTTCCCGGAATGCGATTTCAGAAAAGTGAAAAAAGCCATAAGAAAGGAGGGCCCAGACAGAATAGTTTTCCTTGGTGATACTATCACGACAAGGGGATGGACAAAAAGATTTCTTTCTTTGATGAAGGATGTTTTTCATGGCGAGACAATATTCATAAAAGGCGACGGAGATGTCACGGACATGGGGGTAGAGGTCTATCGCGTATCCGTATATGGGAGGAAGTTTGTATTCTTGCATGGACATCAATTCCAGATAGGGAACGAGCATATGACGTACATTCTTGCAAAGTTCCTTAAAAGTATAAACAAAGACCTGCCGCTAGTACTATTCTGTTTATATACCAGGATGCGCATGCATCTTTTGAATGAGACGCTGGTTGTAGGCCATGCTCACGCACTGAGGTACTTCTGGTTTATAAAATCGATATGCGCCGGGACAATGAGCAAAAGGCGAAACGTATACAACGATTTTGGATATGTAGTCATAGGAGATATGATAAGGACAGTGAGCATACGATAAGACAAGTACAAGAGGGATATATGCAATGAGGGCATAATAATCGGCTATTGGACTCGAGGGGATTTGAACCCCCAACCAACTGGTTAAGAGCCAGTTGCTCTACCAGCTTGAGCTACGAGTCCTCAGAAATCATTAAATGTCGCTTAGAATAAAAATCTTTATTTTTGTATGACATAGTGTTTTTATCTGCCCGCTGTTTACATCCTCTTATGAGGAAAATCGTTAAATAATGGCGGTCTCTTATGGTTTTGAGGGCCTATGGTCTAGCGGTCATGACGTCTGCCTTACACGCAGAAGGTCGGGAGTTCGAATCTCCCTGGGCCCACTATTAACAGGGGATAATGCTATCTCAAAGAAATGGCACTATTTTATTGTTTACTTCATTAGAAGGATGAAAGTATTTATTTACTCTCTCTATTTCTCTATTATATGAGCCTGACGCACAAATCCCAGTCAGCATTAGAGTACATGATGACTTATGGCTGGGCTATTCTCATAATAGTCATCGTAGCTGCAGTCTTATACTCCTTAGGTATCTTTTCTCCTTCTTCAAGCATATCAGCGACAATAACCGGCTTCGCCGGTTTAGGAACCGTTTCAGCCCAATGTTTCCCGGGAGGAGGTCTCGTGCTATCTCTAAGCGATTCTCTTGGTGTCCCTATCCAAATAACAAAAATAAATACTACAAATCAAAACGGCAAACCAGTATCCGCGAATTTCTCCACAACTGTTTCTCCTGGCAGTTCGTCTTACTTCGTCGTAGCTGATTCATGCTCCAATACCTCTGGCTTAAGCTATTCAAATAAGGTCTCTGTCACATATACAGAGCCTGGACAGACCTTACCAGGTCCATATATCTCCTCAGGGACGATTACAGGCAAGACGGTATCCCAAGGGACAGTAGCTAATTTTAACGGCAACAATGCTTATATTTACGCTCCCGTAGGTTCGTGGTTGGGAACTAATCACGCGTTTACCGTAGTTGCTTGGGTTTATAGTCCGGCTAGTTTTGGCGGCACGATAGCGAATATATGTACTTCACCAACATGTGGGGGCTGGTCAACCCCATTTCTTGGATATAATAATTCTGGAGCAGGTTATATTTATTCATGGATAAATGGTCCTCCGATCCTAGGACTTTCTGCCACTTTTGGAAGATGGTATTTTAGTGCAATAACATATTCTGCCACTTCTTCTTTTCAAGAGTTATACGTTAATCAAAGCACGGTGAGCAGTGGTGGTACATATTCTCCCTCAGGCACATTTGATTATGTTACGATAGGTTCGGATCCGACTGGTCAGCACGAATCAAATCAATATTTTACAGGCGATATATTTGATGTGCAGATTTATAATACAACCTTATCTACAAATCAAATTCAAGATCTATATAAGAGCGGTTTTGGGGGAGCTCCAATAACAAATGCTGGTCTTATAGGATGGTGGCCATTGGACGGTAATGCGAATGATTATTCAGGCAACAATAACAATGGTGTCGCAGTAAACGTGAACTGGGTCTCTCCCTAAGGAAGAAATACAGTATCGAATCTTATTATTTCCGTTTCTTCATAAAACAACTTTCATATGATATTGTTTCCTTAGAAAACTATTTAAATTATGGGGCAAAAAGATTAAGTTTATCCCGCTGTGGAAATGGCTTCTTGACGTTTAAACTTCTTCCTAGTAAAAGTCATATTAAGACTTGCCGCTGCCCTATGAAACTATTTATTTACTCTCTCTATTTCTCTATTATATGAGCCTGACGCATAGATCTCAGTCAGCATTGGAGTACATGATGACTTATGGCTGGGCTATTCTCATAATAGTCATCGTAGCCGCAGTCCTCTACTCTTTCGGTATCTTCTCCCCATCCTCAAGCATATCAGCAACAGTAACGGGATTCTCCAATCTAGGTTCAGTAGCAGCACAATGCACAGCCAACGGAGTCTTAAGGATAAACCTAGGAGACTCAACAGGTTACCCTATAAACGTCACCGGTATAACAGCAAAAGACTCCTCCACAGGACAGATATCAACATTCAAATCAAATTCCACGGTAGATCCTAATCCTATAATAGACGTTGGAGGCAGTTACATCTTCTCTGTTCCAAATGTATGTCCCCCTGCCGGCACTCATTACTCCATATCGACGACAGTGAACTACACAGAACCCGGACAGCCATTGCCGGGTCCTTATCAATCCACAGGTACAATTTCAGGAATAACATCTTCTGTTATTCTTCCGTTAGCCGTTGCGACTTTTAATGGACAACCTAGATGGGATGGAAACCCCCCAATAACTCATGTTTCTGGCTCAACATCTTATATAACATCAACAGCACCGTCGTTAACCACAAACACGGATTTTAACTTCACTGTTTCTATATGGGTTTATTTAGATTATTATTGGGTTCCACCGAATTCGAGTGCGGCATCTTCTGGCTGGACGCCTATATTCGGTTTTGGTTATTACCAAGGAGGGTACTCTTCTAATTTGCCTGCCTACTATGGTAATCCTAATGGTGCATTTGGTTCTCATACATGCACACCAGGTGACCAGGCAATAAACGTAAATGCAAACGAATTCAATAATACTTGGAATTTTGTAACATTCTCCAGGTCCTATTCTTTTAATAGGGACACTCCCGGTCATCTATCGTATACATATTCTATAGACGGACAGGTTTATGGCCCGTATTATCTGAACTATTCGGATAATGACACAAATCAAATAATGATCGGTTCTCAATTCGCTTGTGATGGAAGACCATTCTATGGTGCGATATCAAATGTACAGATATATAATAATCCCTTATCTGCATCACAAATATTATCTTTATACAAAGAGGGTATTCTTGGTGGACCTTTAAGCGGTTCAGGCGCTATTGATTGGTGGCCACTAAATATTTCAACTAAGGACCTAGTTTCTGGATTAGTAGGCACTTTAAACGGGCCAGTACAGATAACTTCTAATTTCAAAAGCTAGACCATCCTAATCGATGCGCGTTAGTTATCTGCTACGGATTATATGTAGAAGGTAAGCGCCCCGATTGCCGCCGTTACTACTAGAAACAATCCGGATATTTTCATAAAATCTAATACCTTGCCAGAAGCGGATCTTCTCAACGCTATAAGATTCGCAAGCGAGGCGACCATTGTGCCGTTCCCGCCTATGTTCACGCCCCACAAGAGCGGCACAAATGCAGTTTTCCCTGTCAAAAGCACTGTCGCGGGGACATTGCTTATTACCTGCGAAATCAGCGTCGAAAACAGAAAAACTGAGAGTACGCCGCCTATTTCTATGTTTATAATGGACCTGACCGAGTTTATTACCAGAAATATCAGAACGAACGTTAATATCAGGAAAAAGTCTATTCTAAGCAAGACGTTCCTAACCGTATAATTCCTCGGTCTTAAGGTCAATAATGCTAGTACAGACAAGGCTGACAATCCTAAGAAGAAATAGCCGCCGAGGCCCATAAAGAACCCGGCCACACCAAGGACAAAAAGCACCAAGGAAACGTAAAACAGCCATGGATTAAAAGACGCCTTCCATTTCCGCCTGGTTATACTTGAGCTTTTTGTCAGAACCAATGAAAACGCCAATAGGACAGCGAGTAGGATGAGAAAAAGCGGAATGCTTCCCGCAAAGAACGATTGTGCACTTAGTCCGTATCCTCTAAACAGTATTATGTTCTGCGGGTTTCCGAACGGCATAAGCGCAGAACCGACGTTGGCACCTATAGCCTCTAGCACTATCGTCCTAGACATCGACTTTTTTGCCATCTTTCCGATGCTTACTGTCAAAGGCACAAAGATAATTAGCGAGGCGTCGTTGGTTATGAACATCGATATCACGACGGTTAGGATTATCGCTGCCACGGAAACGCTTTTGATATCCTTGAATCTACTGAGTATTTTCGTCGCTATCAAGTCCGTGCCTCCCGATACAAAAATGCCTGTGTTTGAGATTATGAGCGCGGCGATTATAAGAACTGTATCAGTATCCACGAAATTCGGGTTAAGAAATCTTGGGTTATAGATAAGCAGGCCAGCATACACTATAAGCAGGCAGATAAAAAACCATTCGTTTAGCAGCCGCCTTTTTATATCCATTTCAAGAAACCCTGCTTTTGATTTTGACCATAGAATTTAAACTAATCATATACTTCCAGAAGCGGCATCCGCTATGCCTGTCGGGTCCTTTACGGCGGTTATAGTGTCGGTTATCTGATATGTAGAAGCCGAAATCACGGATACACTGCTGGATGCATAATTAGAAACATAAAGATATTCACCGTTCGGATTTACTACCACACCAGAAGGCTCCGAACCAACGTTTATGACATCCATCAAAGAATAGTCAGAAGTGTTTATTACATAGACGTTGTTTGAAAATTTATTTACAACATACAAGACCTCATCGTTGGGCGATACCGCTGCGCTGTACGGCCCAGTCCCTACAGATATGTTTCTTATCACCTTATTGTCAGACAGGTCTATAACCGACACGGTATTCGAATCGTTGTTTGTGACATAAGCGAATAATCCGTCCGGAGAAATCGTGACGCTTGTCGGATATGAACCGACTGGTATCTGTTTTATGATGCTGATATCAGAAGCGTTTATGACCGACACACTGTCCGATGTGCTTTCTGCCACGTATAAAAAGCCTGAGAAAGGAGAGACAGCGATTCCTATAGGTCCGCCGCCTATCACTGAAGACAGTTTTATTGCGTAATCCGAGGTGTTTATCTCAGTCAAAGTCCCTCCTTTCGTTCCCGAGGTGACATAGGCAGTGTCTCCTTTAGGGTCTATAGCCACGCCAACTGGATTTATGCCGACGCTGACATTAGCCACGACTGTATTTGTATCGGTGTCCACGACGGAAACGAAAGAGTTCCCATGATTAGTGACATAAACAAATTTACCGTTCGGAGTCACCGCTACGCCCTGCGGGTTGCTGTTAACGCTTATGTTAAGGACTACCTGGTTGGTAGCCGTATCTATGGCGGACAGCGTGCTGGAGCCGCCATCAGACACATACATGTCGCGAAGCGGTATGAAGTCGATGTATAGCGAAGTGATGTTGCCTACCTCTCCGGCCGAAACAGAAGGGAAATAGGAGACCTTATCGATGGTGACGTTCTTTACCGAGAACCTCTGGCCGGCTATATAGACGAAACTTATGCTGGAAACGGGTTCCGTTTTGGTTTCGCCTGCGTAGGTTACTGTCCATGCTGTCCCTACTGGCAGGCCTATTTCGTTGAAAGACAGGGTCGGCTGTATGGACGACCTGGCTGAAATGACCCCCTTTGATATGCTTTTCTGCGGACCGAACGGGGTCGTAATCGTATAGTTTATCTCTATGTTTACGGTATAGAACACGCCAGGAACAGGACAAGAGCTGTTATAGAAGATGAGGTTAAAATCGGAGTCGGGAGCCACCGATTGGTTTATACCTACGAGATCGCTGCCATTTATACCGGAAGGCCTGACTATTGATGCATTTTTTATCTCTATGACACTGCCAGCGGAATTACCGAGTACTAGGACGAAACCTCCGCTACCGCATTGCTGAGTTATGAAGGTAAAAGGGCTCAGTCCGGTGACAGACAGAGACAGGCTTGGAGATGGGGAGAATATCCCCATTGAATAGAGAAGAGCCGCTACTACGACGATTATCAAGATAGCCCAGCCATAGGTGGCGATATATTCTAAAGATGACTGCGATCTCCGGCTCATTTATAAAGAATCAAACCAAAATTATATATGCTTTATACTCCTGGTTTTTTCTAGCTTTAATCTGCTGCTAGGAAGGAAAATTGCAATAATTACAACTTTTTAAAAGATTAATAGGCCCTGGAATCATCTATTCTTATAGCTTAAACCATTCGCAGATATCAAGACAGCATTATGGTTTCTCCGGATAAAGTGCATGAGATAATAGGGAAAAGGATGCTTATAGATGTCTACGACATGGTCCTTGACCTGGAAAAGAGCAAGGGACTACGCCTTTATGATTCCAGGCACGACCGCCAGTTTCTAGACTTTTTCGGCTTTTTCTCCACTTCTTTACTTGGAATGAACCATCCAAAGCTTCAGGACCCGGTTTTCTTGAAGAAGCTCCAGCTCGCGGCATTGAACAATCCCACGAATAGCGATGTTTATACGACGGAGATGGCGGAATTCGTAGAAAGCCTATCAAAATTAGCGACTCCCAGACATTTATACTACTATTTTTTCATAGACAGCGGCACATTGGCGGTTGAAAATGCTCTCAAGACGGCCTTCGACTGGAAAGTCAAGAAAAACCTTAATTCCGGCCTGAAGACAGAACGAGGGCAAAAGGTCATATCGCTGGATGAGTCTTTCCATGGCAGGTCTGGATATTCGCTTTCTATAACAAATTCGCACGATATAAGAAAAACTCAGCATTTTCCCCTGTTTAGATGGCCCAAGATAACCAATCCAAAGATAAGGTTCCCGATTACCCCAGAGAACCTGGAAAAGGTAAGACAGCTCGAAGAAAAAAGCCTTGCTGAGGTAAAAAAGGCCCTGGAAGACAACACAAACGACATAGCAGCACTGATAATAGAGCCTATCCAGGCAGAGGGCGGAGACAATCATTTCCGCAAGGAATACCTTCAGGAATTGAGAAAAATAACGAGGGAAAACGACATGCTATTTATAGTAGACGAGGTACAGACAGGTGCGGGTACCACTGGAAAACTTTGGGCATACCAGCATTTTGACTTTGAGCCGGACATCCTAGTCTTCGGCAAAAAGCTGCAAGTGTGCGGCATAATGGTAAGCAACAAGATAGATGAGATAAGGGACAACGTTTTCAAGATAAAAAGCCGTATAAATTCCACGTGGGGTGGCCATCTCGTTGATATGGTGAGGGCAAGCAAATACCTCCAGATAATGGAAGACGACAAACTTATCGATAACGCAGACCACATCGGTAGGATATTCTTAAAAGGTCTAGAAGAA
Organism: Candidatus Parvarchaeota archaeon; assembly: GCA_023380585.1. Lineage (GTDB taxonomy): Archaea > Nanobdellota > Nanobdellia > Parvarchaeales > Parvarchaeaceae > Parvarchaeum. Next base: position 18,406 of record JAMCRN010000021.1, on the reverse strand, counting down.
CTCCAAAACAGATACCCCGACAAGATCGGTAACGCCCGCGGCAGAGGGCTGATGTGCGCGTTTGATATGAAAGACAACCAGACCAGGATAGACTTTCTTGACAAGCTGTATAATAACGGACTTATAGCGCTTAAAACTGGCGAGTCGGGAGTCAGATTCCGTCCCCCGCTTGTCGTGGATGAAAATGAAGCCAATGAAGCTCTCTCGATACTCGATAAGACACTGAAAGAAACCGGATAAACTCTGATATAAGAAAACGTCAAATCACTCCTCATTTTACAGGAGCAGAAACAATGACTGGTAGCAGAGCGCGCCTGCAGCCGGACTGACTGCTGTCTTAGAGACCGGTTTCAAGTCTTTTGTCATTCTATCAAGGCAGACTCAGATACAGCTCCATTTCAGATCTATTTTATATGGTAATCTTTCAACGCTTCTATCGTATCGATCAAGGCAGACTCCACCGGCCGGCCTTCCTTTACGGCTTTCAAATAGTCTTTATAAGATTCAGAGTCGACTTTACCTGATCTGAATATATAACTGTTTATTTTTTTAGATGGATTATTTGAGTCGTAGTATTCCAACTTGATGCTGCCTCTGAGAAGATCATCTTTTGTGGGGATTAAATAGCGTTCCTCTTTTTTCCTGTACTGAAACCTTTCTATACGTACTCTTACATTCCCATGCTTCAAACCCAGGCCGCATCCGTTCGGAAGAACCGGGTCCGCCATACGGTATATCTCTTTTATCAGGGTTTTGTTCCTTTTCAGCTTTTTGTTCAGATCCGGATCGTATCCGATCAACGTTTCAAGCCTTCTCAGTATCCCCATTTTATTTAGTAGATGACAACTGACTTATAAACTTTTAAATACTTCAGCTCCGAAATTCAATTTCAAGTCTAGAAAAGGGAAATCGTATTCTTGGAACGTGAATGCATCCGATGAAATAAATGCCGATCATGTACTCCAAGGCTGACTGGGATCTGTGTGGTTGACTCATATTATAGTTAATATTAATAAATGGTATATATAATTTGTAATAGAAAGATGACAGCAATTTATATTTGACTTTTAGATTTAGACTAAAATAGAGGAACTAAGGAGAAACCCACTGAACATTATAGGGCACGCCATTGTTATTGTTGCCAGAATAGTCATTCGCGTTGCCGTCTAGAGGATACCACGCTAGCAGGCCGATGGTAGTCGGAGGTATGCCAGCGTAACCGAGACCATACGCTTCGTCTACCTGCTTTTGAGAAAGGTATGAATCGTAGAACTGAACGTCTGCTAATTTGCCGTTAACGTGCTCGTTCATCAGTAATGTGGTTGGATTTAAGTAAAAACCCGGTCCACCAGGTATACTTTCAGTATTATTGTAACAGGCCGCATCTATGCACACTGTGAAAGTAATATCCTCTGAGGTTGGATTATATGAGTATTCGTCTACAATTAATGACCACTTGTTATAAGACACAGGATAATATTGAGATGAAAATCCAGTAGTGTCTTTACACTCATAAGCAGTAGACCCGTTCCACTCAAAAAGACCATTATTAAAATAAGTAGAGTTAACAGTGCTGCCACTGCTGCCTTCTGTACAACCTTCATTTTCCGATATAAATGTAATACACGCATCGAAGTAACAGCCAGGGTACACCTTAACGAAATTTGCCCAATAAATAATAGCCATATGAGTACCTCCGCCCCATAGTAAATCCATTGATGGGGAAGCGGGTATGTTTATATAGCTTGAATTAGTAAAGTTCGCGACAGTATTCTGTACGAATGAAGATGTTGTGCCTGTGACAGAACCCTTACTTATATAAGGCCCTGGTAACGGCTGCCCAGGTTCTGTGTATTCTATCGTGACTGTAGATGAGAAGCGAACGTTTGACGCATTCACACAACCGTTAAGAATTAGTACTTTCCCAGAGGAACCGGATAGTATCGTCTCAGAAACGTTCGATGAAAATGTTTTGCCATTATATGTAGAATTGGCATACTTTATGAAAACAGGAGTTCCTAGCGCGTTGTTCAATGACAGAACCAATACACCGGATGGTGTACAGTCGGCCTGAGTACCTACGAAGCCTGAGAATCCAGTGACTGTAAGAGACAAAGACGACGCGGGAGAAAATATACCCAAGGAATAAAGGACTGCGGCTACGATGACTATGATGAGGATGGCCCAGCCATAGGTCATCATGTACTCTAGGGCTGACTGGGATTTGTGCGTCAGGCTCATATAACAGAGAAATAGAGAGAGTAAATAAATACTTTCATCCTTCTAATGAAGTAAACAATAAAATAGTGCCATTTATTTGAGATACCATTATCCCGAAAAGCTGGTGGGGCTGCCAGGATTTGAACCTGGATCAAGCGGTTTCTTCTTTAATCATCCTTGCGTCATGCTTCCAGTCAGACTGGAGCCGCTTGTTCTGCCGTTATACTACAGCCCCTTACACTCATCCTGTGAATATTTTGTATTTATCCTTGTTTGAAAGCTCGTCCATTATCCTCTGTTCTATGTCCTTCTCTATGCCTGGTACTAATCCGACGCGGGAGTCCACGTCCTTGTACGACTCGAACGGCTTTTTATTCCGCTCCTCTACCAGTTTTTGTACTGTCTTTTTGCCAAGGCCAGGGATCAGCTCCAGAGAATGCAATCTTACGTTCACTGGACCTAGCACATTTATTATAGATATGTACTTTTTTTCATTCTGATTTAATGATTCTTTTACCTTATCACTTAGTGTCTGTAGACCGAGATCGCTGAGTTTTTCTGGTGATACTCTGCCGATTATGTGATGCACTTCGTCCCTCTTGTTCTCGCCTATGTATACTTTTTGCCCTGCACTAACTTCTATGCCTTTCTTCAAGGCCGCGATTAGCAGGGCCGTGGATTCAGTAAGTATAACTGCAGACGGTCTTCTCTCCCTTGATTCCGCCAGTCCGTTTGGAAGATACTCTATAACATACGCGTATTGGTCTCTTGGCATAAAGAAGAGTTATTAATCCGATTATAAATGCTTTTTTAATACAGAAAGTATCTTTTTTATGTCATCTTCTTTTAGATTTGGTTTGAGCGGAGAAAGTATCGCTCTTACCTGGTCGGCGGAAGTCGGAGCGGTGTCGATAAGTATCCGTATATAATCTTCCCTTATATTGAGATCAAGCGCAGACAATTCGCTAAACGCCGAGCTAAAATCGTTTACTTTTATGTTCTTCTTTATATGCTCGATCAACTTCTTTCCTACTTCCATCTCGGACTCTATGAAGTCCATATAATTCTCCTTGACCTCTGTTTCGCTTATTATTTTTTCATCTACTATCTCGTAATCCATGTTAATTTAGCTTCTCCAGGTGGACCGGCATAAGGTCTATGCGCCTCTTTGAGGAGCCTTTGTTTATCTCCACGACGTATGCCCTGCCCCTTTTTTCTATTATCTTGCCGTTTAAGCCGAAAAACGAGCGGTGGGGTATATTCCTCTGCCTGTAGGGAGAAGGTGAGACTACGACTGTGTCCCCCGGACTAAAAGTCTGCATTTCCTTGCGGATATCTATGCTACCTTTTTCCTGCTTCCTTCGCTTAAGACGACGCCTCGATCTGTGATGTAGACCGTTACCTGTTATTGACATACCTCTACTTATGGAAACGGGATATTTAAAACTTTATGTTCCAGTATCGTGATTTGAAAGCCAGAGAATGCTGCTGGAACAGTATGTAAAATCGTATAAATTAATTATTTATACATAGGATTGCCTCTTGAATATATGGAAGATGAGGTCGTAAAAAAAAGCGACCTGGAATCCAGATTAAAGGAAAGTATACATTCTTCTATAGCATCTTTCATGCCGACCGAGTCAGAATACGAAAAAATACGGTCTTTTCTTGAAAATTATCCTACTTATCAGTTAAAGCGGCTAGACAAAGGTGAACTAAAAACGCCGAAGAACCAGATACAACAATTGCGGGAAAATTACAAGAAGAAGCTGGAGGAGATACTGGAGATAAAAGAAAAAATCAGGAAAAATGAGAAGATAGATCTTGACGATGAAGAATACATATTCGGCGTTGATTCCAGCGCAAAAAGAACCCGTACCGCTTCCGTAAAGATGCTTTTTGACGATTCTTACAAAAACTACGATATAGAATTTTATAAGCCGGGAGACGAGGGACAGACTATCAAGCACATGGCCAAAAAAGCGAAAATATGCTGGGAGAAGGATGACTTTGACGATTACAGCAAAAATCTTGCAAGGGACTGCACAGAATACGGTGGGTCTATAATATATTTTGTTTCAAAAAAAAACGGAGGGTGTGCTTTTGTCAGATGTTTCGTAGGTATAGACGAAAAAAACAGAAGTTATTTATTCATGGACCTATTAGAAGGTAAAAAAGGATATTCTACATTTATACACTCTCCTACCGAATGGATAGAAGAAGCCATTGAAGGAATATTCAAAAAAGCCGTGTTTGCGGCGATTTACATCTCAAAGAAAGCGGGAGTGGACTATTTCGTTGCGGGAGACAGCGGTGTAGCGGATTTCTTGGAAGCCGTAGGGTGTGGGAAAATAAGGACTTCGAGCCATGGTCGTAACAAAAAAATAGGGCTTTCGGCTTCTGAAGAGCCTGGTAAAAACCAGGTAAAATCTTATTTCTTCAGCGACAGCAAGAATTATGGAGCATACCTTGATAACTTAGACCTTGGTGGCGCTGAAAAAGCCGAAAAGGACAGGGACAAAAAACCAGTGCAGAGGGAGGGATTCGAACCCTCGAAGGCCTAAGCCATAAGGTCCTTAGCCTTACACGTTTGACCGCTTCGCTACCTCTGCTTAAAGATAACAGTATTACACTCAGTATATAAAATAATTTAACGTCTAGCTGCTTAACATGCATATGCTTCGAATAAATGGACTTTGGTTTATAAGCAACCAGATAACTTCCTGCCTTGTAAACGCTTCTGCGGAAGTAGTCTGGCTTCCTCTCCCTCGTTTCGACTCCAGTGCTGCCTTCTGCAAACTTCTGGACGAAAAAAAGGGGGGATCTTTTGAGGTAAACACCGCTGTGGAAAGCAGAATAGAACAACGTTACTTATGTCCGAACATTCTTGAAAGCAGATTTTTTACGAAAGATGGAAATGCAGTTATCGTTGATTTTCTCCCTTTTGGGGAAACTGCGCTCATAAGGAAATTTAAAACCGATGTGCCTCTTACATTTAGACTATCCCCTAAATTCAACTACGCAGGAGAGGCGCCCACAGTAGAAACCGTTAGAGACGGTATAATATTCAAGAGACAGTCTAAACAAGAAGGGTTCGAGCTCAGAGTATTCTCAGATAGTGTAAAAAAAATAGGCAAGGACGTAATAGAAGTAGACCGCGGGGAAGGGTATCTATATTTCCTCTATTCAGAGGATGTAAGCAAAGGCGCATTCAGCGATAAAGGCATAGTTTTTGCATACCCAGAGGAGGCCTTCTCCAGAGCCAAACTAGAATGGGAACAGATATTATCTAGCGGAAAAGAGAAAGGACCTTCCGTATATAATCTTAGCGAAAAACTCCAAGAAGCCTATACCCGCTCACTATCGACTATAATAGGCTTATTTTACCTGCCCTCCGGAGCCCCAGTAGCTGCGCCCACTACTTCCTTGCCGGAAACGATTGGAGGACCAAGAAACTGGGATTACCGATTCATATGGGTAAGGGACTCATGTATTATGGCGGAAGCTCTTATAAAGGCCGGGTTTACACAATTCGGTACCGACATAATAGGTTTTCTTTTACGCGTCATGGATATGTCAAGCAAACCATTCGATCAACCATTGTACGCCCTTGACGGACTATCGCCGAAGCCTGAAGTAGAGATCGGATGGCTTGACGGCTTCAACGGTTCAAAACCAGTAAGGGTTGGCAACGCAGCTTATAGGCAGATACAACTGGACATAGAGGGCTTTTTCATGCATGCGCTCTATACCTATGTAAATGAAACCAAAGATATAGATTTCCTACGCAGAAATTTCAAATATGTAGAGTATGTAGCCGACTGGGTATCCAAGAATTGGACTATGAAAGATGCGGGTATATGGGAAGAAAGCATGCAACAGGACTTTACCTTTTCAAAAGTTATGATGTGGGTGACGCTTTCGACAGCAGGTAGGATGGCAGAAGTCATCGGAAAGGAAGACAGATGGAAGGGAGACAGATATAGACTAAAAGACTGGATATTCAAAAACGGCGTCAAAGACGGCCATTTTGTTAAATCGGCCTCCGACGCAGAGATGGATGCGGCTCTTCTTGTCCTGCCTCTGTTGGATTTCGTGGACGAAAAGGACCCTTTGTTCTCAGCGACGCTGAAAATCATAGAAAATGAACTTGTGAAACAGTCCTACATTTTCAGGTATAAGAAGGATACCATAGGAGAAGCCATGCATCCTTTCAGTCTCTGTTCTACATGGCTGAGCAGGGTCTACACTAAACTTGGTATGGTAAGGGAAGCAGAGAAGACCATGTCAGCTCTGTACGATGTGTGCGGGAAGTCTCTCCTGTTGGGAGAACACATAGATATAGAGAATAAGGATTTCCTTGGTAACTTTCCGCAAGGATTTGTACATGGTTCGGCTGTTATTGCGATGATAGAGCTGTCAGACGCTATTAAAAAACAGGGAAGATGAGAACATTTTAATATCACGGCTGATTAAAATAAGTCTTGGGGGAAATTTTATATGGAGTTCGATACGAAAGCCATACACGGCGGATTGGCTAAAGACGAAAAAGGAGACGTGAAGATGCCTATATACGTGTCCTCTACTTTTCTGGTAAAAGACTTAGAAAAGCCGATGGAGACTGGATATGTATACTCAAGATTGAACAACCCTACTAGAGAAGCCTTGGAGAAGCGATTAGCAATGCTCGAGAATGGAAAATTTGGGTTGACATTTGCGTCTGGTATGGCCGCTGAAACATGCCTTGCAATGTCGCTTCTAAAGGCTGGAGATCATGTCGTGGCTTTTGACGACCTGTACGGTGGCACAAAGGATCTTTTTAACAATATAATGAAGAAAAACTTTGAAGTAGAGTTAACTTATGTCGATGCAAGAGAACCGGAAAACGTGAAGGAAGCCATAAAAAGCAACACGAAGCTGGTCTGGCTTGAGACTCCAACCAACCCGTTGATGAAAATATGCGACATAAAAGCAATATCATCGATCGCTAGGAGACACGGGGTTCTTACGGTCGTCGATAATACTTTCCTTAGTCCGTATTTCCAGAGGCCACTGGAATGTGGCGCAGATATAGTAATACACAGCACTACTAAATACATAAATGGACACAGTGATTCTATCGGCGGAGCAGTAATAGTATCAGATGAGAACGTTTACAAAAAAATAAAGTTTACCAGAGACGAGACAGGTTCCGCCATGTCCCCTTTCGATAGTTTTCTTGTACTGAGAGGACTGGAGACGCTGCCGGTAAGAATGGAAAAACACCAGCAGAATGCGAAGAGCGTAGTAGAATACCTGAAAGATAACGAGCACGTAGAAGAAGTATATTATCCTGGTATAAAAGACCACCCTCAAATAGACGTGATAAAAAGGCAGATGACTGGTTATGGCGGGACCCTGTCATTTTTAATGGAGGGGAAAAGAAATGAAATAAACAAATTCTTGACTTCATTAAAGATATTTTCATTCGCAGTCAGCCTTGGCGGTACCGAATCACTGGTCGAAAACCCTGCATACATGACACATTTCCACTTGTCCACAAAGGAAAGAGAAAAGATAGGAATAAAGGATGGATTGATAAGGATGTCGGTAGGCTTGGAAGACCCTAAGGATATGATAGCTGATCTTGAACAGGCTTTTACAGCAGCTTTTAGCGGAAGGTAAAAATTTCGACTATCCGTATCCCTGGAAAAGGTTTCTCTAACGGACATCCCGAGGCGAAAATAAGTCGCTAATGCGAGTATAAATACTGGAACTCATAACTTTTTATATGCCTGGTCCAGACAGCAACTCCGAAGCTAAAAACTTTAAGCAGTATAGAAAACTCACAAAGGAGGAGGAGAGTGTCATAATTGAAAAAGGAACCGAAAAGCCTTTTACTGGAGAATACTGCTATACTTTCGAGAAGGGAACTTATGTGTGCAAAAGATGCGGCTTGCCTTTGTATGAATCAAAAGCGAAATTTGAATCAAACTGCGGATGGCCTTCTTTTGACGAGGAGATAAAAGGCGCAGTAAAAAAGCTCCCTGACAAAGATAAAAAAAGAATAGAAATAGAATGCAGTAGGTGTGGGGCTCATTTGGGGCATGTTTTTTATGGAGAGGGCTTCACCGATAAGAATACACGTCACTGTGTAAATTCCATATCATTAATTTTTATACCGGAAAAGAGAGGATCTTAGTCTTTTTTCAAAAAATCTGAATATTCTTTTCTAAGTTTTGCTATTTTTGGCCTTATCACAATAAAACAGTATGGGTTTAAGGGGTTCTTTTTGTAATAATCCTTATGATACGCCTCGGCGATGTAAAATTCCTTTAAAGGCTCTAAAACAGTAATTATGGGCTTGTCCCACAGTTTTTCTTGTGTAATCTCTTTTATTACCTGTTCCGCAGTTTCTTTCTGTTTTTTGTTTACATAGAATATCTCAGATCTATACTGGCTGCCAACGTCATTACCTTGTCTGTTAAGGCTTGTTGGATCGTGAAGCGTGAAGAAAATTCGGAGAATCTGTTTGTATGATATCACTGCAGGATCAAAAGTGATCCTTACAGACTCGGCATGTCCTGTCTTCCCGGTGCATACCTCTTTATACGATGGGTTTTTAACACTGCCACCACAGTAACCGGACTCTACTTTTTCCACCCCTTTTAACCGCAAGAAAACCGCTTCCATACACCAAAAGCATCCGCCTGCAAGAACAGCCGTCTCAAGAGATTTTATCATATAAAGAATATGCGTTGCGCATTTTAATAATAAAGTTTTTCGACTTGATCGGAAGACTAATAAATGGGCATATACCGATTAGATACTGATTTTATATGATCTAGGCATGAATTATTGAAAGTATATACTTTTTTATATGTGCTAGCAAGGAGTGAGATTAAGAGAGAGATATACTATACCCAGAACTGTATTTGGGGTGGCTGGGATTTGAACCCAGGACAACTAACCCCCGAAGCTAGCATCATACCAAGCTAGATCACCACCCCATCATTGACTTCCTATGTCTTTTCTCTTATATCTAGGATATGTACCAGGCAACATTATAACGCTATCTGTCTTTACTGCTATCCCCTTCTTCATTTTAATGAGCTTATCCGAATCCAAGACCGCATCGCCCAAGGCTATCAGCTCGCCTTTCAACGTGGATATGAATATTCTATCACCTGCCTTGAAATCATCGAGCCTCACTATACCTGGTATCGCCACTCCTGCTCCAAGGCATATCGGATCGACAGCAGTATCGGAAACCATGACCTTTGGAAGGAAATCTAGTGCCTTTTCTATAGTCTGTATAGAAAAATCCAGCAGCCTGCCGTCACTCTCCTGGAGATATAAATAAACAGCATCTTCCAGGTCCTGCAGCGTGACAAGTCTGTCCTTTTCTGATAAGTGGCTGACTTTTGTACGCCTCAGTTCGGTCATATGCGCACCAGCGCCAAGCTTCTGTCCTATGTCGTGGATAAGCTTTCGTATGTATGTGCCAGATTGCACCCCGACTCTGAAAAGAACGTCCTTTCCCTGGATCTCCAAAAGGTCTATGTAGAATATCTCTCTTTCTCTTTCCTGCCGCTTAACATGAGACCTTACTGGCGGAAGCTGTTTTATCTTCCCTGTGAATGAGTCAAGCACAGATACGAGTAACTGCTCGGTGACCTCTCCGTGCAGATGCATAAGCGCCACGTATTCTTTTCCACCAAGTAAAAGCGGACTTATAGCCCTTGTAGCACGATTCAATGTAAGTGGCAAGAGACCTGTAACGTTGGGATTTCTTCAGTCTTCTAAAGTCCCGGAGTAACCGATCTTAGTCACATCCAAAGGTGCCAATATCTTCTTCGCTATATGTGCCGCTGTCTTGGACCTTATACCTGGAGGTTTATCCAGAAGTATGAAGCCGGTCTTTAACCTTTCTTCTATGCTTCTCTCCTCCGGATTCAGGCCGTATCCACTGTCTGTCGCCTCCTCACGTAGCACTATGGTCCTCCTTTTAACGTTTTCGAATGGGAGTCCCATACCGACATTTAGCACGCAGGCTTAATTAAAATATGTTTCCGCTTAAAACGGCTGCTATGCTTCATTTTCTGCTTAAAGCGGATATGAAAGAGATACAGATTGAATCGCGCTCGGGCATCGACAATTCGGAAGAATCGATGACTAAATCGAATGGCGACATGTCATTTATTATGTCCATCTTGTAAAGTTTGCGATAGACTTCCGTCGTCAGCTTATCTTTCTCCCTCATGAACTTAAGTGCGCTTTTGTACGGTGTTGAATCCCTGGAAGATACCCTGCGTGCACGCGTCTCCAAGTCGGATTTTAGATATATCTTTATGGCTTTTCCGTAAAACTTCCATGATGCTACCCAGCTGTCCATTACTATGTTATCGTGTTTTTTTAAGTAGGAAAGAACATACGCATCCAGTTTACGGTCGTATTCCGGATGCTTCAATCTGAACTTGACCGCCTCTATCCCTTTCTTCGATTCCCAGAACTTGAAATCTCCATATTTCATTATGTCTCTTAGTTTCGAGCTTGCGGAGAAATACTCAAGACCGAAGTAATCGGCCAATCTCTTTGCAAGTGTCGATTTACCAGACGCTGTGAGCCCTGATATTATTATTCTCATATGGTTATGGTATTGGCGTACTGCTTATTTTACTTGAATAATTACCGAACACTGCTGGAAGATAATTAAGATTCGCGCAGTAATTCGGCGCGGATGTGGATACTGAGCATTCTCCGGTAAGCATGTATGGCGAAAGCTGAGAATAATTTATCTCATATATGTTTATATTAGGGAGGACCTGATTGTTTATGCTTAACAAGGAATTTACAGGCATTCCGTCTGAGAATACCAGTTTGAACCCTGGCACTGTCTCGTTCAGCAGGTATAATTTTACAAAAAGCGTATCCAATGACTTCTGCGGCATGAAAAGCACGCCTGGCTGGTTGCCGTAATTTGAGAGATTTATCGGCGCAGTTAGATAGCCTGAAGGCGACTGCTTGTAGCCGCCTATATGCAAGTAAGCCGTGTTGCTAGGATCTAAGGCAAGAACTGCTCCTGGTATCCCGTCTGAAGTCACGTTTTTACAGCCTACTCCATACGTACAGGCCCCGTCAAATGGAAGAGGGGTGGATTCCTGCTGAGTCAGCCCATTATAAAGTACACCGTAAGGATTTCCTGAGGAGAACGTGCCGTTTGTGAAGTTGAAAGGCACAAGAATGGCCACGACTAATGTATCAGAGCCGTTCCATTCAGTGCCGTTTATCTTTATGTTCGCTTCCAATGGCCCAACGTTAGCGCCGTTGCCCCCGAATTCTTCCAGATATTCGTATCCTGAAGCCCCTATATTCTGTGAATTTTTAATAGCATTAGGGACCTGCGGAAATGGCGTAAATTGCGTATAATTCAGAGCTATCGTGGAGATGGCTGAGAATTTAAGGACTTCGCTCCCGCTTATCACAGCATAAGTAGGCTCGTGTATGTAGTGAAGATATGTAGCGTATTCGTAGGGGGAAGTAGCCTCAAAGAAGTACTTGGCTATCATGGACTGGTAGCCGTATGCGTTGCTGCCGTCAGCAACAGTCGTGCGGTTAGCTATGGCTTCTTCCCAATATCCATAGTCCCACCATGATATTATCGATGAGTTTGTGGGAGTGTTCTGATTTACCCACAATAATGATGGGCCCCAAAGGGCCAGTCCGCTTCCGCTTTGCTGCGCAGAGACATAGGACAGGCTAAGACTGGTGTAAATGTCGAGTACTACGAAGGCAAATGCTATCACTACAACGACAGCCGCTATCAGGATCTTAGTACGCTTTGATCCGGAAAGCCATTTTTCCAGATAGTAATAAACATTCTTAAAGGAAAGGACCACTGCAAACGGTATGAGTATGGCAGCAGCAAGCTCGGTCGGCTCCAGCAGTCTGCTCTCTACGTTTGAAAGGACTGTGGCCAGGATGAAAAAAGCCAGGACAGGCAGATATACTGAATATGAAGCTGCACCGTCATCTCTCTTATCGAACGCAATGGTACCTATAAGGATTATGGCAAGACCGAAGGCCCCGTACTTATAGTAATTGGACGTCTGATTGTAGTTAAACAGAGCAAATGAAAGGATTATCGAGACTAAAGTCAAAGCCGCGACTAGAATCACTGTATTGTTCATCTTCGTTATTTTCTTATGCTCTTTCAATATCATGAAAGCTATCGGGATGAAAGAAGCCAGAACAAAGACGGAGAAAACCGAAGCTGACTCCGGTCCCGGCGTGTATGAGCCGCCGTTCATGACCAATATGAATGGAAGGGAAAGCAGGAAAGGCACATACCAGTGCTTGAACCTCCTAAGCACAAAATAGAGAATGAAGATTGCACCCAATGAAAGAAGCAAGAAGTTTAATCCTATGCTCCCTCCGGAGATCCCGACCAGAAAGTTATAATCGCTGACTCTCTGCGATAGCGTTATCTTCGCGTATTCAGCTATCGTCTGGGTCACAGGGTTCGCTACCCCCACGCCAAGGGGAGAGCTCACCTCGGATATCAGCTTTGAGGCTACTCTGCCGAGTTCATGCAGCCCCAATATGGCGATGGCCGCGACCGATATCAGTATGCCGTACAAAGCAGAAGACAGACCGTGATTTATCAGCGGTATCTTTAATTTCTTGCTGTATTTATCATAGACAAGGGCCTTAAACAAGACTGTTATATACACGACATACATCGGATAAAACAATGGGTCGCTTATCAGCTTGTCAGCTGATAGCGAAACGAAGGATGCGTTTATCGGCACCCAGAGCCCGAAAGCGAGGTATGCATATAGATCCCCTTTCCTTGCGTAATCAAACAGTATAAGTAGAAGATAAGTCACTGGCACAGTTATTATAAGATACTGATCGTATCCGCTGGCCGCTGAAGCCAGACCGGTCGATATCCCGAGCATTACGCCATAAATCAGCTTTGACTTCGTCTTTTCGGATTTCAAGGCTTTTACGAGGAAATATATCGACAGAAGGATGAACATGTAGCCCATCGCCGTTTTCGTGGAAAATCCGGCTGTAGACCTGCTTAAGAAGGTCAAAAATGCGGGGAATACGAAAGCACTTAGAGAAGCGACCCAATAGTCCCCGAACAGCGCCAAGCATATGAAAAACAGAAGAAGCGTAGAGAAGATGGTAACGAACGGAGGATAAAGCATGAACCAAGTCATAGGAGTCGCACCTTTTATCACCGGGTCCAAAAGCCTAGCACTGTAAGCTCCAAAAAACGATATCATAAGTTCATCGGCCCGCGTAGGGAGCCCTAGGGGAAGATATTCCAGATGCTCGACGGCAGGCACGTTGCCGGTGCTAAGGATATTGTTCATCTCTATATAAAATATATAGGGATCTAGACCAGTAAGCGAGCCTCCTGCATTCAGGTAGTTGTTACCTATCAATGGGGACGCGCCAAGGGCTGGAAGACTGGAAGTCCTTATCATAACGCCTATGAGCACTGCAAGTACCAAGAGCAGATAGAACAAGACCCTCTTTTTTATCATTATGTCGTACAAAACCCTGGTTACTTTTTTTAAAGAGTCAGTGTTTAATTGTATCTCTATGTCCGTTATGCGCTCTTTACCCTCGGCTTTTTTCGATTCCGCCTCGAGTTTTTTTACCTCTACCCTTGTTTTCTCCAAGTACTCTATCTCCTTCGACAAGCGCTTCTCTTCTTCTGACAGCTCGTGCTCTACTTTCTTCTCTTTCTCCTCTATTTTTTTAATCTCATTGTTTTCTTCCATTTGATCCATCAGAAATCCAATACTATACTGAACATCTTTTGTTTTTTAAGCTTTACTCGCTCAGAAAGACTGGCTTTCTATCTCCCATTCGTCGTGCTTCCAAAGCAGAAAATCGGGTCTGTTGAGGAAACGGAAATGCTCTGGATGGGAAACGTATTCGTCGTATATGCTCCCTTCGCCCAAAAATCCCGGTTTAGCCGCATCTTTGTACGTTATCGAAACCTTCCCGGAATAAGCTTTGTTTATTATTACGTCCTTATTGTTGGTTACGTATACCGCACCGCCGCCCATGCTGCTTATGGATTTATAATCCGATTTAAATGTGGAATTGACCAGATTGGCTTCTATCAGAACGCTTTTGCCTATGTTTATAGATATGTGCCCGTAGTTGGGCGGCATTATAACTTTGTCGCCTTTTTTCGCCCTTATCAGCATCACATCATAGCTTCCATCATCTTGTTTCTTCTGAAGCAGGTACATCACTTCTCCGTACAGGACCTCATACAGCTCTGGGTAAGAAAGGCCGTTCTCTGCGATAGGATGGTAATGCCCGAGAGTCTTATTGAATTCGCCTCCGAGGTCGTAATCCATTATCGCAGTTACGTCGTATCTTATCGTATGCGCCTGGAAAACTGTAGGGTTCTTGTCGACGCCGGCATTCCTGTACATGTAGTAGAGGACGTCGTTCTGGTTTTTCCTGTTAATGAAGTTTTTATTGAAAAGGACATCCTTCATCTCTGACAGTCTCCTGACAGAGGGCACTATCTCCGTTCCTCCGGAGAATAGCCTGTTTGACCTCTCATCAAAGTCCAATCTTGCTAATCTCGGGTTTAGTTCCACTACTTCTATTTTATCTCCCATCTTATTTAAGATTTTTGTGATCCGTCTGATACTCTCAGGCCGTATATTCTTGAAAACCAAGGACAAAAGACTATCATCTCTGCAGCCCCAGCTTTCTCAGAAGTCTTGATACCCTAAGCAGCCGCGATAAAAAGGCTATGTCCTGCCGGTTTATCGCGCCCATCATATATATCAATACCAGGTAGACCGCCAGAGAGAATATGAGTATGAAGGGTAGGAAAAACAGCCTTTTTACCATAATCAAAAGGAAGTGGATAAGCACACCCATCACTCCTGCAGCGGCGGCGCCTTTCAATATCGCCATGACAGGCATGTCTATATGAATATATTTAAGGGAGAAGAACAGGTTTATAGAGAGCATGCTCAGGCTTACCCCTAGATAGACCACGGCCGCTCCGACCGACAGCAGGGCTGGGACGAGAAACAACGTCATTAAGACCCCTACTATCGCCCCGCCTATCGTGGAATACATGAAGAATTTTTGGCGACCTATTGCGCTTAGGACAACAGATACTGGTCCGAAGATGCCGGTTATAAGCACGGCAACGAGCATTATAACAAAAGGAAGCTCGGCTCCGGAAAAAGCAGAACGGTAAAGAAAACTCACTAGCGGACCTACTGCTACTATGGAGCCGATGACCAACGGCAATGTGATCAATGCAGAATACCTCAAGAGTATCTTCTGCAGCCTGTAAAACCTCTTCATATCTTTTCTGTGGAAGTACTTTGTTATCGTAGGAAAAAACGCGGAGCCGATGGCGGCAGCCGGCATCCCTATGATACCCGCCATAAGTATGCCGACTCTGTAAAAACTCACGAATTGCAGATTGGGTGCTACCGCGCCGAGGAAAATCGTTATGAACGGCCCGTACAACGACGATATGAGAGATGTACCGTATGAGAATTTCCTGTAGCTGTTTAAGACAGGCACATCGGATGGTCTTACTGGAAGCTTCCTTCGGTTCTTCTTGACTATCTTGTATACGAAAAACACCGACACCGATACTACGGAAAGATATATCACATCATAGAAAGTTATGAGCCCGAGAAGGCCGAACCCAAGGTATACTATGACAAGCTGGACTATACGGAGGGAATCGAACAATATCCCCACTACAAAACCGTACTTCATCTTCTGATAACCGGTATAAACAGGATAGAAGAACCTATCTATAAAAGTGTAGAGGACAAGGCCTATCGCAAGTATACGCAGAAGATTGGCCATTACCGGCTGGTGGTATAGGCCGCTTATCACGCCGGCCAAGGCAAACATGACCAGCGAAACGACGCTTGAGCTTATAAGCAGAGCTATCGCATATTTCTTTAATATAGAATTTATCCTGTCGAGCTGGTTAGACGCGCGATATTTTGCTATGGCATAGACCAGGACGCCGTCTATCCCATACGAGCTTATAACCGAAAATATGCCCCAGTATATTATCACGACAGAATATACTCCGTAGTTTACAGGCCCAAGAAACCTCACTAAAAAGATGCTTACTACAAATGACATTACGAACTTTGAGATGGAGCGCATGAACCCGTATATGCTGTTGGATGCTACAAGGACCTTTTCCTGTTCTAAGTCCGAATCTTCTGTTCCTATCGTAGGCATAACTTGGTTTACTGTAAATATATTTATTGATACGCATGTATTAAAACTAATGCTTTCGGTCACCGGTAAGATACTTATTGTGCTGCTAGTGTCGTTTTCAATGCTTGCAGGGTACTTTATAGGGGTAAGCACGGAGGAAGAGATAATAAAATCTGCAAGGAAGATAAAGGCAGACAACATAAATTATTATATATTTTCGGTCATTACCGGCGTGATACTTGGCTCTTCCGCTTACCTAAGCAGCTTCTTTTATTATGCAGTCGCGGCGGTTCTCATTGTGACGAACATGGTACTGCTTGCGATGTACAACGCGCTAAAGACGGACCTGACAGAGACTATAAAGTACCAGACGGTATTCATTTTTGTTTCATTCCTGACGTTGATAATAGTCTCGTTTTTATGAAGATTGGAATAATAGGCAGAACTAACGTCGGTAAAAGCACTTTCTTCAAGGCGATAACTATGGAGGAAGTAGAGATAGAAGACAGGCCTTTCACAACGATAGAACCGAACAGAGGGATCGCATATGTAAGAGTCGAATGTCCTGAAAAGGAATTTGGCACGAAATGCCAGCCGCATAATTCGCCGTGCATTGACGGAGAAAGACTCGTGCCACTGGAGGTGATAGACGTAGCTGGGTTGATACAGGGCGCTTCATCTGGCAAAGGCCTAGGTAACAAATTCCTGAGCGAAGCGATGGAAGCTGATGCTCTGATACAGGTCATAGACATTTCCGGAAAGACAGACGCTGGAGGGAATAAGACTTCTGATTATGACCCGGCTAACGACGTCAGGATGGTAGATTCGGAGATGAGAATATGGCTCAAGAACGTAATAATGCGCGCTAAAGCCAAAAGCGGGCTCGACCTATCCCAGGAAATACAAAAGAACCTATCCGGGTTAGGCATCTCTCTGGAGAGGGTAAGGGAAGCGGTAAAGGCAGTACGTGCGGATTCGGTATCTGATAGTTCTGCCGAAGCAATAGCGGATTACATCTTAAAGACGACAAAGCCGATGATAGTCGCCTGCAACAAGATGGATGCATCAGACGATGCAGATAGAGCGGTAGAGCGTTTAAGGTCCAGTTTTCCGTATGAGTTCATGCCATGCTCAGCCGCCGCAGAATTGACGATAAAAGAAGCGGAGAGACACGGGTTTATATCTTACAGAAAAGGTAAGATAGAAAGGGTAAAGAAACTAACGCCTGAGCAGGAGCGGGCGATACGCATAGTCGAAAACATAATAAAGGCTCACGGCAGCACAGGTGTGCAGGAGATATTGAACCGCCTTGTCTTATCCATAAAAAAATGCAAGGTAGTCTTTACAGTGCAAGACGAAAAGAACCTATCTGACGCGAACGGAAGGGTCCTTCCAGACGCATACATAGTAGACCAGATGGCGACACCTAAAGATGTCGCAGAGCTTGTACACTCGGACTTCGCCAAAGCTTACAAGGGCGCAATAGACTGCAGGACGGGACTTAAGGTCAAAAACGATGAGCCTGTAAAAAACGGGCAGATACTTAAGATACTGATATGAAAAATAACCAAGTCTTTCTTAGGGATACCGGCGTCGCGAAAAAGATAGTCGATTCTGCGGAAATAGAAAGCGAGGATGTCGTACTTGAGATAGGCAGCGGGGACGGACGTCTCACTGGGCTTTTAGCAGAAATGGCTGGAAAAGTCTATGCTGTAGAGAAGGATATATACCTTCTTGACGAGGCAAAAATGAAGCTAGACGGGATGAAAAACATAGTGTTTATCAACGCCGATATACTTGTGACAAACATACCAGAAGACACTACAAAGATAGTCGCAAACCTGCCATATGATATATCATCGCCTGTCACTGAAATAGTGGTAAGTTTCATGAACAAGAAACGCGGAACGTCTGCTGTACTGATGTACCAGAAAGACTTGGTTCAGTTTCAGAT
>JAMCRN010000020.1:33516-45118 GCA_023380585.1 Candidatus Parvarchaeota archaeon | reverse complement strand
TAACCGACTGAGTTACCCAGGCTTATTATTAATCCCTCGTTGTATATGCAGTTAGCTGCTACTGAGCCTAGATTGGAGAAGCCTGTGACTGTGGATGATATGCTTGAGGATGGGGAGAAGATACCTAGGGAGTATAGGACTGCGGCTACGATGACTATGATGAGGATGGCCCAGCCGTAGGTCATCATGTATTCCAATGCTGACTGGCTTTTATGGCCAATTACCATTTATATGGATACCTATACAGATATTTATCTTTTATCGAGAACGTTAAGATTTGTTTGATCAGACGCACGGTAGGTGTATAAATCTTCACACTATATTAAATAACAAATGAAAACCAAATGCGTTTTTCAAGCTTTTATTTTTAGGCGTATTAATTAAACTATGCAAATAGAGTATAAAGGGAAAAAATACATATTTGAGGGGAAAGTTACACCAGTAGAAGTAGCTAAAAAGATCGGTATTGACCTTAAACCGATACTTGTAGCAGAAGTAAATGGTGAATTATTTGATCTTTCTAGAAATATACCTGGGGACGCTAAGATAGATTTCTTCGGTTTTGATTCGGACAAAGGGAAAAAGGTTTTTTGGCATTCTTCTACCCATATACTTGCTACGGCAGTCAAGAGGCTTTATCCTGATGCTGTCCTCGGTATAGGTCCATCGATAGATGAAGGCTTCTACTATGATTTTTATAACTTAAAGATTGGGGACAACGACCTGGAAAGAATAGAAAAAGAAGCAAAAAAAGTAGTAGATGAAGATTTAAAGTTTATAAGAACAGAAAAAACTGTACAAGAGGCAAAAAAAGAAGTTGCAAACAACAAATTCAAGCTAGAAATACTTGATAATCTAAAAGGAACCGTGTCATTTTACTCAAATGGGGAGTTCTCCGACTTATGCAGAGGGCCGCACATACCATCCACACGCTACGTAAAAGCCTTAAAGCTCTTGAAAGTTGCTGGCGCATATTGGAGAGGAGACAGCAGCAAAGAGGTAATGACCCGCATATATGGTATAAGTTTCCCTTCCAAGAAAGACATGGACGAGTACCTAAAAATGATCGAGGAGAGGAAGGAACACGACCATAAAAAGATAGGGAAGGAGCTTGGTTTGTTCTTTTTCTCGGAAGAATCCCCTGGATCTCCATTTTTCCTGCCGAATGGTACAGTGGTATATAATGAACTGATAAGATTTGCTAGGGAACTGGATCTAAAATACGGCTACCAGGAGATAATAACGCCAATAATAGCCAAGATAGATGTTTGGAAAACGAGTGGTCATTTCGATAAATACAGAGAGAACATGTATAAAGTATCTCCGTTCTCTTCGGAAAATGAGGAGTACGGTCTTAAACCGATGAACTGTCCATTTTCAGTCATCGCTTTCAAAACTCGGACCAGAAGTTATAGAGATCTGCCTTTAAGACTTGCGGACTACGGCTTTCTGCACAGATATGAACTAGAAGGTACCCTGGATGGATTGCTTAGGACAAGGATACTTGAGCAGAATGATGCACACATATATGTAACAGAGGAACAGATAGAAGAAGAGATACTAAGGATATTCGAGATGATGAAGGAGATATATGAAAAATTCGACTTGAAACCTATGTTCGTATTGGCGACGAGGCCGGAAAAGAGGATCGGTTCCGATGAGATTTGGGACGCGTCGGAGGAAGCATTAAGGAAGGCGTTAACAAAGTCTGGTTACAAATACACTGTGAAGGAGGGCGATGGTGCTTTCTATGGACCTAAGATAGACGTTTACGTACTCGACTTCAGCGGAAAACCAGAATATGCATATGCCACGTCCACCATACAGATAGATTTTAACCTTACACAGAGATTCCAAGCGACATATGTTGGAAAGGACAACAAGGAGCATTTTCCTGTGGTTATACATCGTTCTATAATGGGGTCTATAGGGAGGTTCATGGGAATAATACTGGAAAATGGCAAGGGAGACCTACCTCTCTGGCTTTCTCCAGTACAGGCCAGAGTTTTGACTATAACCGAAAGAAATAAAGACTATGCGCATAAACTCCTTGACAGGCTAAAAAAAGAAGGTTTACGAGTAGACATTGATGATGGGAATTCAACATTGGACTATAAGATAAGGTCAGGACAGTTAGAAAAGATACCTTTTCTTATAGTGATAGGCGACAAAGAAGAAAAAAATAATACCATAGCTCTTAGGGGACGGGACGGTAAGACGGAGTACGGCCTAACCGTGGACGACTTTATAAGAGATGCAGTAAAAGCTATAAAGAACAGGTCAAGATGACTAAAGAATATAGACATTCAGAATATAGGAAAAGGAAACATAAGAGAAATAGAGAGAACATAATAATACCTCTCCTTACGACTTCTATAGTTCTTGTGATATTGATATTCACGCTAGACCAGATAAACTTCGGTATAAGGACGGCTTTTGGAGCGTCTGCCCTTATCTTCACGTCCTTTGCGAGCAGCGCTTTTATAATTTTCATGATGCCGTATTCGAAAGCCGCGAAGACAAGCAGATTCGTGAAAAGCTATGTTATAGCAGGGATAATCGGCTATATAGGGTTCTCAGCCAGCGCATACATAAACTTTTATCTTATCGCAGGATTGATAATCTTCTTTGTGTCTTTGCTTCTTTTTGAGACAGACAGCGAACATCCTCCTGCCTTAGGGATAGCCATGGCTTTCCTCCTTTATAGGGTGCCACTCACAGGTATACTTATACTTTTTGCCGGCATTGCTATAATGGTTCTATTTAGAAAACTGCTTAAAAAGATAGGTGTCTTGATAACAGAAATAAAGGTAAGATAAGATTTTTGGTAGCTGTTTTGACCTAAAGTTATTTTTATTTGTTTTTACCGCCGTGTGGGCTGCTGCTGGAAGACTCCTGGACCGTGAAACTGCTACCATTCGTATTAAGACTTGATGGAGAAGCTATTACGGCGCCGTTGTTATTGACCATGACTATGTCCTGGTTATTGAAATCTCCTATATAACCGCTCGTGCTGTTTATAGTAGCATAATTAGTGAACGGTACATTGGTATAATCCATTCCATAATATGCAGTACCAAAATCAGACAGAGTCGTCAGCCTGCACATCACCGCAGTACAGAAAGCCGGCCTTTCTTCTATCCATTCTGCAGAAAGCATTGAAGAACTGTAATTAACGAGCTTAGAGAAAGTCTCTTTTGATGTAACATCCTTTATTGTTATGTTCCACTCCTGCACGCTTCCGAATGACTTTATTTCTTTTATCGACGCGGAAATATTATCCCCCGGTCTTATAATAAGATTAGTTATCTGTGTTTCAGAGGCAGGAAGAAGCTCATACCATGCGTAATAAGATGCACCATTTGAATAGTCAGAAGAAGTCCCTGTCTGTATGAGGGAATTATCATTTGAGAAGTAACCTCCTATGCCTATCCACTGTGCAGAGTAAGTCGACTTCTTGGTCGGGTTTGCAGTTTGCACTATCCAAGATCCGCTCACGCTGCTTACTGTAGCGCTTGGAGACGAGAAGCTAGACGCGGCTACGTATCCTGCCCAGTTTAATGAATATACTACATTGCTCAGAGCAGGACCATGGCCTTTGACGATTATATGGCCGTTTGAGGCCGACTGACCGTATAAGTTAAATCCACCGTATTGGAGAGAGAAAATCAATGCTACAGATATCGTAATAAACAAAATGTACGTGCCGGCTTTCATTTCATATTAAGTAAAAATGTCTTTAAATACTTTATAATATTAACAGTGATTCAAAGATTACCAGGGGAAAAAAATTCTACCGAAGATTTTTATGATCGATTCAAACGCTTATGACAAACAGAAGATTCAGGCTTGCGGAAGCTATGTACAATAGATTATTTGAAAGGTCGAGAGAAGCGTAAGACATACAGGCATTTGATGGATAACCGCTTAAAGTTATGTTATAGATGGTTTTTTCGGTGGAAGTTGAGATTACTGGGATTACGTTCTCTCCGCATATGGATGCATAAATGTACTTTCCATTCGATGATATGGTCAGGCCGCTCA
The DNA here is from genome assembly GCA_023380585.1 of Candidatus Parvarchaeota archaeon. Classification (GTDB taxonomy): domain Archaea; phylum Nanobdellota; class Nanobdellia; order Parvarchaeales; family Parvarchaeaceae; genus Parvarchaeum. Next base: position 41,074 of record JAMCRN010000020.1, on the reverse strand, counting down.
CACCGTTAACAGGGGTTACCGTTATGTTAGATATTATCTGCATGGAAGACGTGTTTATCGTCGTCAGGTACTTTCCGTTGCCTATGTAAGCATATTGACTATCCAGGCTGAAGACCACGGAATCTGGGCTGACAAAACCACTTATATTTTTTATTATCTTGTAGGTCGAAGCGTTCATTATAGACACTGTGTCGTTTGGCGAGTCAGTAAGATAGATATACTTGCCGTTCGGGCTTTCTACCGCCGACCAGGCTAAAAAACCGTCCATGGAAGCATTGTCTATTATAGAAAATTTAGATGAGTTTATAGCCAAAAGACCGCAATGCTTAAACGGGTTCCAAGGGGGCACTAGAAGTATGCCTGTGTCTGTAGACAGGGACAGTATCTGCGGGTCGCATACCCCACTCATATTTCCTATGACCTTATAATTAGACGTGTTTATAGATACCAGATAATTTATTGAATTCGGCATATTGAAGGAATTCCCTGCCACAAAAGCTTGGCTGCCGTTTTTTGAGAAAACTACGGACCTTGACGGAAGCCCGCTTAAGGTGTTTATTATGGAGGCGGATACAACGTTAACCACTGACAATGTTCCGTTTGCTTGATCTGGCTGCCATACATAGTAACCATTAGGACTTATAGCGTTCGCGGTGGGGAACCCCTCCGTCTTTATGACTTCAAGCACCTGGTAAGGTACCAAAGCGCCCACATGTCCACTCACAGAACCAGAAATTATATACAAAGAATTCAGGGCGTTCGACTCCGTGCCGTTTATAGATATCCTATCGTTGTAATACGTCCCTGTTATGTCAGGACAAGCATTTTGAAAGAAAAAAGTGTGCGAATCCCCTGGCGCAAGATAATAGTCCATAGGTTCACTTAAGCTGGAGCCGTTAGATAAGTGGATGGTTGCATTATGGAGATCTATAAGATAACCTATGCCGTTGTTCAACGACATCACAAGAGTGCCACCGGCTACGCAGTTCGTTTCCACATTAAACCCTGCAAACCCGGTGACGGTGACAGAGACGGAGGAAGATGGGGAGAAGATACCGAAAGAGTAGAGGACTGCTGCTACGATGACTATTATGAGAATGGCCCAGCCGTAGGTCATCATGTACTCTAAGGCTGATTGTGATTTGTGCGTGTGAAACATATAAGATAGATAGTGAGAGAAAATAAATAGTTTCCAACAGAATCGTGTCTCTTGTTTATATCCACTCCTGTCGGAAGTCGGACCGAAGTCTGTGAATCAAGATGGCTATAATGAATATACTTGAGAAGGCAGACTTTGGTGTTTACAGTTTAGACATGAGACGATTATATTTGATTGTAGTTTCAAGACACGCTTCCGAAGCTCACGGAAGGCATAACACCATTTGGAGGGTACTTGGGATAATAATAAGATGCAGTAACATTAGTAAGTACATTCATACCAGCACCGCCTGCACCTTGCGAATATTCAATTTCAAACCTGTATACTCCCGGATGATCCCATACACCATAACTAGGACCACTATTACCATCCCAACTTATAGGCCCGCTTCTAAGATTCCCATGATAGAGACTTGAGAGCCAGTAAGCACCATTTGATGTATTCGTTCCATACCCAATACCTGCTATTATACCATCATCATAGACAAACGTAAAATTAACTGATTGATTAACTTCTATAAAACCTATAAACTTTATCTGAAATTCGTAACCTGTCCCATTAATAATCGGAGGGTTTTCAAATGGAATCTGACCAAGGACATTATTGTTGTTAAGTATAGCATAGCCGGATATTGGTGTACTAGTTTCATAGCCTGCACCCGAAAAATATGTACCGCTTGAATTTGTGATAAAGGGACCTTCTTTTGAGTAAGAGATTCCCGCAGGAGAATTCAGAGGAACGTTTTTCCCTACAGGGACTCCAACGAGTACCGAATTTGGACTCTCAATTGAATATCCTGGCTGGTACCATATCTGATATTCTAATCCAGGTTGCATTACATTAAGCATATCATTGTAATCACCATAACTAGCGGAAAGCTGAGAAGCTTCACCATCGTTTACTGTATTGAATAGATTGGTTGAGGTAGGGGCGAAGTCCATGAAGATGGTCTGGGAGCCGTAAGATGCGAGCTTTACCCACCATATCGCATGGGAAGATGTGTAGTTTTCCAGCCATGAGGGTATTACTGTGCCGTTGGAATAGGTGAATTCAACGTTCTGACCGAAGGGAGAGGATGAGATGTGGCTCCATCCTGGGGCTGAGGAGGTTATGTTTATCATCTGCTGGAAGGGGGATGGAGGATCTTGGGAGGAGGGAGGGTCTATTGTCAGAGGCTCTGAATAGGATATCTGCTGGGCTGAATCGGAGGATAATACTGTCCCTGTGACGCTACCTTTTGACTGGTATGGGCCTGGCAATGCCTGTCCTGGCTCTGTGTATGATACTGTGGCTGATATGGAGTAATGGGAGCCTGCTGCTGGACATACGGTTGGTATCAGGAAGATAGCCTTGGAGGAAGGAGATATTATGCTGTTTATCTGTGCATTTGTGGTGGTTGAGGATGAGGTATCTGTTATGTTTATTGTGGTTACGTTTATAGGGTAACCGACTGAGTTACCCAGGCTTATTATTAATCCCTCGTTGTATATGCAGTTAGCTGCTACTGAGCCTAGATTGGAGAAGCCTGTGACTGTGGATGATATGCTTGAGGATGGGGAGAAGATACCTAAGGAGTATAAGACTGCGGCTACGATGACTATTATGAGAATGGCCCAGCCATAGGTCATCATGTACTCTAGGGCTGACTGGGATTTATGCGTCATGCTCATATAATAGAGAAATAGAGAGAGTAAATAAATAGTTTTTTGTAAGACAGCGGAAAGTCTTAATATGGCTTTTGCTAGAAAGAAGTTTAAACATCAAGGAGCCATTTCCACAGCGGAACGAACTTTATCTTCTTGCCTTTGACTTTCTCCTCGGCTTCATAGTCCCAGGTTATAACTAAGAGATTATCACACTTAAGTTTTATAGACCCGCCTAATAAATTTTCTACCTCTCTAACTTTTATTTCGTTTTTACTCGACGCGTATGTTACTTGTATAAGATTTGAAACCCTATTCTTTTCAACTTTAACAAAATCTATTTCATCACCAACATCACTATAATAGAGCCTATCATTCTGCGTTTGTCTGCGTTTTAATTCTATAAAGACGGCATTTTCCATCGTTCTTCCGATTTCTGTTTTGAGATCTAACATCGTAGACGCGACACCCCAGTCATTCAAGTAAGTCTTCGGTATGCTCAGTTCTGATTTCCTGCTCGAAAAATTGAACTTTTTTAACTGAAAAGAAAAGTATGCGTCCTCTAATAGTGAAACGTAAGAATACAGTGTTTTTTTGCTTACTTTCTGTCCGCTGCCTTTCAGAACTTTATACATGCTATGTATCGATGCTTGTTTCGAAAAGGAAGTTATCAACGATTTTATTACAAGTCGGATGATACCTATGTTTTTTATTCCGAATCTTTCGACTATGTCTCTAAAGATTATCAGATCGATATAATCGTTATAGAATTTTGATGAAATCGGCGGGTTTATGACAACGTCTGGAAGGCTCCCCATAGTCAGATATGTTGATAGCTCGTACATTATCTTATTCTTTATATAACTCGGCAATGGCTCTCTCTCATTAGGAGTAATTCCCTTAAATAATAAGTATTCTTTAAATGATAAAGGATAAATAAAGTAGGTCAATGTTCTACCTCTTAAAGCTGAGGCTATCTCCTTGCTTAAAAGCTTTGATGAAGAGCCGGTTATTATTATCTTAAAGAGCTTCTTTTCATGGAGGGAATAAATGGCTTTTTCCCAGCCCTGAACTACTTGTGGCTCGTCAATGTATACAACGTAAGGCAGCACACCATATATTTGCTGATGTACATTTACGGCATCAGAGATATCTTTATTCGTAAAACCATCTAGATCTACATCTTCCAAGTTCAAGTATAAAAAGTCGGAATCCTTTAATCTCAACTTATTTAACAAAAAATCTAGCACACTATATGTCTTACCAGTTCTTCTGGCACCGACTATGACCGCTACAAATTGCTTTGAAACTTCAAAAGGTACCAGTCTCTCTTTCACAGTAAGCGATCTTATCTCCTCTTTCTTATTTATAAGATACTGCTCGATAACTTTACGTTCCATATCATATAAAAGTGCATCTCCTTTAAATAGTTTCTTAGACGGGGAAACTTTTTATATATTATGTACCCTCACAGATTTAATATATTTTGCTTTAAGGAGATACCCATTGGACGTTTATTGCAACGCCGTTGTTATTGTTCCCACTATAATCGTTCGCATTGCCGTCCAAAGGCCACCAACCCACCAGACCAGCGTTTGGTATGGGTGCGCTTCCTATACCGTGAGAAAACAATGAATTAACAAAACTAGGGGAAAGAACATTGTCATATAGTTGAAAATTTGCAAGTGTCCCGTTGAAAAAACTTATACCATAATTGTTTCCTCCAGAAGAAACTCCTCCAAAAGTTATATAATTCAATGAGTAAATGCCACGTGGTATAGCAGAACCAACACACGGTCCTGTAGAATTAACATAATAGGTCACGGTACCGTTACTAACAGAAATTGTAACCATAGTCTGTATACCTCCATTTACTCCAAGTCCATGATCAAAAGACCCATTTAGTCCAATTTCTTCGTCTCCGAGACCACATGAAGCTCCTGCACCACCTCCGTTATTAAGAAAAGATGTAATAGAATTTGTTCCATTGGAACCAAACATAGTATAACCATTTCCGCTTGTCATCTTGGACGTACTTTGTCCATTGACCCAGTATACGACTGTGAAAGTATTTGATCTAAATAATAAAGGTGTTGTTATTATGCTGTTTAACCCATTAAATTTAGCTACTTTGTCAAGGTTAGAATTAGATTGTATGTTAGCAATCTTTCCTGTGGATAGATAAGGACCAGGTAAAGGCTGACCAGGCTCTGTGTATGTTATAGTGACAGACGCGGAATAGGAGGAAGAAGACTTGTTGCACGCCTCGTTGACGTAAAACACTGCAGAATCGCCGTTACTCAATATGGAGCCAACATTTTGGGATATATCTATGCCATTGTTGCCAGTGGTGTTTATCTTTGTTATATTTATGAGATAACCGGTGTTGTCTGTTATGGATAAGGCTAGTATTTGGTTGTTTACGGAGTTTATGCAGCTTGCCGCCGTGACTCCTGCCCCTGAGAAGCCTGTTATTGTCGCTGATATGCTTGAAGATGGGGAGAAGATACCGAAAGAGTAGAGGACGGCGGCCACGATGACAATAATCAGGATGGCCCAGCCATAGGTCATCATGTACTCTAAGGCTGACTGGGATTTGTGCGTCAGGCTCATATAATAGAGAAATATAAAGAGTAAATAAATAGTTTAACGTCGTGGCGACGGCAAGTTAATTTCACAGTTAAGGAGACATAAAAATAGGAGGTATCCTTTTAAGAATTTGTATACCCCAGTCTATTTATTGAAATGCTATCATCGTCGTATCCAATCTGTTTCCTGATGCAGACATCGCACATGCCTGCCACCTAATTTATTTATTGGATGCTACTATCGTCGTACCCTGCTTCTATCGAAGTATCATCTGTAACTCGTCTGTCTCAGTGCCCTCGCAGCGCTGCGGTAAGGTTTCTGCGGCTCTGTCTGTCTCTTATCATCTACGAGAAGAGTCCTGTCATATTCTAAAAATATCTTTTTTAGGGATTTCTCTTTTTTAGATAGGGCCTTCGCTATTACAGCGCGTATAGTCTGAGCACGCGACATATTACCGCCGCCGCTTACCCTCACTTCTATATCGTATTTTTTGTATATATCCCCGGATAAGACAAGAGGCTCCTTTATCATGAGCCTGCCCATCTTGTCAGGCCAGCCTTCGAACGATTTATTGTTTATGTATATCCTGCCGCTGCCTTCTTTTATGGATCCGTAAGCCATAGCGGTCTTCCTCTTTGCTATAAAGATGATGTTTTTATTCATACCTTCCTGTACTTAAGTATATTCGACAGTTCTCCTATTTTAACTCTTTTTACGGGACGGTCCATCTTGACTTTTGCTATGTTCATTTTTTCTGCGTCCTTGTATTCTTCGGGTACACCTTCGAACACACGTAGGTTTTTAAATGCCATCCTGCCATGATAACGTTTCCGTCTGATCATGCCGCGAATCGCCCTCCTGACTATCCCATTAATGTCCCTTGGAAAGAAAGGCCCTTTTGACATAGTCCCTATACGCCTTCTTTCCGTGTATTTCTTTAATATGGAATTTTTATCGCCAACTATCACTATGTCTCTTGCGTTTACTATGACTACCTGCTCCCCCTCCAATACAGCCTTGGCTGCAACGGAAGAGAGCCTGCCTAATATTGAGTCTTTCCCGTCAAGTATCATACTCTTTTTATTAAACACATACCTAATTTAAAACTATCTATACATGATTATCTGGCTTTGTCCTTGTTGTTGAACAGGAGACTTAATACCAAGATGACAAGTATCGTTATCACTATGATAGATTCTGAATATAAATTATAAGAGCTGTAGTACTGGCTCAGTGTGTAGATCTGCCCTGCGCTTATAAAGAAATTTGCTTCGTCTATTATCAAGCCCACACCAAAGCCGAAAAGCATAGCCAAGAAGTTCCTGAGCTTCCTCATCCTAAGCTGATGGTCGTGCAGAAGGAACATTATAAATCCGGTTATTATGAGTAGTATTATGCCGATGAAGAAATGATGTATGACTATGCCATTGTAACTTATGTTGACACTGCCGCCGAGGAAGACGTAGAGCCTTGCTACGGCTATCGCTATTATCACCCCTAAAAAAAGATAGAATATCTGGTCGTTGAATATTTTTCTTAGATAGTCGTGCATTTTTATTATAATACTGCAGTTAATTAAAGCATTCTTATAAACGATTTAAGCCAAAAGAGCTTAAAAAAAGGATGGGCCGGTGGTCCAACGGCAAGACGCCACCTCCGCATATATCGGGGAAAGGTGGAGACTTCGGGTTCAAATCCCGACCGGTCCAGACCTTTTAGGCATCAGATGTGGATTCTTATATGGTTGTACTTTGACCAAACGTTCTTGTTCACCATGCTCAAAGAGACCATCGACATGACCACGCTGACCGCGACAGATGAGGATATGAACATAGAATAGCCTATGACGGATATATATGAATGCAGAAATCCTACTAGGACTATGTCTGCTACCATCGGTATCCCTGTTAGGCTATTGAACTTGCCAAGCCTATAAACGGAGCTTAGGAACCCCTTGTTTTTGAAGGTTATCTTCTCGTTCATGACGAAGTTGGAGAGGCCGCTTATCTCGCTGGATAAGAAAAGCGCAAGCGGATAGAACATGCCTATGCTAAGGCTGAAGTACACCATCAAGATATTTATTATATAAGATACTGAGCCAAATACGGTGTAGTATACTGAGGATATGTTTATGCTTTTTAATATGGATTCTGATGATAGACCAAGC
>JAMCRN010000020.1:0-33506 GCA_023380585.1 Candidatus Parvarchaeota archaeon | reverse complement strand
CTTCTTTAGGATTTATAGCCTTGCTCTTCTTTTTGTTAGGCTTGATTATCTCTGTTATCTTAAGGCCTTTAGATGACAGAAGGCTCACTGATTCGACTAAAAACGACCTGTCAAAGAGCTTTGTGTCTTTAAGCAGGATGGCGGCTTCTTTTGTGAATATCCGGTTCATGGAGAAACTGTTATAGGCATTCCCAAAAGATAATATGTTCGACGCCTCTATTGTTATCATCTCTGTAAAGCTCCTCTTCCTTGATTCTATGACGTTTTCCAGTTCTAGGTATGGCATGAACCAGGTAGCGTTCTGCATAGAATACTCTTCAAAGGTAACTATCCTTTCTGCACCTAAGTTCACTGCTGCCATAAGTCCAGTCCTAAAGCTGTCGCCTAGGCTGTTATCATGCTGGAATTTGACCATTTTCAGGTCGTAATCGCTTGGTCTATCATCAGAATCCAGTAGTATCACCGTGTCTTTTGGCAGGTTTTCCTCCAAAAATCCAAGAAAGGCTTCTCTTCTACGCCTGCTCAAACCGCCGAAATTTAAGAGCAGCAAAGCAACGCTCGGGTTTGCCATTCCTAATAACTCTACTCACTCAGTATTTAAATCTTATTGGTTACCCTTGAAAGTGGTACTGCCGGCGGACGCACAATGCAATCAAGTGTATATTTTTACACTTTCCTGGAGGTTTTTTGCGTTCCGCGGGGCTGAAATCAATATTATGTCCCTGATCTTGAATCTTTTCCTTAGGTAAGAAACTATGGCTTTCTCACCTCGGACTGTTGTGTATTTTATACCTATTATTCCCCTGCCGAAGGACAGTTTATCCAGTACTGTATCTGATCTTGCAAGTGCGAATATCCTTACCGCCAGGTCGTACCTTGAAAGCTTGAAGGCTGACTCGCCGGTGGCAGTTACCACCGCTATATCCTTTATACCGGTCTTATGCACAAGTTCTACCGCAGCATCCAGGATAGAATCCTGCAATGTCTCTTCAGTATATGCTCTCTTTCCCGTACTTGAGTAATTAAACTTGTTTATGACATGCCTTATCATCTGCACGCTTTTCAGCGGATAATCCCCTATTGCTGTTTCCTCCGAAAGCATCACGGCGTCTGTGCCTTCCTCTATTGCCGTGAATATGTCATCTACTTCTGCCCTTGTGGGGGTTATGCTTGACGTCATAGATTCTAGCATCTGCGTGGCGGTTATAACAGGCCTTCCTGCTTTGTTGCTCTGGTATATCAGCTTCTTTTGTATCTCAGGGACCTCTGCTATGTCCATGTTCAGCCCAAGGTCCCCTCTAGCTACCATTATTATATCGGATACTTCGAGTATGCTGTGAAAATTCTCTACGGCTTCCTTTCTTTCTATCTTAGCTATTATATTCGAGCTTTTGCCGGTTATACGTCTTGCCTTTGATATGTCTTCTGCTGACGCGACAAAAGAAAGCGCAAATGTGTCTATGCCGTTCTTAAGTCCGAATCTTATCCCTTCTATGTCCTTATTTGTAGGGTACCGCTTCGAATAGGAGAGAGATGGCGAATTTATGCTCTGTTCGTTCCGAAGCAATAGGTCGTTTTCTGCCCTCGCAAGAAGGTACTTCCCGCTGAACTTGATTGGGCGAAGCTCCAATTTGCCATCAGATATGAGTATCTTCTTGTGGACGTTTAACTTCTTAAGTATGGCTTGATCTACTGGTATGTCTGCGTCTGGCCCTAGCCTGTATACATGCCCTTTTTTTATCTGAAAAGGCTCATTTTCTAACTTCCCTGTCCTGAATTTAGGACCAGGCAGGTCTATGAACATGGTGGTTTTTGTGCCTAGATTCCTGTCTATAGCCCTCACATTCTTTATTATAGACCTGAAATAAGACTGATTTCCGTGTGAAAAATTGAATCTGAAGATGTTGACACCGGACTTTATCATGGCTTTTAGCATCTCCGGCTTGTCCGAGGCCGGGCCTACCGTAGCTATCACCTTTATGCGCTGTGTTTCCATGCTGATATTAAGGAGCGTATATTAATTAAACACTGCTAAAACTAACAGAAGGCATAATGCCGTTTGGAGGATAGGCTCTGAATTCGACCCAATAATACGTGGATTGAGTTGCTCCGCTGTCATCATCGTCTATTAAGCTTAATACATCTGTCGTGGAAGGCTGGCTAGTTGAGTGAGATGCTATTAACGTCCCGTATTTGCTTAAAATATTCCAATAAAAAGTTGAATCTGTCAATATATATTGTACTATATAGCTTGTATTTATAGAAAAGGAAGGGTTTGAAGGCGAATAAAATCCATTCCAATAGTATTGCAGATCCCCACTTGTTATCTCACCCGCGCCAAATATGCCATAATCAAATCCCAAATCGCCGCCGTAGCCCCCGAAACTAGTGGCAGACGTATCAGTAAGATACATTCTTTGCCTTCCTGTTTCTGCGGTTTGCCCGTATACTTCTACTATTATTTGATTTGAGGACGGCATAGCAAATTGATAAGTTATAGTTCCCCAGCCGTTTGAACCTCCTGTCCCTGAAATGAGAGTAACCCCATTATTTACTGTTACAGAACCGCTCGACGGACCTACACTCGAACCCCATCCACTTGGTAGAGAAGTTCCTGCGAAATCCGTATAATAAATGAACACGTTCGCACCGTCATCGTATTCCCCGTATGTCGATGATAAAGAAGGAGCTTCGCCGGTATTCTTGTTGTTTAAAAGGTTCTCCGTTTCTGGAGCGAATCCCATGTATATGTTTTCTGAGGAGAAGGCCGGTATCCCCTTTACCTTCAACCAGTAAGTCGTTGAACTGCTGCCTGACGAAGGGAGGAACGAGACTTTGCCGGCCAGATTGTGAGAATTCCCAGAATAATCATTGACGTTTCCTAATAAAGGCCACCATGCGGCCAGACCCTGGCTTATCGGATTACCGTTTATACCTTCGGAATACAAAGTAGAGACGTTAGACTGGGAAAGCGCTACACTATATATTTGGACGTCCGATATGAAACCATTGAAATAGAAATTCCCATTGTTCGTGTTCGCCCACAAATTAGTGTAGCCTTCCCCTATAGTCCAATAATAAGGAGAGAAAGACTGTGGTGCGCCTGCGACTGTGGCTATCAGATTACCGTCCAGGTAAAGTGACTGTCCGGAAGTCGTCTGTGTTATCACTACGAGATGCCATTTACCGTCAGCGACGTGGTAAGTCGTATTGAATGGCTGGATTCCTCCGGCCAGGTCTCCTCCTGCTAAGTTGCCTTTGTCATTGACATACAGGATAGGAGAATACGCATTTGCGGTCGAAGGCTGCGATGTATTGCCGTCCCATACGATCACGCCGTCGCTCGTTGTCTCAAACCACACCGCTACTGAAAGAGACGAATCCGGGTTTACTGGCGTATTTTCAGGGGCGTTCAAGTAAGTGCTTGAACCATTGAAATACGCAGAATTACCATTTTGCATCCAGCTCGGTATTATCGTGCCGTTGGAATAAAAAAATCCTATATTGCTGAGATTGGAAGCCTCAAGGCTGGAGAAATCCGCAGAATCGACTGTCACCATCTGTTGGAAAGGCTGCGCCGTTGGAGAGGACTGATAGTTAGACAGGGTGATCTCGACCATCGTATTAGGAGAGAAGCACGTAGAGCTGAACACGCCGAAACTTCTGGCCAGTATCACCACTATGAGGCTGGAATACTCTGCAGATAGCGGTATAGACCCAGAATAACTACCCGAGATGGTAGTTTCATTCTGAGATGCTACTAATACATATGAATGAGTGTATAGATAGACGGTAAAATTCACGTTTCCGACAAGGTTACCGGAAGTGTCCAAAAATGACACGTTGTAAAGAAAATCAGAAGGCGACATGTAATAACTTGAGTTTATCAAGGAGATCGGCATGTTCAGTCTTATTACGGCCTCTATAGTGTTTCCTACCAGAAATGAAGAAACGACTCCCGTATAAGTCCCTGAGTCTAAAGGCAGCTCTCCTATAGTGTTAAGGACCAAGTTCTGCGCAGATTGGGCTCCGTTAGAAGCCAGTACGACGGTGTCTCCGCAGAATATAGACTCTGGATAACTGAAACCTGGCGATGTTATTGATAATTTTACAGAAGAGCCTACCTCTTCTGAATTCAAGTAATTGACGGCGTTTCCTATCCCTGAAGCGGAAAGCCCGGTTTCTTGACTCAGACGCTGGGAATTGTACCCTACTGAATAGTATATGGAATAGGAAACAAGGACCGATAGGATGACAAGCGCAATGCCTATTACTATCAGATACTCTACGGATGACTGTGCTCCCTTCTGTTCTATTTTTGACATCATTGCCTAAAAAACGCCTTTTCTATCAACTTATCTGTCTTCGCAGCTGTCTCTTCTATGCTTCCATTCCCATCTACTGTCTTAAGATGGAATTCTCTTGCTATCTTTATATAAGATTGTCTAACCAGTTCTAGCTTCTGTCTTTGGTCGAAAAGGTGCAGACTGGAATCCTGGTTGCTGCTCCTAGACATAGCGGTATCCGGTTTCACATCCAAAAATATGCACAGATCCGGCAGTCTAAATCTGAGATTTATATAGCGAAGCCATTTAGAATTGAGATTAGAAGCATATCCGTAAGCAAGGCTTGAAAACATGTACCTGTCGCAGACGACCCAGTATCCCTTGCTCAATGCAGGTTCTATCTCTATATCAAGGTGATTAGACCGATCAGCGCAGAATATCAACTGAAGAGTCTTTGGAGATGCTTTCCATTCGTTTATTAAGACCGATTTTGCCAGGCCTCCAAGTATGCTGTTTGTAGGCTCTTTGGTGAGTATCACTTTCTTGCCTTTCTTGCGCAGAAACTCCGCCAGCAAGGACGCCTGTGTGGATATTCCTGCTCCATCAAGCCCTTCTATCACTATAAAAACGCCTTTCATATCATAATATTTTCGCGTCTTCTATTTTCTTTAGTATCATCTTGAAAACTGAGTCTATCGTATCATCGCCTGCATCAATTCTAGCCCATCTGTCCGAATAGAAATTCTCCTCCAGTAACGTGTTATAATTCTTCTTGACGGAGAGAAGAAATTTCCTGTTCTTTTCGAACTTGTCCACGGAAGAGGACTCCTTCTGTTTGTATTTGCGCGACATAGAAATATCTTCTGGCATATCGATGTAAAGCACCAGATCCGGTTTGTTTATACCTGATAATGAGACTATAGATTTTGATTTTTCGATATCAAACCCTCCTGCTGCCTGGTAAGCTACAGTGGAAAAAACATACCTGTCCATCAATACGAACTCGCCTCTCGCAAGTTTTTCCTTGACTTCTCGATTGTCCTTTATTATGTCTATAAAATACAGGAAGAATAGCTCCTCTATCGATAGTTTTATCTCATTGTAAAGGAATGCCTTTATCCTCTTGCCGTATACCGAATCATAATCAGGATAGGAGTAGACTGACACTGTCTTACCAGCATCCCTGAGACGCTTCTCCAAGAGAGCGGTCTGAGAAGCTTTGCCAGTACCGTCTATCCCTTCTAATACTATGAGTCTTCCGGCCATTAGTCAGATCGCCTCTTCTTTTATTCCCTTTCTTGATATTTGAACTTTTTCGCCCATAAAATCCAGTATTTGAAACGTTTTATCGCGTAAGTTGACAGCTACCACTTTGGCTATATCCGGTTCTATGCCATATTTCTTCTGGTAAGAAGTCTGGTACTGCCAGCACGAGGCGTTGATCAGGAGCGTTTCCTTATACTTTGCCGCGGCCGCCTTGTGCACGTGTCCAGTAACGTAAATGTCCGGTGTTTCGTCTATAACCAAGTAATCCCTGTCCAGAGGTATCAGCTGTGCTGAGCCGTGCGTCGGTGCTAGATGCCTAGATTTAAGTTGAAGCTTCATTATGGAGATTATGTCATTTTCTGTCATTTTATTGTATTTCTGTATCGAATTTACATAGTACATAAGACTGAAACCATGGTATGATAGGAGATTGACCTTCTTGTTCCCTACTATAAGGTTTACCTGATATGGGTTGGACAGAAAGACTGCGTTTTTTAAGTTGAACATGCTTCCGCCGAATTTTCTGTCTAAAACAGGCTGCGGTTCGGCGATATGCGTAGCGTCGTGATTACCCTGGGATAGGAGTATCTTTATGTGCTTTGGTATCCTGTCCAAAAGCATGTATAATGCCTCGTATTGCCCAGCTAGGCTCTTTATCTCAAGTTCTTTTTCCTGATCCGGATAAACGCCTATCCCGTCTATCATATCCCCAGCTATGACTATGAATTTGACGCACTTGGATATGGATGCGTATTCTTCCTCTCTGCCGCAGAGCCAGTCTATGAAGCGTTCGAATTCTTTCTTCGCGAATAGCTTGGAGCCTACATGTATATCTGACAGAAAAAGAGCATATGAGTCGGTTATGCCGACGTCTGTTCCGTCTTTTACAAGCGAATCCGGAAATGTTATCTCGTCGATGAATATAGCGTCTTTCGACTTTTTGCCACTTATAAGGACCACCTGGTCATCGACTATCTCCTGGTTTATTACGGACGAAAGCGCCCTGTACCTGCCAGTGTTGTCCTCTATGTCCAGGACCATATATTTCTTTATCGGACTTATAGAGACGGAGGCTATCATTGCTATTACTGATACTTGTGTGTTTGAAGGCACATTTTTTAAGTTTGCGATGGAAGTCACGCCATTAGTCTGTTTGTTCATCAATATCGTTTTCAACCTGTTAAACCTGTCATTGAAATATGCCGCCCAATCAGACGGCTTAGACGCGGACGTCTTGCCGTCATAGTTCTTTATTATCTCCACGGCTGTGTCCTCTGTCATAGAATCCTGTTGAAGATATTTCTTCAGTGACGCATTGTCGAGGAAATTTACGTTGTTTTCTTTCAGTTTTGCTATCAGCGCATCTATGTCTTCTATACTAACGTTTTTTATGGAAGAATCGACAAGTATGCCGTTCAAAAAGAATTTTTCCAAACCAGCCTGGTCCATGAACCTATGATATTCCGCCTTAATTTTAAAGCTTTGTTATACAAACGCAGATTCTGGGAAACCCTCATCTATAAGTATAGATTTCACTTTCTCGGCATGGTCGCCCTGCAATTCTATCTTATTGCCCTTGTACGTGCCACCGCACGCTATCTCGGTCTTCAATTTTTTGGTCAGGGCTTTTATGTCCGAAGTCTTTGGGTCTATACCCTCTATTACAGTAACTACTTTTCTGAAAGAAACTGACTTCTTGTATACGCGTATCCTTTGTTGTTCCTGCGATATAGTACCGCAGATACATATATCCTTCGGCAATCCGCACACTTGGCAAACTTCTGCCATTATATTTTCTCTTAAATACCCCCTAGTGTCACCATTATAGTCCTATATGCATATATCTAGTATAAATAGATGACTAGGCAGGCTATCGGACGCCTGTCCGTTATAAGATGATACCTCTTGGAAAAGAGCGTCATGCCATTTATTAAATTTCTTTGGTAACCACTTTCCGGACCTGCTAAAATTCCGTTTTACAACAGTCTTTGTCGAAATAATATTAATACAATAAGGGTGAAATAAAGGTATATGAGACCGTCTGATATTCTCAGGTACTATCTCAGAGATGATGTGATCCAAAGGCTCCTCAGCGTAAAAAACAGAGAGTGCGCAGTAAGGTACGGGGAAAATTTTGGGAAGAGGCCGATGTACTTCCAATATCCTGCTGAGATAGAAGCTCTGGTAAGAAACGGAGCGACAAGCTTCCATGTAAGTGAGGAGCGGTGGGGCGATCCATTGTCATTGAGTAAGGAATCCTCCCATGCAGACTTGGAATCGAACCGAATAGGATGGGACCTGGTAATAGACGTAGACTGCAAGCAGCTAGAGATATCAAAGACGTTCGGAAAGATGTTGTTAAAGAAATTAGCGGACGAGGGAATAAGGACTGTTTCTGTTAAGTTCAGTGGCGGAAGCGGGTTCCATATACTCGTCCCATACGGCGGATTCCCTGAGAAGGTAAACGGAATAGAGACAAGGAAGCTTTTCCCTGACGCACCGATGACGATATCTATATTCCTAAAGAACCAGTTAAGAGATGAGCTTAAGGAGTTCCTGGAAAAAGACTATGGAGTCAAAAGATTGGCTGAGATGTTCAAAAAGCCTGAAAAAGAACTGAAGGAGAACGACGAGTTTAACCCATATTCAGTAGTAGACATAGACACTGTGTTGATCTCCGAAAGGCACATGTTTAGGATGCAGTATTCCCTTAACGAAAAGAAATGGTTGGTTTCTGTACCTTTGGACAAAAACAAAATACAAGACTTTCAGATCGAATCAGCTAAGCCTGAAAACGTCATTGCTGATATGGACTTTTTCGACATAAAACCGTCCGCTCATGAATCTGATAGGCTTTTCGTAGAGGCTTATGATGCGTACCAGCCGATAGAGGCAGAAGAAAAACGCGCTGGAGAGTTTAAGATAGAAAACGTCGCGCTTGACAAGCGTTTCCTGCCCCCCTGCATAAGGACTATAGACGCAGGACTTTCCGACGGAAAAAAGAGGAGCGTATTCATACTTACTAACTTTTACAGGAACATAGGGAAGACGAAAGAAGAGACTATGTCCCTTCTTTTAGAATGGAACCGGAAAAACAAACCTCCATTAAAGGAGATGTTGATATCACAGCAGGTCAATTACATATTCTCAAACAAAGCGTATCCTCCCCCGAACTGTGATGCGGCAGGTTATTACAAGTATTTCAACGTATGTTTCCCTGATGAAACCTGTAGACTAATCAAAAACCCTTTGTCTTATTATCTAAGACTTGCGAAGACGCGGCGTGAAACAGGATTTAAAAAGAAAAAAAATACCGAATCTTACTAATAGTATTACTATATACTATCAAAAGCTTCTGCATAAAGTTTTTTGCTTCAACAGACTGGTTTGTTTAAGGTTGTGGAGCGTAAGTATTACCCATAGTATTCTATTATAATCACTACTTTTAAATGGTATTAGAAAAGCTTTAATTTAATTGCAATCACATATTATAATGGATATAGAAAAATTGACAAATCCTGATGGGATAGCAGTTATAGGGGCATCTAGGAACCCTTCCAAGGCAGGCAGTGTCATATTGAAGAACCTTAGAATAAGCTATCACGGCGCCGTCTTCCCTGTAAACCAAAACACAGACCAGGTACAAGGACTAAAGTCATATAAAAGCGTAACAGGGATAAAAGAAAATGTTGACATCGCCGTAATAGCCACGCACGCGGAAACTGTGGTTAAAATATTGAAGGAATGCGAAAAGAAAAGGATAAAAATAGCGATAATAATAAGCTCAGAATTCGCGAATGATAATGGGAAGTTAAAGAAAGAACTGAGTGGTTTCCTTAAAAAGGCCAGGCTAAGAGTTATAGGTCCAAACTCATTAGGTGTAATAAATACAGACCCGTATTATAATTGCACGTTCATAGAACCAGATTACAAGCCTTTCCCTGGAAACACCGCATTCGTATCACAAAGCGGGCCTGTCCTGAGTGCTGTATTGGACATGGCGACTATGAAGAGGATCGGGTTCAGCAAGATAATAAGCATAGGCGACGAAATCGATATAGATTCCATAAAGATGCTACAGTTCCTATCGCTGGACGAAAAAACCAAAGCTATAGCGATATATTCTGAAAAGATAGAGGGCTATGCCAAATACATTAAAGAGCTTGCAGAGATATCTGAGAAGACACCTTTGATCTTCCTACGCGGAGACTATGGGGTATGTAGTAGGAACAGGGCTAAATCGAACCTGGATGAACTAATACTGAAAAGAATAGGAGGGATATCGGCGAACAGCCTTGTGGAGTTCACGGAGCTTATAAGGGATGCGCCGAGCTTGAAGCAGAAAAGCAATGAAGTGGTAGTTTTGACGAATTCTAGCTCGATGGGAAACATCACAAAAAACGCGATAGAAGCTTCCGGGTTAAAGCTGGCAAAATTAACAAATGCGGTCGCATCGGACTTATATAAGACCGTAGCAAAGGACTCCCAAGGGGATAACCCGATAGTCCTTGAAACAGAGACGCCTCCAGAAGTCTACAAGCAGGCAATATCCATCCTGTATAGACTGAACAGGCCGATAATCTTCGTCTTTTCTCCGCATATAGTTTCTATGCCGATAGAAACGGCAAAGCAATTGGTAGAAGCCAGGGATTCTATGAAAGATATCACTTTGCTGCCTGTTTTCATAGGTGGATTAAGGGTAGAAAAAGGACGGCGACTGATGGCCGAAAAAAACATGCACTTCTTTGACAGACCTGGAAATGCTGTTTCATTGGCAAAATCTCTTTACATTCACAGCTGTTTCTCCAAGCCGAGCTTCTCGATGTACAATAAAATAAAGATAAACCCGTCGATAAAACTTGATAAAAAGATGGGGGAAGAAGTGATAAGACGCACAATGGCCAAAGTAGGAATAAGACTGGCTAAAAGTTTTAAAACTGAAAACATTAGAGAGTTAGGTAAAGCGACAGAAAATATAGGATTCCCAATAAAGGTTTATACACTGTATAGAGATAAAAAAACCGACCTCGAAAAGCAAGAAATCATAGTAGATAACCGAGAAGAACTAAAAGATGTAGTCTCTCTGCTCGAGCGAGAAACTAAGAATAAGAAACCGGCACAGTCTTCATATGAATTAGTGGAGACAAACGAGAACTTGGTATCAGTGGATTTAAATATATCCATGGTGGAAAATACGGGAGTCGGCCTGCTTTCATTAAAACTTAATGGCCCTGCGACAAATACGGAGGAAAGCAAGTTTTTGCTTCCATTATCGGATTCTGACCTGTCAGAATTCAAAAATTCATGGGCAGGTTTGTACCTGGTAGAATCTGCGAGGTCTAAGATTTTAAACGGGTTACTGGAAACGATGATAAAGCTATCAAAATTGTATGAAAACAGCAAAAGCATAAGGACTCTTAGGATAATGAGATTGGACTTGGGAAATGAATCTATCCTTGCAGAAGATTTTTATTTAGACTGAGATCTCAACTAGTCTGAACAGGTTTTTCCCCCTTTTTACTTTCCCTGTGAAATGCTGCTCCATCTTCGCCTTTTCAAGGTCTTGTGGCTCTACGCCGATCTGGGAGAATATGCTATCAGCAGTTTCGGGAAGAAAAGACCTTAGAATTATAGATATTATCCTTAATGGCTCAAGTACATTATACAGCACGTTACCGAGTTCCGCAGAGGCCAATTTCCATGGCTCCTTGTCAGTTATATACTTGTTAAGACAGCCGACGGCTGACATTATGTCTTTAAGTGCGATATCTGTCCTGTACGTCTTGCACAGGCAGTCGTCTACCTTCTTTATTAAGGAGCTTAAATCAAATCCACAGACTTTATACATGTATTCATCGATTTCGTCATTTCCCTTTATATCCCCTTTGAACTTTTCCGCTATAGTAGTTACCCTGGCGACTAGATTTCCCAGTCCAGAAACAAGTTCACCATTTATAGCCGAAGCCAGGGCGCTTTCTGAAAAATCTCCGTCTTCCCAGATAGATTTTTCCTTTAGTAAGAAGTATCTTATGCCATCGGCAGAATATGTTTTAGTCAACTCCGATGGATCGACGATGTTCTTCAAAGATTTGCTCATCTTGGCACCGCTTACTGTCCACCAACCATGAACAAGTATGGACTTTGGGATGCTTACACCGGCAGACATGAGAAACGCAGGCCACACAACAGAATGGAACCAATTTATATCCTTTCCTACTATGTGCAGATCAGCAGGCCAGAATTCATCGAATTTTTCTCCGCCCGGCCAGTCTAAAGCGCTTATGTAATTGGTCAAAGCGTCGAGCCATACGTATATCGTATGTTTTTTATCGAAAGGGAATCCTATCCCCCAAGTTGTCGATATCCTGGTTATATCGAGGTCGTTCAAACCCGCTTTGACGCGGTTTATTACCTCTTTGCCTCTAAAATCCGGTATCACAAAGTCCGGGTTTTTCTCGTAGAATCCAAGCAGCCTGTCTTTGTATCTGCTAAGCCTGAAGAAATATGCCTCCTCCTTTATCCTCTCTACGGGTCTTCCGCAATTCGGACATTTCTCGTCTTTGACTTCCGAATCCGCTATAAATGTCTCGTCAGGCACGCAGTACCATCCGATGTATTCGCCCTTGTATATGTCTCCATTATTCCATAGAAGCTTTACAAACCTTATGACTGCTTCCTCATGCTTTGGATCAGTGGTCCTTATGAATTTATCATATGAGATGTCAAGCTTTTCCCACGCTTTCTTGAACTGCAAAACAACGGAGTCGACGAATTCTTTTGTTGACTTCCCAGCCGACTTGGCGGCTTTTTCTATCTTTTCTCCATGCTCATCAGTGCCAGTAAGGAAGAAAACCTTCTCTTTTTTAAGCCTGTGCCATCTCGCCAGTACATCAGCTATTATCACAGTGAACGCAGTCCCGAGGTGTGGCTTATCATTTACGTAAAAGATCGGCGTGGTTATGTAAAATTTTTCCATGATGATAGCGGGAGATGGATTTGAACCATCGACCTTCGGGTTATGAGCCCGACGAGCACTCCTGGCTGCTCCATCCCGCTTTTATGATATCTTAAGAAATGCATTCAATTTAACTCTTTATATGTCTTTTATCATGGCGGGACGAATTGTATATTGGAAATTACACCGTTGTTGCCATTGCCAGAATAATCATTAGCGTTACCGTCCAAAGGATACCATACTATTAATCCATTCGTAGTCGGAGGAATTCCAGCGTATCCTTCGTCAAAAATTGTCGTTATCTGTGCCTGTGAAAGGACAGAATCATAAAGTTGAACATTGGCTATTTTACCAGATAATTGATATGCGCCAATTGCTGTCGCACCAGTGCCTTGATATCCGGGATGGTCTAGTGTGTAAGGGCCTTCTACGCATCTGGCGTCGACGCAGATAGTGAGATAATAACTAGATGAAGAGATATTGTATCCGAAGATGCCGGTTATAAGCTCCCATTTATTGAAAGGAACGAAAACAGTCGGCGAACTTTGAGCATTTGAGCATGAGGTATGTGTAACGTTCCACTCTAGTTCATTTGTCCAAAAGCCGCTGGAATTCGCCCTGTAATCTTCTATCCCGGAAGTACAACCATATTCTACTTGTATCAGTGCTACACAGGGGTAATGCTGACACGAAGCGCTGTCATATGTTAGATTCACCCATGCAGAAAAAGTGTACGGGCCGCCCTGCCACATGTTATAAGTAGTTGTCGAGTTTGGGATGTATATTTGACTTTGGTTTACAGTGAAGTTAGCGACCGTATTCTGCACAAACGAAGACGTTACGCCCGTGACATAACCAACGCTAATGTATGGACCTGGAAGCGGCTGCCCGGGTTCTGTGTAGACTATCGTTACTTTGGAGGAGAAATGGACGTTTGAAGCATTAGCACAGCCATTTAGAATCAATATATTACCAGTGGAATCTGGGGTTATCGTCTCTGAAACGTTTGTAGAAGAAGTCTTGCCATTGTAAGTGGCATTTGCATATTTTATGAGGACGAGGTTGCCTATCGAATTGTCCAAAGACAGGACAAGTACTCCTGCCGGAGTGCATTCTGCCCTGGTCCCTATAAAACCTGAAAAACCGGTCACAGTTATCGGCAATGAAGATGATGGAGAGAATATCCCAAATGAGTATAGGACTGCAGCCACGATGACTATTATCAATATGGCCCAGCCATAGGTCATCATGTATTCTAAGGCTGACTGGGATTTGCGCATGGAAAACATATTGTCTCAAATGCTTTTTATATTCGCACCGGATGGAAGAGATATGATGTCGGCGGAAGGCGGTATGGACAAGTTCAAAACCGATGAAAAGTTAAAGTCCACGGTCAGAGTAGGAATGGTCGAACCTACGGAAAGCTGCGCATTCAGAAATAATGGCAATCCTATATAATTGGAAAAGCACACCTGTCCGCTCAAATTAACGTTTGCGGTCTTGCTGCCCGTGTCTTTTATCTCCATAAGAGAACAGGTATTTCCAGAATAGACGACGTTCTTCAAAAACCTTAGCTGTATAGGCGAATTTTCCCCCGACAGGCTACTGTTTACTTTATACTGGGAGAAGAGACCTGAGATTGTACTTTGATTTATACCTAATGCTCCGAGCAGGTCTTCAGAAGTGGAATTTGATAGGCTACTTGCATTGTATGACTTTGTGTATGTACAGTTAAAGACAGACTGGCCGTAACAGTCCACGACCCCGGTCCCGTTATAAAGTACCATCCCTCTTATTAATCCCGGTTTTTTAGACGAGTTTGAGGTGTTGGTTGCAGGCAATATAGACCTGATAAACGCATATAGCGAGGATAGATTAGCTAAGTAAGAGGCCCTGAAAAGATAATCCGATTTAGCTATACTTGCGGAGATTGGCAGTGTAAATCCTGCGGATACGCCAGAAGATGCGTTTCCTGCTAAGAAATCTAGTTTTACAGAGCCATAATAGCTCAGATTAAACCCCGGAGAGCTGTTAAAATAATCGGAGACTACGGATGATGCCTGCGAAGTGCTAGTCACGGATGAAAACGCGCTGGAGTACGTGGTGCTGCTTGATATTCCTATTTTAGCAGCGACATTGTGAACTAGTACACGGAATCCTAATATGTTAAAATGGTATAAAACGTACGCTATTATCAATAAAATTATCAGGATTATTATTATGTTCCTAAGAATGTGACTCTTCAATGGTGGTTTACTTGATACTGAGAGCATGGAAGACTGTTGCACGGGAGCTCCACTTTGGGCAGAATTTTCCATCTTTTACATCATATAATATTAAATTGGGGTATTTATTTAAATACTTACCAGGGATAATCTTAAAATGGGGCGCCTAAAGAATACAGATTTTGTGGTAATATCCTTAGGGGGTTCTGTAATTTCCCATAGGCCAGAGATAGTTTTTGAATTAAAAAACGAATCGGACACACTAAACAAAAAATTCGTTCTTATAGTCGGTGGCGGGTCTGTAGGAAGGAGTCATATACACTTCGCTAGAAAGTTCCGTCTTAGCGAAAAAGAACTACATGAAGTCGGTATAAAATCTACATTGCTTAACGCCTTCATAATCTCCTGCGCCATGAAAGCTAAATTATACGAAGGTGACCCAAGACTTTTGAAAACCTCAGAAAGCGTGGTTATGGGGGGTTTCAAGGAAGGTTGGACTACAGATGTGTGTGCCGCTTATTCTGCTGTTGCGCTAGGTTCGCCCGTATTATTTAACCTGTCTAAAGAAAAAGGGGTCTATGATAAGGACCCTTCAAAGTATCCGGATGCAAAAAAACTCGATTTTATCGGATTTAAGCGACTTTACCGGCTAACAAGAGGCTCACGTGTACCAGGAATGAATTTCATCTTTGACCCTGAGGCGGCGAGGATCTGCGAGAACAAAGGAATCAAAGTAGTGATTACTTCGAATGTTAGAGATATATCTGCCTTTCTAAGCGGAAAAGAAATAAGCGGGACTTTAGTCAAGTGAAGTATGGGTAACTCTGGTAGATACTGGATGTACAGCATATTGCCTATATCTGCCGTTTCGGCGGGGCTTTCTGTAATACTGCCGCTCTATATCCTGTCGCTAGGCGGCAATGCATTCGATGTCGGTGTAGCTATAACTTTGTTTAATTTAGTTGAGATACCTTCGTCGATTTTCTGGGGGGAGATTACCGAACGGGTAAAAAAAACCAAAATGTTCATACTAGTATCGACCGTAGGCGTAATACCTATAATTTTCGTTCTTTATCTGATAAAGTCTGTAGCATCGATACAGGTATCCTATGCCTTTTATGCTTTTATAGCAACGGCGGCATCGCCAGCTTTGAACATACTTTTGATGAATACAAGAAGAAATCGGTTGCCACGTTACTTTAGCAGGTACAGTGTGCTCGTCATATTAGGTTCTTTCATAGCACTTATACCTGGAATATTTCTGACTTACGGTCTTATATTCGCTTTTATGTTATTTATACTCGGTCTTAATCTGCTCTCCGTAGTTTTGGCTCTTATTTTGATAAAAGCCGACAAAAACGTCACTAAGAAAGAAAGCAGGAAAGAAGTCAAGCACAGCTTTTCCATCCTTAACTTGATAAGCGTTACCCCTTTTCTTTTGACCGGACACGGTCTTATAAAAAGAATAACAGGAAGCTTGAAGGATAAGAAAATACGAAGTGTATATA
Organism: Candidatus Parvarchaeota archaeon; assembly: GCA_023380585.1. GTDB lineage: Archaea > Nanobdellota > Nanobdellia > Parvarchaeales > Parvarchaeaceae > Parvarchaeum. Next base: position 17,266 of record JAMCRN010000020.1, on the reverse strand, counting down.
CGCTACTTTCCTCGGTCGCGCTTTTTAACGCAGGTCTGTATCTTTTCAATACTTCTTATATTCCCTATCTTAACAAGAACTTTGTAACATACGGCGGCATATTCTCTATAAATGTCGGTAACTCTGTAGGACAATTGCTTGTATATACAGTTCTCATAGGCCTTCTAAGCCGTATGAAATTAGAATCGTATTACAAGATCTCTGCGTGGGTAAGGATACTCTCATATTCGATAGTTTTCTTACCTATTTTGTCATTTGTAGGGGACATATTTTATATAAACTTAGCTGCTTACTCGATTGCAGGTATAGGGTATGGTCTTTGGAACGTAAGCTCGTCGGTACTTTTATATTCTCACATAAAAAAGATGAGGCCGGCTCATTACATAGGCATATGGTCTGCGATATTGGGAGTGTCTGCAGTCGCAGGGTCTTTCTTGTCGGGTTTTATATCCACATATGTTGGATATGAATATACATTTTTAAGCGCCATTGTGGCGATATTCATATCTCTGGCGATTTTTGATAAAAAAATAGATTCTATAACACTTTCTGCAAGAAAGACTTAAATAAGAGGATATTCAAGTCAGTATAATGCAGATTATAATAGCAGAAAAAAGTACAGCGGCTGAAACAATCGCAAAAAATCTTGGGGAAGGAAAAATAAAATCTGAGGATTCTGGACCTGTGAAGTTCTGGACTACGAAAATAAACGGCGAGGAGTCCGTAGTAATACCTTTAAAAGGGCATATAAAAGAAGTGAGATACCCAGAGAAGTTCAAAGACTGGAAAAAGAGCGACCTTTATGAGATGATAAACGCAGAATTAATATATTATCCGTCCGCAGAAGAGAACATAGAGGTCATAAAAAGATACGCGAAGAAAGCCGACAAGGCTATAATAGCAACAGACTATGACACTGAGGGAGAAGCTATCGGCTTTGAAGCTATAGAAGTGATAAAATCAGAAAAAAAAGATATAGACATAAAGAGGGGCGTGTTTTCTTCACTTACCACAAAAGAGCTCCTTGAGTCGTTTAATAACCTAAAAGAGCCTGACAAGAATCTCGCAGATAGCGCCAATGCCAGAAGGGAAATAGACCTAGTATTGGGAGCAGTTCTAACGAGGTTCGTATCACTAGCTTCTGAAAGGCTTGGTAATTCGTTCTTATCAGTTGGCAGAGTCCAGACTCCGACATTGACACTTATAGTCGATAGAGAAGCAGAAAGGAGGGTATTCAAGCCGGAGACTTATTGGGAGTTCAAAGCTTCTATTGAACTCGGAAAAAACGTCTTCCAGGCTTCCAGTGTCGAAGGTAAAATATTTAAAAAAGCGGTGGCGGACAGGCTAAGGAAGATAAAATCTGTAAAGAAGGCGATCGTAGATGATGTTTCAAAGAGACTTAAGGAAGTCTCTCCTCCAAAACCTTTTAATACGACGGGCTTCCTGAGAAGCGCTTCTGCTATCGGTTTCAGCATACCAAATGCTATGAGGATAGTACAAGGATTGTACATGAAAGGGTACGTATCATATCCGAGAACAGACAATGAAACTTACCCGCCGACATTGGATATAAAGGATATATTGAAGGAACTAGCCGCTTCAAAGCAATACGAGGCCTATGTTAATGAGATAATCAGCAGGCCATTATCCTCTACAAGCGGAAAAACTGCGAAAGACCATCCTCCGATACATCCTGTCAAGTTACCAAAGGAAAGGCTACCACCACAAGATGCCAAGATATTCGACCTCATAGCCAGAAGATTCCTCGCTACTCTGTCTAAACCATCTAAAGAAGAGATAGTCGGGATAAAGTTGGATGTGGGCGGTGAAAAATTCGAGGCCCGTGGATCGAGGATAATCTCAGCGGGATGGAGGGAAGTCTATACCTATTCAAAATATGAAGAAAACATACTGCCAGATATAGAAAAAGGAAAAGGATTAAAAGTGAAATCTATAGATGAAACTGAGGCACAGACCACCCCACCTTCTCATTACTCGCAAGGCGGCATAATAAAATTGATGGAGGAATTAAATCTAGGGACCAAATCCACAAGGCCTGAAATATTAAAGAAATTGATGGAACGAAGGTATATCTCTTCTAGCCGCACTCTATACCCGAGTGAGATGGCATTCGCTGTCATAGAAAACTTAAAGAATATATCAGAGGATATAACAAGCGCAAAATTTACTGCAACTTTGGAGGGAGAGATGAAGAGAATAGAACTCGGAGAGAAAAGTAAAAATGAAGTGGTAAAAGAGGCGGAAGACACTCTGAAAGTCATACTTAACAAGCTTGAAAAAAAGAAGCCTGAAATAAAGGAACTAATGCATAAAGCACTGCTTCAGCAGTACATATTCGGCAAATGCCCTAAGAGCGGGGGTAACCTCAAGATGATAATCTCGAAAAAGACACATAAAAGATTCGTTGGGTGCTCTGATTATCCAAAATGTCATTTCGGCATGCCGCTCCCACAGTCTGGTTACATGTTTATATCTCCGCAGACTTGTCCTAAATGCGGTATACACATGATAGAGTGGAGAGGAAAAGAAGTAAAACGTACATATATATTTTGCGTAAATCCGCCGTGCAAACAGAAAAAAGAACCGGGAAAGACGGTCAAGAATCAGCAGAGTATAAAAGCAAAAACTGAAAATTAACCTATAGTTCAGTCCTTCTTAGGTACAAGGTCTATGCATCTGCCAGCAGCTATCGTTTGTCCCATATCTCTTATGGCAAATCCTGCCAACTGCGGTATAAAATCTGACTTCTCTATAGAAAGAGGTTTTAGAGGTTCTAATACGACTATAGCAACATCACTTGTCTTTATCGTCGCTGGATTTTCTTCCAGAGTCGAACCTGTCTTTGGATCTAGTTTCTTCAAAAGCTTCTTGAACTTTATTGGCACCTGTGCAGTGTGTGTATGTAGTACAGGGCTATAGCCTGCAGATATAGCAGTAGGATGGTTCAGGACTATTATCTGGGCCGTGAACTCTGACGCGACTGTAGGAGGATTAGATACAAGACCAGCAATATCTCCCCTCTTTATCTGATCCTTTTCTATTCCTCTTACATTAAAACCTATATTGTCACCGGGACCGGCCTGTTCAAGGTTCTGATAATGCATCTGCACAGATTTTACCTCTCCAGTAACATGTGAAGGCTCAAAGATTATCTTGTCTCCGGGTTTTATCACCCCGCTTACAACTTTACCTACCGGTACTGTACCTACCCCTTGTATACTATAAACATCCTCTATAGGTATCCTAAGCGGGAGCTGTACCGGTCTTTCTGGCAAAGGAAGCGCGTTTAACGCATCCAAAAGCGTAGGTCCCGTATACCACGGCATTTTTTCCGACTTTTTGGTTATACCCTCCCCTTCCCTAGCAGCTATCGGTATGAAATTAAATGAGTCTGCAGTCGGATATGATATCTTTATTACCTTTAGTACTGCTTCCTTCACTTCTTTATACTTAGCTTCGTTATATCCTATAAGGTCCATCTTGTTCAAAGCTATTATCATATTTTTTATGCCAAAAACCCTAGATAGATAAACATGTTCTTTTGTCTGTTGCATGACGCCTTCTTTTGCGTCTATGACTAAGACAGCGGCATCCGCTTCGGAGGCGCCTGTTATCATGTTCTTTATGAAATCTACATGCCCCGGCGCATCGATTATAGTGAACTCATACTTGTCCGTGACGAACTTCTCATGGCTGAGGTCTATAGTTACCCCTTTTTTCCTCTCTTCTCCTGAGGTGTCTAGGAAATAAGCGAATTCGAACTCTACTTTACCCAATGTCTCTATCTCTTTCTGTATTTTAGCCTTATCCTGTTCGCTGAAACTTCCGGTCTGGTAGAGAAGATTTCCTACTGTAGTAGACTTACCAGAGTCTACATGACCTATAAAGATCAGATTCATGTGAGGTTTCCCTTCTGTCATTTTAAATCACCTTTTCATTTGTTTAATTATAGTTATAAGTATAGTTTCATTATTTAAATCTTTTGGTCTATGTGAAAACGCTTTCGACTTGTTCTCAATGCTTTAGCATTTGAATCCGGCAAAGTTTATAAAAGCGCCGTGCTTCCTTTTTTCAGAATGGAAAAGGGCAAGGCGATATATAAAAATAAAAGATTTATTGACTATCTGACTTCTTACTCTGGAGTGTCATTATTGGCATTAATATCCGGAGCATTGTCAATAGCTGGAGGTACGTTAGCCGTCGTTGGTAACTGGTATATAATCACATTCAATCCTTCTTCTATATCTAAACTTGCGCCTATATTGAGCAGCAACAGCAGCAATATTACAAACGTTATAAATTTCCTTAATCTGGTATCGGAGGGGGCGATGGCTCTCAAATACGGGCTGCTGTTTCTAGCACCTCTGATGCTAATAGCCGGCGTACTTATGATACTTGCCGGCTTTTATTACGGGAAAAAGACAAAACATAGCGTATTTTTGGGGATGTTGATAAACGTGATAGTTAATTCGTCGGTCCTTATAGCCTTTCTTCTATATATAAGACTATCACCAGTAGACGCGTCAGTACTTATCAGCTATCTTGGGGCCGTATCTATATCTTCCGGCGCGGCTGTGTCTTTGGGGGTATTTTCACTTCTGACAGCATACGCTATACTTGCCATGCTTTCTACGATAAACGCGGCTATGAAGCTTTTGTTTAAGGAGTAAACGACAGATATTTATTTCTATAGCTATTATAGGATAATACTTTGAGGGCATATGAACATAGGTAAAATAATGACAAAGAAAGTAATAACCGTAGAATCAAGCAAAAAACTTGATGATGCGCTTGATCTAATGGACTCCAACGGCATAAAAGAACTACCAGTAATCTCAAAGAAGAAATGCATTGGCTTGCTCGTGTACTACGACCTTATATCCAAAAATGCAAAAGGCAGCGAAAAAGTTTCTAATTTCATAATAAAGGCCCCTCTTATAACCCAGAAAGACTCCATAAACAAAGCCATATCTGTGATGGAAAAGAGCGGTCTAGGCGGCCTTCCAGTAGTGGACGAGGACAAGAAAGTAATCGGCATAGTTTCAGACTATGACATACTGAAGCTCCTTATAAACAACAGGATATTTGATTCGCTAAAGGTTGAAGATGTAGTGATAAGAAGGTTCCCTGTACTCAGAAGAGAGGATACTATAGAAAAGGCAGAAAAGCTCGCCGCGATAAATAAGGTGGACGGCCTCCCGATAATAGACAACTTTGGAAAAGTCGTAGGACAAGTTTTTCTATCTGATGTACTAAGGTACATATTCGCGAAGGAAGCCGGTAAAAAACCGGGAAAGAAGGATTTTGATGCCAATAAACGAAGAGGTGACAATATAATGACGATATCCAAGAGAGAAATGCCTCAGATCTCACTTACTATAAACCTCCGCAGGGCGCTTGAGATAATGTTGAGCCAGAAAATAAAAGGAGCGATAGTCGTCGACAGCGAACTTAAACCGGTAGGTATACTTAGCAGGCTTAAGATATTGAACCTGCTCAGCGGCAATGGGATAGGAGATATAATAGACATACGCATATCCGGTGATTATGACATAGATTTTATACTTCTAACTAGAGGAGAAATAGGCAAGAGAGAGTCTTTCCTGTATAATTCCGCCGGGGTAAAAAAAATATTGATCCATATAAAGAATGTGCATGGAGTACCTGGCAAATACCAGATGAATTTAGTGCTGTATGGCAAGAAGAGAATAAACATAAAAGTGGAAGGCATGAATAAAGAAGCGCTATTTGCTGAAGCAATAGAAAAAATGGAAAATGCTCTTGAACACCAGGATAGGGCGAGTTTTTGAGTTTACAAGAATCACCTGCCCGTGCCTCTTCAAAACGAAGCCAGTGTAGACTGCTTTTCGAGTGTTTCTCCAAATATTGTGTCTATTTCATTCTTTAGCAGTATAAGTTCGTCCAGAAGGTACTGTGGGACTTTGAACTTTTTTGCTATTTCCAAAGATAAATAAAGATATTTCTTTATGTTGCCCTCGCTTGATGTAAGAACTATGTTTCCACCGCATCTAACACATCGTCCTACTAAAGGTATCCTTTTATACTTTTCATTGCATTTAACGCACCTGAATTCCTGAGTACCGAACCTTCGCAGATTGCCTTTAATGTCCTTTATAAAATGCTTGTCTATTATTATCCTTGCGATATCTGAGAGATCGACAGCTCTTAATTTCTCCTCCAGTGACATCTGAGCGAAGACTTTTTCACTCATTGTCTCTAGAGTCTTATAAGCTGAGATATTGACCCCATAATTTATATCGATCGTATCATGGGTAAAATACATAGTGCTGTCCGGTTTCGAAAGTATGGATTTGACCTGTTTTATCGGGATATCTGCTGGCTTGGAATATTTAATAGTTGCTTCGTAAAATTCAAGAGGGTAGCTTTGAGATATGTCTAGGTTATAGGCTTCAGAATCTATGCTGTTTATGTCTAAAACTGTCGACAAAACGAGTGGGGAATCCATATACCTCGCGCCTCTGGAATCTGGGAGGAGATCTCTATCAAAGTTGATCAGCATATCCGAAAGGAGCATTAGAGAAGCCTCATCTCCATCGCAATTGCGCCTCATAGCGGCGTGGAAAAACGGATGAGCGAAGAGTCCTTGTGTCTTAGAGAAACCTATTATCCTGCCTACTATCGCTGAAGAGGTATGGGGAGCCAGGCCTACTACGAGCTTTCCTACAAGATCAGCCTTTTTTTCTACGTTCATTATCTTTTCCGATTTGTAGTATCTCTGGACCAGGTCATCTATGAACTTGGATATTCTTATGAATACTTCTGCTGAATTCTCATTGGGTCCGCCGAATGTAGGTATAATTATATCCTGTGGTTTTAACTGCAGTATCTGTTCTCTTTCCTCAAGAGGATTACCATATACGTCTTTTTCATAGCCCATCTCACGCAGTTTGTCTATACTTACGTCTATTTCCTTCGGTTTAAAATGAGTTATCGGAACCTCTATCGCATCGAACCTGATTGTCCCATCTTTATTGACGTTCAAGGAATTCAATGACCTAAGTATGCCTTTTTCAAGCACCTCTATGGCTCCTGTAGAGTTGAATACGCCCTTTACTCCCTTTATTACCTGCGGCCTTGCCTCAATCCCTACATTCTTAAGAGCCTCTTCCAGATAATGCTTTATATCTACGCTCAATTTCAGCTTTGATGACGTTTGCCTTCCATGGTGAATCTTCTCAGCCGTCTTAGCTCCGCATATCTTACAGAAATTTGTTGCCACTGTTTTATCTCCGCATGTTTCACATTCACGGAATATAGTGTTCTTTTTGCAGTTCTGGCAAAAGAACGCCCCATACTCCGCCTCTACTTTCCCTTTCTGCGCTGCCACCATTATGTTTCTAGATGGACCGCCGCTAGATCCGACCGGGAATATGACATTAGGATTCGTCTCCATTTCTCTCATTTTCGCTTTTTCTGGCCTTCCCAGTCTGCCGCCTATGAACGTTCCTGCCGTATCCATAATTTTTACTCCTAAAATCTCTGATATTATCTGGAGATTTGTCTTATCCCTATTAAAAATAGCACTTAATTCGTCGAAACTCGTGCTTTCTATCCCTGTTGCTGCTATAAGTTGGTCTGCGTTTTGTATTATTATATCACTTATCAAAGTATGTTCTACTCCCAATATTTCCAGTATTCTCTTCAATCTAGAGTCGTTTTTAATTGTAAGTATTTTGTTTGGGCTGCCGTTTATCTTCTCTTGTATCTCTACTTTGGAACTAGTATACAAGGTGGACACAAGATAATATAAATCATCATAGCTTATCTGCGTCCAGAAATAGGAAAATTTCGGATGGAGAGGCACACCGAATTTCTCGCAGAAATCTAGATGGGACTTAAAATCGACCAGAGACTTCGAAAATGAGACTGCTTTTTCTCCTGCTTTCTCGATTATCTTTTCCCACCATTCCTCCACAAACGGAGAAGGCATCAATAGGTGACCCTGCTCCACGAAATCACCGTAACTGAATAGTATGTCCCCTAAATAAAGTATCTCTGCCGTCTTTGGCCAGACAGACTCTGCCTGCTCGATAGATTTTATTTTTACTACAGAACCATCCTTAAGTTTTATGATCGGTCCGTCTATAGTCGAACATGTGGTTATCGCGCATGCCTTTCCAGGAAGCTCGACCCTGAGCTGGGAGCCGGTAGCTATGAATTTTCCTAAAATAACACAGGTTGCTGGATGGATGGAAGCGGCTGCGAGCCCGGATGTTCTGCTCCTCCCATACCTGAGTCTGAAACCGCCGCTGCGCAGAGGATATGAGAACACTGGCCTTCCAGCGGCCAGTTCTTCCAGATAACGGTAATTCGGCATGATTTTTAACCCATTTCCTTCTGGTTTTGCTGATGAATGAGAAGCTTCTTTTATTTCCAAGTAATTTGGTATGAAACTGAAATCCTGTTCTATCCTGTACTTATTCGCAAAAGGCTTTATTGTCTTGCTTACTTTCTGCGCCTTCTGGGCAAAGCCCTCGCAAAGGACCAAACACACTCCCCCCCTTATCCTGTTAGTTTTTATCCTCGGTATGTTCTTGTATGCTGAGACCTCTCTGTCGGTTGTAGGATCACCGTCTATCTCTATAGGTATATTGCGCATAAGGAAGTCTATCTCGTTTAGACTAGGGAAATATTGTAACCTGGCTTCAAAGTCATTGTAATCCGTGACTTCCACCTTTATTCTGCTTATCTCTTCTTCACTAGGGTCATAAACACCCAGGCCGAACTCCACACGAAGAGCATCAGCTATCACTATTACCGAGGCTGCAGCCGTTCCGCCAGCACCTCTTATTGGACCACCAAAACTGCAAGAGATATAGCTTCCACCATCCCTTCTCTTCTTCAGATCCGCACCAACAAAGCCCTCCAATGGAGCGGAAACTATCGCAGACGTTATATAAGCCAGACCAACTCGGATCCCCATCTCTATAGCAGTACGCTGATCGTCGAATTTTACGAACTTTGACCTCGCCATCTCCAGCGCGCTGTCGAGTGCGACGCGCCAGTCGTTCGGGGAAAATTCTTTTTCTCTCTGTCTTATGAATTCTGCCAGACCGCTCCCGAGTATCCTGCCATCAAGTACTGAAAGAAGACCTTCTATCCTTGTGCCTACGTCCTGTGCAAGCGGTATCTTTATGTCCTTGAATTTGCTTATAGCTTCATATTGTCTTTTTACCTCATCTGAGAGCGTCTTAAAATACTCGTTTAAATCCATATTCTAAGTCTGATTGTCTCTCTTATAATAAAAGTGTTATTGTCATTTTTTACATCATTCTTTATTTTTAAAATAAGGAGTCACGTAGTGCAGAAGAACAGGACAGATAAGCAAATATGGTGCACTGAGCTGTATAATGGGCCGCGAAGGGGATTCGAACCCCTGAAACCGGGGCCACAGCCCAGCAGTTTGCCACTAGCTTATCGCGGCCATGTTTTATATTATCATATCGTTTAATTTAAAGGATTGTATCATAGATTTACACGTTCGGAAACAATAAATAAACAAAAATATGTTAGTTTATGTATTGATATGGATCGAGAAAAAGCCAAAGAGATAATAAGGAAACGGCTTAGCGAAAGCCCAAAAAGCCTCATTCCCTACGCTTCCCTGGTAAAAATGGGGTTCTCTAGGAAAAAATGCAGCTCTTGCGGGAAAAATTTCTGGACGTCTTCTGATACAAACATATGCGGAGACGCGGAATGCGTTGGAACGTACACGTTTCTCCAGAAAACGCCTTCTGCTTTGAACCTGTCTTACACCGAACTATGGAAGAGATTCTCATCCATGTTCAAAAAGTTTGGACATAAGGAGATAAACAGGTATCCGGTAGTCGCTAGGTGGCGAGATGATATCTATTACGTTGAAGCTGCTATAGATGACTTTGCCCCCTACGTAATAAACGGGTCTGCAGAACCGCCTGCAAATCCGCTTGTAGTACCACAGATATGCTTTAGGTTCAATGATATAAACAACGTCGGGCTATCAGGTAGGCATCTTACTAGTTTTGTGATGGCAGAGGAAGCGGCTTTTAACACAAAGAAAAAGAAGACATATTTTGACAATGAAGCCATAAAATACATATTCCAATGGATAAACAAGGGCATGAAGATAAAAAAAGAAGACGTAACTTTCGTAGAGGATGCATGGGCCGGTGCAGGTTATGCCGGCAGCTGCTTGGAGTTTTTCCTTGGGGGACTTGAACTCGGCAACCAGGTCTATATGAGGTACTTGCTTTCGGGTGATTTGATAAAAGACCTCCCGACAAAGACAATAGATATGGGCGCAGGTCTGGAAAGGTGGGCGTGGGTCAGCTTGAAGACTCCAACGCTCTATGAAGCTACGTTCCCTAAAGTTGTAAACTTCATAAAAGACAAAGCAGGCGTCGAATATGATGAAGAAACGATCCGGAAAATCTACGCGTATTTAGGAGACATAAACTTTGAAAAATACCCTTTGGAGAAGGTAATACCCAAATTATCAAAAGAAATCGGCATGGAGCAGTCAAAGATCAGCAGGATATTAGGAGACATGAGGGCTATATACTCTATAGCCGACCATACGAGGACACTGCTCGTAGCTATACATGACGGCTCTCTGCCGAGCAATGTCGGCGGAGGGTACAACTTGAGGAACATCTTTAGAAGAGCAGCCGGTTTCATAGACAGCAAAAACTGGAAGATAAGTATAAACGAAGTAATAGATCAGCATAAAAACGAATTTGGGGAGTGGTTCAAAGAGCTAAAAGAGACCAGAACAGAAGAAGTCATACAAAAGGAGATGGAAAGATATGAGGAGTTCCGTATAAGGACTAAAAAATTGGTAGCTTCTGTTGTATCCACTGGTAAAATCGACAGAGATAAGATGAGACAGTTATACGAATCAAAAGGAATAACTATAGACGATATAAGGCAGGAGGCTGAGACTCAGGGCAAGGCCGTAGAGCTTCCTGAAGATTTTTACACGGAGATAAACACACAAAAGCAAAAATCAGCAGAGATGACGGACACGGAGTTGGATGGTCTTCCAAAGACACAGAAGATGTTCTATGACGAGAAACTCCTTAGAACTAGCGCCAAGATAATAAAGAAAATCGGGGGAAACGGGCTTGTACTTGACAAGACGATATTCTATCCCGAAATGGGCGGCCAGAAGCCTGATCTTGGGAAAATAAACGGGGTGGAGGTAACAGACGTAAAAATAAAAAACGATATAATAATCCATTATTTAAAAAAAGAACTCGGCTTAAAAGCAGGTTCGTTTGTAAAACTTGAAGTCGACCAAGATAGGAGGGAGCTGCTTAGAAAGCACCATACGGCCACCCATATAATAAATCAAGCTGCGAGGAGGGTGCTTGGAGAGTTTGTTTTCCAAAATGGTGCCGAGAAGGATGTAGACAAGGCGCATCTTGATATAACCTATTTCGACCGAATAGACCCTGTAAAGCTCAATGAGATAGAAGCCTTGGCGAACAAAGTAGTCTCTGATGACCTCGATATAAATGTTACTGTACTTGACAGGACTAAAGCCGAGATGAAATATGGTATGTCTATATACCAGGGTGGAGCTATACCTAACTCTAAATTAAGGATAGTCAATATAGGCGATTACGATGTAGAAGCCTGCGGTGGCCTGCATTGCCATAGAAGCGGCGAGGTAGGTCTTATAAAGATTGTAAAGTCGGAGAAAATACAAGACGGAGTAGTAAGGCTTGTGTTCAAAGCGTACACTTCTGCGCTTAGATATGTACAGGAGCAGGACTCAATAATAAAAGCGCTTTCGAACATGTGGGGAGTAACGCCTGGCGATATAGTAAAAACAGCCTGCAGGTTCTTTTCAGATGCGAAAAGATTCAGGGATAAGTACGAAGACGCTGAAACTGAAAGACTCATCATGTCGATAAAAAGCATGTCAAAAACCGGCAAAGAAATAGAAGTGTCAACAGGTTTAGAAAATGTGGGAAAGATAATCTCCGCTGTAATGAAAACGGGGTTGGGAAAGGAAACAATAATTATAAAGACACCTATAGGAGTACTTGCAATGCCAAAAGAGGAGCGTGTAAAAAAGTTGCTAGAAAGTAAGTACTCACATATAATAGATAAGGGAAGTTTTTTTATATGCAACCAATAATGCCGCTATATTAATATAAATCAAGACATATTATACTCCTCTATGGCGGACTTTTACAACAGCAAAGAGATAGAGACTAAAATAATCTCCCGATGGAAAAGAAGGAGTATAATCGATAAGATAAAAAAGAGGAACCTGAACAAGAATAAATTCTATTTCCTAGACGGCCCACCTTTCGTAACTAACGAAGTCCATCAAGGGACTATGCTCGGAATCTTCATAAAAGACAGCATGATAAGGTTCAGGCAACTTGGTGGTTTCGACGTACGAGCAAGACCTGGGTGGGATACCCACGGTTTACCTATAGAAGTGATAGTAGAGAAGAAACTTGGGATAAAGAATAAGAAGGAGATAAAGGAGTTTGGAGAGGAAAGGTTCATAGAGGAGTGCAAGAGATTTGTCGAGGAGCATATAGCCTCTAACACATCACTGATCCTTGATTACGGGGTGCTTTGGTATGGGAATGCTCCTTACAGGACATATGATGATAACTATATTGAATCTGTCTGGGCTGCAATTAAAAAGGCAGATGAGATGAACCTTTTATATGAAGGCTTCAAGAGCACTTGGTTTTGCGTAAGATGCAGCACTCCGATGGCTAATTATGAGGTAAGGGACAAATACTATGAAAAGGAGGATGAATCTGTATATGTCTTATTCAGAACAGAGGACGGAAGACACCTCCTGATATGGACTACGACCCCTTGGACCCTGCCGTCAAACGTCGCTATAGCTGTAAACAGCGGATTCTTATACGTAGAGGCAGAAGCCGGGGACCGGATCATGATAATCGCAAAAGACAGACTGGAAGTGCTTGATAAGTTGGGAATAAACTACAAGATAAAGAGAGAATTTGAAGGAATGGAATTAATAGGCCTGAGATACGAACCTGTTTTTCCTGAAATACCACAAGTAAAGGAGAATTCTGACAAGATAGGCATAGTAATAGACGGAGCAAGTCTTGTATCTGATGAGGGAGTACCATTCGTCGATATAAAGGAAGGTACTGGACTTGTGCATGTGGCCACGGGGCACGGAGAATCTGACTATAAGATAGGGATGATGAACGGATTACCGATACTCTCTCCTGTAGATGAAAACGGCCGTTACACATATAAAGCAGGCTGGTTAGAAAACGAGGAAGTACTGAAAGCAGGAGAAAAAATAATAAAATACTTGGAAGACGAGAAAGCGCTTTTTGGAAAAGAAAAAGTCCTGCATATGTACCCACACTGTTGGCGGTGCAAAACACCGCTTATACCACGCGCAAGCAATCAGTGGTTCCTTAATATCAGCAAGATAAAGAGAGAACTAGTAGATCTGTCCCGTGGGATAAACTGGGCGCCTCCTCTTTCTGAGAACACATTCGCTTCGTGGCTATCAAACGCTCAGGACTGGGTCATATCGAGACAACGATACTGGAACACTCCGCTGCCAATCTGGGTATGCAAAGGCTGCAAGCAGAGGACCGTAGTGGGGAGCAAGGCAGAGTTGCTAAGACTCAGCCACAAAAAAGACGTAAATGACCTGCATAAGAGCAGCATTGATGGGGTAAAAATAAACTGCGAAAAATGCGGCGGAAATATGGAAAGAGTACCAGACGTACTTGATGTCTGGATAGATTCCGGATCCGCTTCCTTTGCAGATCTCCATTACCCTGCTTCTGATAAAGAATTCTCAAGATGGTTCCCAGCCGACTTCATAACGGAAGGGAATGACCAGATAAGAGGGTGGTTTTATTCCCTGCTAGTAATGGGATACATAGCGACTGGAAGGCTTTCATTTAAAAATGTCCTTATGCATAAGTTTGTAGTTGGCGAGAACGGCGCAAAACTGTCAAAGAGCGAGGGCAATTACAAGCCGCTTTTAGAGATGCTAAACGAAGGTTACAGCCGGGATGCACTAAGAATCTCTCTATTAAAACATGGCGTAGAGGATGTTGCGGTATTCACTTTAAGCGAAGTAAAAGATGAGACGAAGACCATAAATGTGGTATACAATCTTTGTAATCTATATACTTCGTGTATAAAAATACTTGCGGGCAAAAAGGCCGGTTCCAGCTCTATAAAAAATGAGGACAAATGGATACTTTCAAGATGGAACACTACTAAAAAGCTATTCTTCGAAACGATGGAGGGATTCAGGATAGACCGCGCGCTTAATCTGCTAATAAACTTCATAGTAGAGGATTTCAGCAGGACATATGTAAAATTGGCGAAGACAAGGATATTTGACGAGTATGATTATCCTGCTTTCGAGGTCTTTTCATCCGTCTTTAAGGAGACCCTGCCGCTGCTCTCCGTGTTTGCTCCATTTATATCGGAATATTCTTACGATGTTACTGGCGGCAAGGAAAGCGTCATGCTGTCTTCACTGCCGGCTGTCGATGAAAGCAAAATAGATGCACAGCTTGAAACCAAGATGGCAACTACGGTACAGCTTCTTCAAGATGTTCTGTCAAGCAGAGAGAAAGCTAGAATTCCTGTAAAAAGACCTATAAGCATGCTTTTTATAACGGAGCTCAAGGAGGGTGATATAATAGAGGATATAATACACCGATTAGGGAACGTTTTGCACATAAGCTATTCGATAGACCCTAATGAATTTGAAGTGCGCCTTAATTTCGAGTCATTAAAAGCCAGATATAAGCAGGCGGACTTAGCAGTGGTCACTGCGAAGTTCCTGGAGCTTACGAAGGAGACTCTATTAAGGAACTTGGCAGCGGGAATCTCTATAGGAGACGCTAAGAATAGGTATCAGATATCCAAGGATGATATAATCCTTGTGTCAAAGAAGCCGGACCTGAAAGTGTCACAAGAATCACATTTTAAGATAATAATGGATTCCTCATTAACCGACGAGGTAAAGCTCTTATGGACAAAGAGGGAGATAATACGCACGATACAAGGGATAAGGAAGGAGTTAGGCATGGAACGGGACCAGAAAATAAAGGTAAGCCTGACCGTAAATGGCTCGGAAAAAAGCGACTTGCTGGAAACAATGATCCATGACATAAAGGCCAGGACGAACTCCGAGCTGAAAAAAGGCAAAAAACTGCTTAAATTGCAAGATTTAAATATATCTGGGAACAACATCGTTATATCTGTGTTCAGATAGTATGGCAAGAATATATAAGGTGGAGAATATAGTGGCTAGCATATCCTTAAAGTCTCCTATAAAATTAATCAAGCTGAAGAAGCTTCCAAATACCCAGTATAATCCTGAACAGTTCCCAGGCCTGGTTTTAAGGCTTCAAGACATGCACGTAACTTTTCTTGTTTTTGGAAGTGGGAAACTGGTTTGTACCGGCGGACGGTCCAGGGAGGACATAATAACTGCGATGGGCAAGCTCCTGAAAGAACTCAGAAAAGTCGGTATAAACATAAAATCCGAATGGAAGCTGGAGATACAGAATATAGTAGCAAGCGGGAACCTTAACAAAAAACTGGATCTCAACAAGATAGCCTTCAACGTGGACGAGACTGAATACAATCCTGAACAGTTCCCAGGCCTGGTTTACAAGCTGCCTAACTCGAAGATAACTTTCCTGCTTTTCGGAACCGGCAAAATAGTATGCACTGGAGCTAAGAATGTCTCAGAGATCGACGGGGCAATAAAGACACTCTTATCCGCCATAAAAAAAGTAAACTGATATGCTTAAGGAATACCGTGTTATTCTGGCATATCTGTTGATCGCATTCAGCCTGTTGGGGCTAGGAGCCATGATGTACATTATACTGTCCTTTAACCTTGGAGTTGTACCAACGAGTGGATGCCCTATATATCAGAACATAGACTGCGGAAAGGTCGTAACAAGTGCGTATTCTAAGTTCTACGGTATTGACCTTTCCCAGTTAGGTGCAGGATTTTTCGCTTTGATGCTCGCTCTTTCGGTTTATATTTTTGTTTCTAAGAACCGCAGAGTTAAGACTAGGGTCAATTATATAATGCTCGGCCTCGGCATTATAGCCAGTGGAATAGCGATCTATCTGATATATCTTGAGTTGTTCGTCATACATTACATCTGTTTGTATTGCACGTTCGGGCACATATCCATATTCGGACTGACGATAACATCTGCGATCCTGCTTAAAAGCAGGAATTCAGATTAAATCCTCTTTAAACTCTTCTTCTATCCTATTAGCCAGTCCTACTTTGTTTCTGCGGGTAAAAGTCATGTATTCACGACCGAGCTTTAAGCTCTTCTCAGGTAGTATCCCTTCAAATAAATCGAATTCTTCTGGCACATATGATATATAAGCTAATGCCTTCGGCGGTTCTATGCCATAGGATTTGGCCTTGCGTAAGTGGAGAAAATAATCCCATGATAAAGTGCTGTTATTATGGTTCATGATGTAATTGTACACTGCTTCCTCTGGATACCCGAGAGCGATGCCTACATAATAATCCTTCTCAAGGCCCGTTTTCGAATCGGCTTCCAGGAGATCGGAAAGGCTCTTTTTATCCCTGCCTAGGAATAAACAACCGCATTCCGTGAGGACAGATGGCTTTTTATGGACCTTAATCATATCCGAAAGCCTCTTATATTCTTCTCCGAATCCAAAATTACAAATAGAAGCTGGCTTTACTCCATTTATCGTAAGAAAAACTTCCAGTTCTGTTCTATTATCGTATCCCGACATAACATATTATCAGAATGTGACTGTGCGATTGCTAGTTTCGGCTTATTAGTAATCGTGCGCTGAAAACCTCGGCTTACGCCTTAGTTCTTACACGCCGATTCTATCAACGGGGTCTTCTTCCCCCAGCCTATAACGATGCTTATTTTTACGGAGGGTTTCAAGCTTAGATGCCTTCAGCTCTTATCCCTTAGCGCGTGGCGACGCGGCGTACCTTGTCAGATAGCCGCTAACTAGAGGCGCCGACTCGCTGTTCCTTTCGTACTAGTCGAATCTTCCATTCAAGCATCGAACACCCCCACTAGTTAACTCCCGGCCTGCCTCGCGGCGGCCTAAACTCAGCTCACGGTCCCCTTTAACCAGTGAACACCTGTACCCTTGGCTGCTTGTGCACAACCAGGATGGGGAGAGCCAAAGACTGTGGAGCAAGCTGCGAAGT
>JAMCRN010000019.1 GCA_023380585.1 Candidatus Parvarchaeota archaeon | reverse complement strand
TAAATTTATCATATCTTCCTTATTGTCAAATTACCGTGAGCTGAGCTTTTTAGTCTGTTCATCAGCTCGTTCTCATTACCGGCTTTTACAGAGAATGTTATTGTTAATCCTCTGTCGGTTCTATTACTAGTTTTAATGGAAGCCAGTCTTTTTAAATGTAACATTATGGCATCCGAATATTGAAGCGGCACATCGATACTGTATTCAAATTCGCCCAATTTCAGCGGAAGCACCGTCTTTAGCTTTGAGGTCAGGTCCTCTTCCAGAATTTTTTTGGGTTTTTTCGGATCGAAATTGAACTTTATCTGCTCCAAAGCAAGCTCGATCCTTTTTCTAGGGATCGGGAGTCCAGTTGTAACGTCTATAGCCATAGACGCTATGTCGTCTAATACCTCGTTTCTTATCATTTCAGCTTGTTTCTGCCGGAAAGATGCGCTTATCTGTATCTCTCCTCTTTTTATTATATCAAGAGCGATTTTGTACACATCATCAGTACCGAATTCTTTTTCAAGGTTCCCTGCGACTTCACCTCGTTTTGCGTCCTTGAATATCTTACTCACGAGAAGTGCTGACTCTACATCGCCGATTCTACCTTCTTTTATCTCTACAGCCTTCTCGCAGTCGACGAATATCTCGTATCTTTTGTCTTTTATCTGCAATCTTGCTATGACTCTATCTTCCATCTTTTGCTATCGAAAATCTAAAGGTAACCGGTTGCTTCTTCCTTATCTAATTTTTTGAAGCCGCTAGAACTAAGTATCCCTATATCGAACCTTTCATGGCTTAATTTTATTCCTGCTGCCTTCATAGACTTTATACCTAGTTTTATAAGTTCTTCTTGCGACATATCCGGCTTATAATCTTCACCTAAAGGCTTGTTTATAGCTTCCGCATTCTCTCCTATCGCGACTGCCTTATACTGGAAAAATATCCCACTAGGTTCGAGCATGTAAAGCACAGGTTTTCCGGATTTAATGCCACCGAATAATATGCTGACCCCATAAGGTCTCGCTCCGCCATATTGCGTAAGCACCTGCATCTCCGTGCTTATTCCCTTTATTATAAGCAGAAGATCTGCGTCTTCATTGTAAGTGACTTTATACTGCTGCGCATTGGTCTGGGCCTTCTCTATAAGAGCCCTTCCGTCCGCTATCATGCCGGATATCGCAGCGGCTATGTGCTCGTCTATTTTGAATATCTTTTCGATGCTTTCTGGGACTATCAATTTATCATATTCCGGAAGCCTCTTGTCCGCCACAAAGACTACAGAATCTTTGCCTACAAGTCCGACAGCCGCGGACCCTTGCGCTACGGTCTTCCTGGCGTATTCTACCTGAAGTATCCTACCATCCGGGCTGAAGAGGGTTATTGCCCTGTCATAGCCCATTAAATCACCTGGTGCTTGCATTGTTGTTTTCCTCCGAAATTATTTTCTTTATGTTCCCGCTATTCCTTAATGTAAGCATATTTGATTTATAAAACTTGCCGATTAGAGAAAGCAGGAATATAACCTCTTCTTTCCACTCGTTTTTTACCGATATCACACATAAGGTGTCTCCGCCAATTTCCTTAGTCAGATTTTCATGTATCCTTACATTCGCGCGTATACTCAGGAGTGGCTCCATCCTGTTAATAGTACCGAATATTACGTCCTTAATCCCTTCTTTCTTTATCCCTTTCAAAAGTAGCAGGAAATACCTTTTTTTATACTTCATATCTCAGTCTTTGTCAAACAGATAAATCGCATAGACCAAAGCGAATGAAACGGCTATCCCGGCCGCAGTCAATAATATTATGTTTACTTTTACGCCGAAGGCGCTGTCTATCCAGCTATAAAGAAGGGACACGAAACCTATAAAGAATATAACTCCTAAAGAGGACAACTCAAAAGCCCTTTCCCACCTTTGTTTTTTGAGATTTTCCATCTTAAGAATTGTAATACTCTGTATAAGTAGTTTACGGAGATAACAAGATTAGTCTTTGAATTCACCTTTATAGGTCTTTCCAAGCTTTTTGGGATCCAGGTTAAATATTATCGTCTTGAGGTTCGTCATCTCTTCTATGCTGTAACCAACGCCCTCTTTGCCAGCGCCTGAATCCTTGACGCCGCCGAATGGGAAATAGGCCGTACCGTGGGAAGGCGCAGAGTTCAATGTGACATTGCCCACTTGCAGTGATTTCATCACTTCCCATGCGGAGTAAAAGTCTTTTGTGAACACGCAAGAATCAAGACCATATCTGGATCCATTTGCAATGTCTATTGCAGCTTCCATGTCTTTGACCTTGATTACCGTAACCACGGGGCCGAACGTCTCTTCTACGGCTATGTCAGCATTTAAAGGCACATCCACCAAAAGCGTCGGTTCATAATAAGTTTTCCTATGCTTACCGCCGCGTATTATCCTGGCTCCCTTGTCTTCTGCATCAAGTACCATCTTGCATATCCTCTCAGCAGCGTGTTCGCTTATTACCGGTCCTACTGTGACATTTCTGTCTTTCGTCGGATCACCGAAAACATAGTCGTCCATGTGCTTCTCCAAAAGCTTTATGAACTCGTCATAGATTTTTTCTACTACCAGTACTCTGCTTATAGCGTCACATCTCTGTCCAGCCAATTCTATGGATCCTTTGACGCATTCTCTGGCAGTAAGGTCAAGGTCCGCGTCATCTAGTACTATGGCAGTCCCTTTACCGCCAAGTTCCAGGTGCACCTTTTTAAGCCCGGCTCTGGAAGATATCTCTTTTCCTACTTCCGTGCTGCCAGTGAAACTTATCATGTTTATCTTATCGCTTTTGACGAGTGAATCTCCTGTCACTTCCCCCTTGCCAGTTACTACCTGGAGAGTTCCTGCCGGTACACCAGATCTTCTAAATACCTCAGCGCACATAAGAAAAGCAAGAGGATCGGCGCTGGGGGCTTTCAACACCATAGAATTGCCGGCTAGCAAAGCCGGTACTATCTTAGCTATTGATGTGTAGACTGGGTAATTGAATGGGGAGATGCCGGCTACGACGCCAACAGGCTCTCTTACGACCAAAGCTATCTTCTGCGCAGTGTCGCTAGACCAATCTCCAGGTATATATTCCCCTATTATTTTCTTGGAGTCCGCCATAGCCAATCGCATCCTCTCTAAGGCAGCTGTAACCTCCCCTTTAGCCGACTTGTAGGCCTTTCCAGCTTCTATGACAAGGACTTCTGTTATCTCCTCCTGATGCTTTTCCAGCTCTAGCCTCGCCTTATTTATCATCTCTATCCTGTCTATTGCGGCCATCCCTCTTATCTTATGCTTATTATCATAGGCAGAATCTATAGCTCTGTTTAATTCATCCTTGTTCACGCATCCAATATCTGCCAAAACCTTGCCATTGACAGGACTCTTCAGCTCAATATAATCTTTTGTTTCGTGCCATTTTCCGTCTATGAATACCTTGAATTTCGGCCGCTCTCCAGGGATGTGTATATCAGAAAAATATTCGCTTAATTCGATCCCCTCCATAACAAGATTAACACATTCAAACTTAAATCCTTTTTATATCTGCCCATACAATCTTCACCATTATCCTTCGGTGAAAATATACAATAGAATCTATAAAAAATACAAAAATGTAACTATTAAAATAATAAACCGTATAATAATATGACAGGCGTCTTTTGTAAAAAGTAAGTTGGAAAACATCACGCTTCAACTGCGCGATGAAAGCGAACGCAACCATGGAAAATGGACAAGATATCGGTCACGATGGTCAAGAAACTAATAATAAAATCCTCCCCTCAGGCAAAGAAGAATACAAGCCCGCAGAGAATTCGACTGGTTCAGAAACGCATGAGCAATCTAAACATAAAATAGATGGAAAAAGTTTCAGGTTATTTCCTAAGCATCTTGAAAGAGAAGTAAAGAGAGGACTATCTCAGCTAGGTATAACAACAAAAGCCGGCGCAGTTTACGGACAAGTGGGTGCTACAAAGGCTACTCCTCATAAAAATAAGATTACATTGCAGGAATTCCTTTCAAATGACGGATGGTGGAACAATCATTTCCAGGACACATCTCAACTTCCTCTCGAGTTGATTAAGAAGCCACGGGACGAAATAGAAGCCGAGAATTCTTTTTATGTCTATGACCCTTACAACAGGATAGTTGGGCATGAAAAAGAGAAGGAGGTCTCAAAGGCCGCAGTGCTCAACTTTCTTGCGACTTCTGCGATGATACGCAAGAGGAAAGCAGAACTGGCTTCTATGGGTTTCAGCGAGAGTATGCCTCCTGGTCGTTGCATAATCGATATACTACGCGAAGAATTCCCGACGATGCCGATGACTGTCAGGATAGGACCATACGCCGGCGGGAAGACGCTAGGACAGGAATGCGAAGAAGAATTCCTTTTTATGAAGAGAAAGGAGTTTGGCCTTGCAGGTTATGATTATGTTGCTGTAAGGGACAGAAAATCTCCATTGGAATTCAAGCTTGAAGAAGTATCATCACCCAATGGGATAGAAGACGTGGAAGAATATAATTTTATGAAAGAGACAAAATCCACAGTGAAAAAATGGGGAGTCAGGTCAATGCTGTTGGGAGGAGGACTGTTCATATCCTACGTGCTCGCAGATTTTACGCTTCAATACTACCCGCTGATACAGGCCTATGGAATAAACCCACTCTACTGGTTTTTTGACAATTTCTCTTACATCCTGCAGGACGGTTCTTACATAGCCACTTTCGGTATACTTGGGGCCCTGTCATATTACTTCAACAAGAAGCTTAACAAGGGCAAAAGCAAGGACCCAAATCTCCTTTCTACAGGGGAAGAGAGGCCTACGCCTTACGTCGGACACGAGACAGTCGATGACCTGCTTGGCAAATACATTGAGGATAAGGAGACTCCTCCTCAATTCAGGATAAAAAAGCTCTCAGACATACTGAAAGCGAACGAGAAGGTCTTCATCGTCGAGAACTTGCATGAGCTTTCTAGAGAAGTGCAGCAAAACCTGGCTCAGATAATAGAGGAGCGCTATGTTGATGTCGCCGGCCAGAACTTGAGGAAGTTCGTTTACTCTCTAGTATCTGTGGGTTTGAACGTGGAAAAGATGTCAAAACTGGAGGAAGCCCTTAAGAACAGGCTGAACTATGCTGACAGGATGTTTGTTTCCAACGATGTGCAAAAATACCAGGATCTCGCCGTATACGACGCTAAGACTGGCAGCGCTTTTATAAAGCCGAGTCCTTCTGTGGAAAAAACTCCATTGAACCTACGGCACATGTACCTTTTCATCGCAGACGTGGCAAGCCGCAGCTTTGGGATACCGTGGAAGAAAGATTCATGTGATGAGCTTTTGGATTACTGTTCGAGACTATCCGATGATGCGGATTCTATTAGGATAGACAGAGGAGTGATAAACGTTATAAACCAGGCGGAGAAATTCGCCAAGACGGAAGGTTCGAAATACGTAAAAGTAAACCACGTAATCAATGCAGAAAGATCGTACAGGTCCCTTGTGCAGCTTGCCATGGAAGGAAAGATAAAAGAGTATGAAAAAGAAGCCGGAGTAGAGCTCAAAAGAGACGAATTATACTATGAGGAGATAGGTACGTCACGCGTTATCATAAGTTACAGGGACAAGGACCTTCAGGAATATGGAGAAGGTCTAAGAGAAGGTGCCTATGAGTATGAACGGAGCGAAGACTACATCGGAGTAATAGTGAAGATAAATGCTTCTGTCTCAAAAAGGAAGGAGGGAGAGGATGAGCAGTTCGATATAATCTCGGGAAATGCTGCAATCAATAAGGACTTTTACAAAGCTTCATTGCGAGCTTTGTTCATGAGAGAGAGGATAGATCTGTCGTCTTATAATATTTCTTTATCCATCCCTACCCTATCAGACGATGATGCGATACTAGCCGGCGCATACTCTTCTTTGAAATCTGCCATAATGAGTAAGGGCATAAGACAGGACAGGTACATAGTTGCTAAGCTTACAGAAACGGGAGAATTGACTTCTCTTCGAAAGCTTAATACGAGACTTTCAGCGATAGACAATTCTCACCAAGGTGCTATCATCTCAGTATATGACTACAAACATAAGGTGCTGCTAAAGGAAGATGACCGTACCCTTTATCCAAATATAGAACAACACATCGTCAAAGACCTTAGTGGGCTAATGGAGGCGTTGAGTTAAATGTCATTGGACGTACAGCTGAGCGACGAAAGGATAAAAGATGAAGAATACTCAAAAGCCGCCAGCAGGCATTTAAATTCTAAGCTGGACAGAATAATAAGAACTATAACCGAAAATGCCATACTCCCATTAGGCTTTTTGCCTAACCGCAATCAAGAACATATAAAGTCGGGCGGAAGATACGAGTATTTCAAGCCGAAGCTCGCTACTGCAATAACAGCCGGATACGAATTCGCCGTCGGCGCGCTGCTGATGACGCACTCAGGCGATTTTTCTTACTCTCTAGTCAGCATACTGCCTGGGTTTAAGCCTGCAACAATATTTTCTGTAAAACTACCATCGGAAGACGTCCTGTACTCAGGGCTTTTCTTGGTAGCGGACGCTTCGAGAGCAGTTTTCTTACCGGTCAAGAATGTCGGTATGTATATCTTAGAGGGAGTGTACTCATTGTACGAGTCAGCAAAGAAAATGATTTACAAAAAGGATGAAAGGACTGTTTTGGAGGCGGAAAAAAATGCTGAACCGCGGATTAGAGCCAAATACAAGCTTAAGGAAATATTCGATGATAAAGAAGAACGAAGGACACTCAATAAACTGCAGTCACAGTTAGACTATTATCGTATAAGGGGCGCTGATTCGATAGAAGAGGCTAAAGCTGAGGAGACTTTGATCAAGGATATAAACAAGTTAAGGGAAAAAATGGGCTTGGACAAGATCATCTGACCTGGGAGAAAATACGCACTATTTTAAGTTAGTTGCTTTGCGGAAGTCTGCTTTTTCTTAGTATAATCACGCCAGCCGATAAGAATATCACTATCCCACCTATTATCACAGGGAACTCCCCTGCGCTAAGCATCGGGTCTGGCATCGGCCTGTTTGCGCTCCATATGCCATACAACGTGGCTTTAGAGCCATTCGCTACAAAGTAAAGGGGAGGATTGCCGAATACAGATGGGCCACCAGCAGTCTGCCCTCCTAGTGTTACCGCGCCACCGTAGCCTGCGTTCGCCGGTCCGACAAGCGGTCCTACTGCATCCAACGCACCAAAAGCTACTCCAACTGCTAGTATAGCTATTGCATAGAATATCTCCCATTTTCTCCTTCGCCAGTGTATGTATGGGCTCCTGTCTAAGAACGGTAGCAGTATCAGCGCTATGAACAGCGCAGCTGGGCCTATGAGCATCCCGATGTTCCCGAAAAGAGTCTGCTCGATATCTGCCGGGTAGAAAATGGAGAGGTCCGGCCTTGCTATCATCACTGTTGGATCATAGACTCCTGGATAACCCAATGGTGCAGGAGATACCACAGCGAGAGTCGCTATTATCGCTATCAGTATGCACCCAAAACCCGCGAGCCTCCTGAAATGCATGAATATGTCAGAATTCCCCTCCCCTGTAGTTATCCTTGTCTTATCATTGAGTTTTTTTGGGTCGGGGGAGAAACCGTGCCTGTCAACCAGCGTAAGATGCACTACTAATATTGCTATAAGTATGACTATAAGGATGCTTATGTGAGAAACCAGCAGCGGTCCTATGATGCTTGATAACTGCAGGTTATTTATGCCAAAGAAAGCTGCTATCTCTTGTATCCTTATGAATCCGTCCACAGCTTGCTGGTCCAGCGCCAATATCTCGCCCGCGAATTCTATGATAAGCATGACGGCCAGAAGAAGCACTCCTGTAAGATACTGGGCTAGCCTTTTGCCTTTGTAGCTACCGGACACTATCACCCTCCCTATATGCAACACCAGTATCAGTATGACTATCTGTGCGGTCCAGAAGTGAATGCTCCTTATAAAGTCACCAAATGGCACCTTTGTTATAAAATTATAGATACTTGAGTAGGCCAGCTGCGGCGTAGGCACATAGAACAGGACCATGTACATCCCTGACAGCGCCAGCACGATTATGCACACAAAAGCCAGCCCACCAAGCATATATGGCAGGCGGTTAGCGTATGCTGGGACTTTATAGTTGAATTCTTTTATCACGTCAGTGATGCCGCTTTTTATCTCCTCTCTGACTCCTATTTTCCGCATTTTATAATGACTCAATCGACATTTTTATCCTTTTTCAACTAGTCGTCAGTTCTTCTCCCTGTATTTAGAGCATTCGTTAAAGATCAGAAGAAAAAATAAAAGGCAGGAATATAAAGAGTGAATGAATTATCTCTTACCTAGCCTTTTGCCTATGGTTCTTTTCAGAAGAAGCGAATTCAGCACGACGCTGACCGAGCTCATGCCCATCGCTGCCGCCGCAAGTATGGGCAGGAACGAATAGATTCCAAGACCGAAAAGCGGAACTACAGCCCCACCGGCTATAGGTATCAGGACTACGTTATACCCTATCGCCCAGCCGATGTTCTGCTTCACTTTCGATATTGTAGAGCGTCCTATCACAATAATATCATACAAGAGCGTCATATCATCTTTCAGCAGAACCGCGTCGCCGCTTTCTTTTGCTATGTCGCTTCCTCCTCCCATTGCAACGCCAAAGTCCGCCGTCTCTATTGCGGCTGCGTCGTTTATGCCATCTCCTGCGTACATGACATATAGTCCTTTTTGTTGATATGATTTTATTATGTCCGCCTTCTTATCCGGTGTTATCTCTGCATGAATGTCGGTTATCCCAAGAATATCGCCGACACGTTTCGCTTCTTCAAGTTTGTCGCCGGTAACCATTGCGGTCTTTATGCCGGATTTTTCGAACTTCTTTATCACCTCTTTTGAACTTTTCTTTATCTTATAAGACAGGAGTATATCGCCGAACTGCCTGCCATCCACGAAAACGCTCACTCTATTCTTGTTCGAACCACGTCTTACTTCGACGCGTTCTCCTTTTATCATCCCAGATACACCAACACCAGGCTTTTCCTCCACATCGGTAACGTCAAGAAGACCGATAGACTTTTCCTTTGCAGATTCTGTTATAGCTTTCGCTATAGGGTGGTTTGAATACTGCTCTATGGATGCTGCATAGCCGAGTATAAAATTTGTATTGTAAGATTTGCTGGCTGGCAGGACTTCAGTCACGTCTGGCTTCGCTTCTGTCAGGGTCCCAGTCTTATCGAATACCATAAGGTTTACTTTAGACAATCTGTCCATAGCGCTCATGTTTTTCATAAGGATGAACCGACTAGAAGATATGTTAGATGATATCAAGAGGGTTATCGGTGTAGCAAGGCCTATAGCGCATGGGCACGCTATGATTATGACAGAGACAAAAGCCAGCAGCGTTATCTCATATACAAGGCCGTTGCCGGCGGAGCTTAGAGAAATATACCAGATAGACGCCGCTATGATAGCTGCGATAATAACGACCTGCACGAAATAGGAGGAAAACACGTCTGCAAGCCTTTGTATCCTGAGTTTTCCAGTCGCGGCCTGTTTTATGAGAGTATATAGCTTGCTGAGCGTAGAATCTTTTCCAGCACCTTCTACTTCGACCTTTATCGCACCGTTGATATTCACCGTACCAGAGATCACTTTGCTGCCCTTTATCTTCAGCACCGGCTCCGCTTCGCCGCTAAGCATCGATTCGTCCGCTTCCGTTCTGCCCTCGAGCACTCTTCCGTCTACCGGTACGTTTTCTCCAGGTTTTATGAGTATCGTGTCGCCTTTCTTGACCTCGTCTGTCTCGATGTCTTTTATCTCTCCGTTGTCGTCTATCACGTGTATGTGGGACGGGATCCTGCTGATGAGTTTGTTTGCGGCGTCATTCGCCCTCAGCTCCATAACCCCCTGTATGTAATTTCCCGTCAGGATAAGCGATATTATGAACGTCGAAGTATCGAAATAAACGCCGGACGCAGAAAAGTAGCCCGGAAACAACGTTACAAACGCAGAGAAGAAAAAGGCGGTAAGTGTACCTATGCTTATAAGAAGGTCCATATTTCCCGAACGCATCCTGAGTGCCTGATAAGCCCCCTTATAAAATGGCAGACCGGAATAGAACTGAACGGGAAGCGCCAGGAACAGCATGATATAATTTTTTGACGGTACCGCGAGCAGATAATTTATAATCAGCACCGGCATTGAAAATGCCCATGCGATAATCAGCGCTGCCCTTTCCCTTTTGTTTTCCTTCTCCGGCGCCTGGAATTTTATTCTGCATCCGGTCGAGCAGAAATAATACTTCTGGCCGTCCTGTTCCAGCGTTATGTCTGAGTTTTGCGGGACATGCATCCCACATATAGGGTCAGTTGGCATCAGCGCGTGTATTTTATCGGATTGGCGTCAAACTTGTCCTTGCATCCTGCCGAACAAAAGTAATAATTTTTGCCATTGACTGTGCTCTTATATTTTGATGACTTGTCTACTTCCATCCCGCAAACTACGTCCCTCTCCATTTTAGTCTATACGCCCCGCTTATATTAAAGATTGTGACATACTCCCTACTCCATCATATACTGCCCCCGCTGGAATTTGAATCCAGATATCAGGCTTCGCAGGCCTGTGTTCTATCCAAGTTAGACTACGGGAGCATTAATTAAAATTGTCCCTTAAGTTATAAAAACACTGAAATCAGAGCCCGAGCTCCTTTTTTGTCCTGTTTATCGTCTCTATCCTCTTTTCAAGCGTCGGATGTGTAGAGAACAGGTTGAGTAAGGCATGCCCCGAGAAGTTGTTTACTATGAAAAGAGACGAGTAAGCTCCAGGCTGGGGGGAATTTCTCCTGTTAGGCAGACTCCTCATAACTGGCTGTTGTTTCTGCGGCTTGCTTATGGTTTTAAGCGCGGATATGAGCTCATTCGGTCTCTTTACGAGTTTTACGCTGCCTATATCGGCGTCTGTCTCCCTTGCGCGGGATATCCCAAGCTGCACAAACGTCGCTCCTAACGGGATCAATATAGCCGATATCAGAAGTATGAAGCTCATGTTGCTGTTTCTCTCGTTCAGGCCGCCGAATATCTCCGAGAACAATATTATGTTCCCTATATATGATATGACAGTGGCTATCGTGGCCGCTATAGAAGTCACAAGGATGTCCCTGTGCGTTATGTGGCTTACTTCGTGCCCTATAACGGCTTCCAGCTCCGCATCATCAAGCATCTTAAGTATCCCGCTGGTAGCGACAACGACAGCGTGTTTTTCGTCTCTTCCTGTAGCGAACGCGTTTCCGACGTCGGAAGGCATTATTCCGACCTTCGGCATAGGGATACCAGCCATGCCAGTGACTTTTTCGACTATAGAATAAAACCGCGGGTCATCCTTCCTATTGATGATATTAGTCCTTGTCATCTTTATCGCTATGGAATCGCTCTTGTAATACGAAACAACATTTATAGCTATAGCTATCAGGAAGAAGACTGACATCCATAGTATGATCGAACCGAGGAAAAGACCAAGTACAGATCCTATGGCTATCATCATCAAGGAGAGCACAGAAAAAAGCAGAACTATCTTAGGTGTTGACATATTAATCTAATCATATATCCAAATTTATATTCTTTTAAGCAGGTCTTCCTGCGCCTTTATGAAGTTTTTGTAGTTATACCCGAATTGGCGGGCGAAGTATGCCAGCTGCGTCGGAGATTTTATGTCGGCCTCTTTAGCTGAGAAAGATACGAAAAGGCAGTCTACGCTGTATTCATTGCACATTTTCCCGTTTATAAGAAAATTCTTGTAGGTGCCGAAGAAGTTGTCGGAATTTATAAGAGAAGAGAACTTGAAAAGCACGAACATATTGTTTTCTTTGAGTTTAGAGCAGAGCCCCTTATTAAGGAGGAAACCGTTCCTGTCCGTGTCCGTTATGACATCTGCCTTCCCTTTTCTTATGGCGGCTTCAGACTCCTTCCCTGCGTATGTGGATAGCGGAAAAGGCTCCTTGTCTGACGGGTCATATATTTTATGGCCGTCATCTTCACAAAGAACCCTTGAGAACCCCAATTTAGAGATCTTGTCTATGAGGTCACGGTCATACCCGTTTATCACGTCCAGTATCATTATGTTTAATCTACACGCAAACATTTATATATTAAACTCATGAGATTAGTCTGATATGGCCGAAAGAAGCAATCCAGTAGCTGATTCAAGGTTGTTTACGGACGTCTATGTATGCAGGAATTGCAAGGCCAAGATAAGGGTCTCAAGCCAAAAACTCCTCAGGATGAACGCCGTACGGTGCAGGCGATGCGGTTCGAAAGCGCTCAGGCCAAAGCATAGGGAGATTAAGAAGCTTAAGGTGTGAGGGCTTAATGTCTCTGGTCTCATTTTTATCAGAAAACAGCAACAATATACTGGCTCTGGCGCTTTTTTTGCTCATAGCTCTGTTTGTTTTTTTGAAAAGGAAGAAGTTTTCCGTCGAAGGCAAAGTAATCTTTATCTACAGGACGAAGATAGGCCTAAAACTGATGAAAAGCCTTTCCAAGTACAAGCGCGCGGTAAATGCTTACTCCACAGTTGGAGTCATAGCTGCTGTTGTATCGATATTCCTTATGATCTATCTATCAGTCCCTTATCTAAGCATGATGTTCTACCATCCCACATCCACTATAGCAGGGGCTTCTTTGGTGCTGCCTGTCTCTGGAGTCCCAGGGGTTATAGGCGTACCGATACTTTACTGGTTTATAGCGATTATACTTGTCGTAACCCTCCATGAGGCTTCCCATGGCGTCGTAGCCTTATCTAAGAGGATCCGTCTTAAATCCTCAGGATTCGGCTTTTTTCTTGGTATATTGCCGCTGGCTTTCGTAGAGCCTTACGAAAAGATATTTGCTAAAGCCAAGAGGCTTGACCGGCTCAGGGTATTGTCAGCAGGATCATTTACAAATATAATCATGGGCTTGATAGCGCTCGGGCTTTTCTATCTAGCTGCGCATTATCTGCTTGCGATACACGGGTTTACGCTTACTCCTCTCATGCTGAAGATAACAAACGTTACCAAGAATCAGCCGGCTTACAATGCAAGCCTTCCAGTAGGTGCTCTGATATCAAAGATAAACGGCAAGAGTTTCTACTCTCCATCTCAGGCAGAGTCCCTTCTTTCTGTCACCCCTGGGGAACCTGTCAATCTTACTACAAGTTCTGGCGCTACGTATTCCATAAAGACCATATACAACCCTAAAATAAACACCACTACCCACTCTTATATAGGGGTGGAAGCACTCTTCATACTTCCCCAGAACAGCGGGTTCCTTATACAGCCTTTCGGATACGGTGTCAACCCTGCTAACGGCTTGCTCCCGCAGACTGTCTTCTGGTTGGGTGGGCTGTTCTTCTGGGTAGCGCTTATAGCCCTTGGAATAGGATTAGTCAACTTTCTGCCTATCTTCTACATAACCGATGGATGCAAGATAGTAAACGAGCTCCTTGGTTATGTGATAAAGGACAAGAGAAGGCTTTGGAGGGTCACAAACGCCATAATAATAGCCTTTTCAGTCCTGCTTCTGCTGCTTACACCTCTTGGCAGCGCTCTCTTCTCGGCCATAAGGTGAAAAATAAAATCTTTAATATATAATACACTAATGTATATTGGTCCTATGGCTAAAAAAAAGAAATCTAAAGTTAGAATGAGCTCAAAACGTAAAAACAAAGCACATAAAAGCAGAAAAGTAAGACGCGAAAGGCCCCAGAAGATCAACACTAAAAGACTGCTGGCTTTGGATGAAGCCGTGAAATACATAACGGACCTGAGCGGGGAGAAAGGGCTTGAGATATTCAGGTATCTGATAGACCACGGAACGATGGAAGAGAACACATTGGCCAAAAAGATGAAATTCAAGAAAGCTAACGCGATAAGGAAATTCCTCTACAAGCTCTATAACAAGACTCTTGTTTCCTACATACGCAAGAAGAAAGGCAGCAAGGCATGGTATACATATTATTGGAGCGCGAACCCTGACAGGCTTATGTTCTTGCTTAAGAAGGAATACGAGGACGAGATAGCTCAGGCCAAAAAGTCGATAGAGCTGAACAAGGCAAACGACTTCTATATATGTAATTCATGCAATCGGCGGTATGATCTTAACTCTGCATTGGAGAACGATTTTAGATGCTATAACTGCGGCGCTCCACTCAGTCATATGGACTTATCTGAAATAGTAGAGGACAAGGACAGCCGTATAAGGTTCTTAAAAGAAAAAATAGATGCTCTGTCCCGTTTGGTAAAATGAGCAGATCATCCTACTGAGACGAGTCCACAGGAAGGCGAAACGTATATTGTCTTTTCCTGTCCGCATACCGATTCGTTTGCGCTATCCGATATCGCGCAGGAATAGCCATAACTAAAGTTCTTTGATATGCACAGACTGGAATAAGAGGCTTTGCCACTGGTGACATTCTGGCAATGCAGCTCGCATAGCCCTATGGCATTTTGTCTTTGAGTCAATCCTGGATTAGTATAAAAAAGTATGGCGGCTATTACCAAAAGCAGCAGCACAGCCATCACTGCAAAGTACCCTTTGTCCATACTGGAGTATCTCTTTCGGGAGATTTAAATATTGGTTTGCTCTGCAAGCATTTATAATCTTTAAGCAATACTTAATCATATGCAAAGAAGGGCAGCCGCACTCGTTTTGAAGGGCGATATGGTACTAATGGTAAAGCTTAAAGACCAAGACAGGCTTATGCCACGCGCCACATGGGTCTTTCCTTTCGTTGATATTTCAGAGGACGATAGTCCAAGAAGAGAAGTCAATAATCTACTGTCCAGCCTTGGAATAGACTATTCGATGACAAATGAAGTTTTCAAGTATTCTCCAAGTGAAAACCCAAAGCTTTTGTATCTTCTATATGTGACAAAATATAATGGCAGGGATCCTGAAGTGGGCCATCTTTTCCAGACATACAAGTGGGTCTCCGTATCCGACATAACCGCTTACTCGACGTCCTTCATGGACGGCAACGTATCAAAGTATCTGGAGAAAATAAAAAGAAGCACGAACGGTACTGACTGAAACGTCAACCGTATATGTCGTTTTGACGCGGTTCTTCTTTTTTGTTGATCCTCTTTATCATCTCGTTTATCCTATTCAGCGTCTTTTTATACTCTGTCACCAACTCTTGCGTGTCTACTTTCATGCCTATCATACCGCCTAGCACTGAGATGAGGGAGGCCGCCGCTATCCCATCCGGTATCTCAGAATGCGTTTCGGCCATGAGTATTGTCACAGGAATACCGAGTTTCTTGCCCTCTAAAGAGAGAGAAGAGTTTAACCCTGCGATAGCCCCGTTTGCCAGTTTTTTAGCGCCTTCCACTGATTTTTGTTCTGCGTTGCTGGCGTAATAAACCTCGCTTTTCTCCTTTGGGCTGTCGATTTCCATACCGTCTATAGCTATTATCTCCTTGAATTTGTGCTCTTTGAATATCGAGAATATCTGTTTGACTACGTCGGGAAGGTCTCTCTGCAGTAGTGGGAACTGGGAGCTTACGAATACTGCCGACTTGCCCCCCAGTATCCTTACCGGGAACCCTATCCTGCTGTCGGATATTATCGCTAGAGGATTGGTGTTTTCAAGGTCGATGTGACCCACCTCTTTTATCAATGCCTTGTCCTCAAGATACTTTGAAACCAGCAGTGACACATAGCCTGCAGTCGGAAAGGATATTATCAGGAACTCAGGCGATTTCAAGTCGTCTTTTATAAAATACTTGGCCATAGATTAGTATCGGGCATCAAGTATATAATTCTTTACACTGCAGCCAGTACGGGAATGTATCCTAAAAACATCAGCGCACTGACTGCGGCTGATATCAAAAACGGCACGGCCCAGTAAACCTTATTCCACCTTAGGACCTTGGCTCCGTCAAGCATACCGAAGGGGATAAGGTTAAATGCGCACAGGTAGAAATTTATGAAAGAACCGAGACCCGTTATCAATAACGCGAAAGAGCCGAAGCCACCTGCGCTTATATACGGTAGAATGGATATCACAAGGAAGAAAAGTGCCAAGAATATGAACCCGAATACAAGATTTATAATCGGCCCGGCGAGTGATATCTGACCGTATCTCCTTATAAATCCCTTCGGATCCATGTATGGCTCGTTTGGATCCGGCTCGAAATACGTAGCTCCAGGCATCGCAAATAATATCCCTATCAGGATAGCAGTCACTAGTGCGAGTATTATTCCAAGAGGCCATATTCTGAATTCGGCTTGGTACCGCAGCTTTTGTGCCGTGAACTTATGCATCATTTCGTGCATTATGAAAGCGAATAGAAGCACTATCAGTGAAGCCGCAAATACAGCGGGGAACCTAGTGTTTACTGCCGGGTCCAATAGAAACGAGAATGCGAACGACAGTGTTATCCAAGCTATAAGTATGTCGCCAACCTCCTTTGCAGAGAACCTAGCTGCAAGTTCATAGAAGAACCCTCTGTTCTTTGGTACGTATTCGTGGGAGAACACTCTGGGAGGTGACACCTGCTGTCTTTTATAAGCCATGCCATCCCAATCAGTATTATAACTAGTCGAAAATGAAGCAATCTCTCCTTCGTTTATTTTTCTTTTGTGCTCGGCCAGGACCTTACATTCATGGTCTTCAGGAAGCCTATGCGCTACGCAGAAGCTTTCTCCGCAGTATTTGCATATAAAAGGCAGGCCGTTGAAATCCGATCCACAGAAAGCGCATTTTTCCGTTTTCCTCTGCGGCCTTTTTACCGGGTTTTTTCTTTTCCCGGGTTTTTTCCTGTCCATATCGATAACCTTACTACATCCTCATATATATTTATGAGCTCTTGGACATCAAAGTAAAACACCTTCCTTTTAAGCCTATCTTCTCCGAGCGCAGATAGTCTTTCCCTAAGTTCGTCTTTTGATGATGCGTTAAGGTTTTCCCTTATGTCCATCATCGCAGAGTAAAGGCTCTTCTTTTTGTGCTGGAAAAGCAGTTTTGCAAGTTTAAGAAAGGAGCGGTCTATTTCCACGTCCTTAGGTCTTAGTTTAAGTACTATGGAATCGACTTTCGGCCTTGGCTTGAAGCAGTTCTTGCTGACGTTCATTATCTTTTCTATATAACAGGTGTATTGGCAAAAAACCGAAAGCATGGAATAATCCCTAAAGCCAGGCACCGACATCATCCTTTCCCCGAATTCTTTCTGGTACATCAGTACAGCAGACGTTCCGCGTTTCTTGTTCATGAAACTTACCACTATTTCAGTGACAGGCGATGATATATCATATGGCAGGTTTGCGACTATCTTTGTAGTGTCTTCTGGT
>JAMCRN010000018.1 GCA_023380585.1 Candidatus Parvarchaeota archaeon | reverse complement strand
ATAGGTGACAGACCATGAAGTGCCTGATGGGAGACCGGATTCTGTGAATGTTGTCGTGCATGATGTTGAGCTACTAAAAGATAAAGATTCTGTTGATCCAGCTGTGACCGTCCCATAAGATGGGGACGAAGATTTAGTAGTCGTACAGCCATTAGAGGAATTTGTAACCGGAGGAACAGAAAAAGGATAGTTACCCGGCTTTGACACAAATGATATAGACGTCCCCGAAGTCGTTCCTAGGAGAGCCGTGTAATTCCATGTAGAAATTTCTTCTATGGTTATATTATGAGGAGAAGCTGGATTTGCAGTAACATTGCCATACCCCAAAAGATCCCAATTACTGCTTGAAGGTGTCCAGGCAGTGACATTCCAAGTCTTTGAAGACGATGATGCTCCCTGAATATCTATTGCACTCATTCCCGGTCCACATATATTACTCCAATCTACTGCGACTTCGTATTTACCGCTGCTGATTGTAATAGTCGTAGGACCGTACTGAGTACTTCCTTGTCCATGCCATGCAGAACCGCCAAAGACGCTCGACCATGTAGAGCCTGACACTGGTTTATAGAATATCTCCATAGCATCATCTGTTTCTATCGTAAAAGTAGCGGAACCAGAAAAATTCATGTCCCCCACGGCCGTGTAGCCCTGAGAAGCGTATGGGGAACCGCAAGGTACATTGTTATTATTAAGATCATTTAAAGAACTTGGAAAGGCGATATTCGTAATCCCAAGATAATCTCCGCCGTTGTAACCGGAAGTACCGAAATCCCAACCCATGTTTACTGACCATGAAGTGCCTGATGGGAGACCGGATTCTGTGAATGTTGTCGTGCATGTGCCAGAATAAGAGATTGACTGGGAAGAGCCTGCTGTAAGCGTACCTGATGACGGTGAAGGCGAGTATGTACATCCTGACACTGATGGGGATGACACTGAGAAGCTGTATGAGCCTGGAGCATCGGAGAATGATATGGATGTGCCTGTTGAGGACAATGTCTGACTGTTATAGGTGACAGACCATGAAGTGCCTGATGGGAGACCGGATTCTGTGAACACAGTGTCACACGTGCTTGAAAAAGAGATTGACTGGGACGAGCCTGCTGTCAATGTACCAGAAGACGGAGAAGGATTATAAGCACAGCCTGATGATGTCAATGAAGGCAGGGAAAAACTATAAGAGCCGGATGAAGTAGAAAATGACATTGACGTAGATGTAGAAGATTGATCTATGTTGTCATAAGTTACATTCCATCTAAGCCCAGGAGGAAGACCTGATTCTGTGAATGTGGTCGTGCAGACAGTAGTGGCCGGGGAAAAGCTTTCGGATTGCGTGCTTCCTGCTACTAGGTCTCCGCTGGAGGGGGAAGCTGACGTTGTTATTACGCAGCCGGAGCTTATAGCACTTGCGTTTACTTGAAAGTAAAAATCGCCGCCGCCGGTCGTGAACGACAGTTTGTCTGATGTCGTCGTATGCATTATACTATCGTATAAAACACTCCATTTAGCCCCGCTCGCAAGCCCGGTCTCTATGAAAGTAGTAGTAAACGTTACAAGCGGCCCTACGGTCACGATCATGTACAGATTCCCTGTGGAGAAGAGAGTCTGGGAAAAGGCTCCGTTGAATTCTGAGTAGCTTATATTCAAAGCGACTGGGCTGGAGAATTTTCCACTCATAAAGCATACTATGGACTGGCCAGGGTAAAGCTGCGTATAGGTACAAGAGTAAGAGCTCACGCTTCCAGTAGAGGAGAACCCTTTTATCGCG
Organism: Candidatus Parvarchaeota archaeon; assembly: GCA_023380585.1. Taxonomy (GTDB): domain Archaea; phylum Nanobdellota; class Nanobdellia; order Parvarchaeales; family Parvarchaeaceae; genus Parvarchaeum. Next base: position 13,957 of record JAMCRN010000018.1, on the reverse strand, counting down.
GTTATATTTATATTTCTACCGACGTTATTGACGACATCAAATTCAAGCAAAGTCCCGTTAGTAATGGCAGAGGTCACGTCAAGACCAGAAAAACCACTGGTGTAATTTGCAGGAAGCGCAAATCTGGAGGTTGTCAATGTCAATATGATTGCTATAGCGACCGCCATTATGAGAATGGCCCATCCGTAAGTAGTCAAGAACTCGATCGAACTTTGAGTCCTATCACTATGTGCAAACAGTCGACAGAGTCGCTGTAAGTCCCTCTTCGACATATAAAAGGAATAGCTATTTGAGATATTTAAGCATATCAAGAGAGACGATGTCGATTATCAATTTAGAAGCTAATATCTCGGTTCTATTATCATCGGGAAGGGGCCTTATCTCCGTTATATCAACCCCGGCTATCTTCGACGAATTAACTACGGCTTTAAGCATCTCAAGAAATCGTTCATACTGTATCCCATTCGGCTGCGGAGTCCCCACTCCTGGTGCTATAGAAGGATCAAAAATGTCCATGTCTATGCTTATGTATACTTTCTTACCGGCTATATTTCTCTTAAGGGAAGACAAGAAGTTACTCTTCTCTGTGTCTTTTAAGTAAAAGACTGGTATCTCTTCCTTCGTTATTCTCTCCTTCTCTTCAAGGTTAAAACTCCTCACACCTACTAATATTATTTTCTTCTTTCTGCTTATAAGATAAGATGTGCTTGCATGGTTTAATTCCACTCCCAAGAAATCATGTTTCATGTCAGCATGCGCGTCGAACACTAAGAATATGGTTTCGTCTTCAAATGCTAGGGATGCACCATAGGTTATAGTGTGCTCTCCACCTAAAAGTATAGGGATTTTATTGCTAAGGATTATGTCTGAAACACTTTTTTTTATTATATCTATTGATTTAGTCGGATCTGGTGGCAGCTCTAACTCGTTCAAAGTAAAAATAAGGTCGGATACGTTATAGTCGAGTTCGTAGTCGTAGTTCTCCAGTGACCTGGATGCGCTTATAACCGAAGAAGGGCCGAACCTTGTCCCTTTTAAGTAAGATGTCGTCATCTCCATAGGCACTGGCAGCAGAAGATACTTGGCTTTTTCGGCATTCACTGTCTCCCCAAGGAACCCCTCGCTTGATTCATGCAGCAACATACTATATTTTCACGGTTTTCTGCTGTTTAAACATTTCTTTTATCTCTTTTACCGTGTTTGCATCATCAGCATTTTTATCGGCTCGTATAAAAGATACTGCACGGGGGAATCTTAAAGCATACCCTACGCCGTTTTCCATGCCAGCAGTATGTATCGGACTATTTGTTATCTCGTCCGCTTTAACCGTTATAACGTACTCAGGCTGTACCCAGAAATCTGGCTCTATCATAGAGTCTACTCTTGCAGGTTTATGGTCTACTTTCACAGAATCCAAAGCGGACTTCATCTGCTTTAGCTGGTCTTCCGAAAATCCGGAGCCGACTTTAGTTATCGTCTTGAACGTGTCCGTTCTCTCATCATATACCCCTGCAAGGATCGCTCCTATGCCGAATCTTGCTCGGGAACCCCTCCCTCTAAAATACCCCAGAATCACGACATCGATAGTATCATTCAGCTTCGACTTATAAGATCTTTTTATCTTTATCCAGTTAAAATTCCGTGCTCCTGCAGAATACCCAGAACTAAGCCTCTTCGCTACCACCCCCTCTAGACCAGAACTTATAGTTTCGTCAAAAAACCTTATGAAATCATCTTCCTTGTCCGTTATTATTATCTTGGAGGGAGAAATTACACTTCCGCTATCCTTGAAAATACGCTCTACTGTCTCCCTCCTGGCAGTGTAAGGCTCGTCTATAAGACTTTTTCCATTTAAGAACATTACATCAAAGACAAACAATCTAAGCGGGAACTTCTGGGATGCTTCCTCTATATCATGCTTTCTTTTCCTATGTATAGTTACTTGAAAAGGATACAACGTGCCTGTATCTTCATCATAGCTTAGGGCTTCGCTGTCGAATATTATGGTCTTTTCAGAAAGTCGCCGTACGGCTTCTACTATCTCTGGCATGAAACTAGTTATATCCTCAAGATTTCTTGAAAACACTTTCACCTTATCTCCTTCTTTGTGGACCTGTGCCCTGAAACCGTCGAATTTTTGGTCGAGCGCGCATCTTCCAAGCTTTTCCAAAATTTTTCTAGGAGTATTGAGTCTTTCTGCCAATGCCGGCCGGATCGGCCGCATTACCTCTACTTGGAATCTTTTTATAACCTCTTCTCCTTTTGAATAGAATAATTCTGCCACATAGCCAAGATCTGAGCATAGATTGAAAGCTTTCTCAAGTTCTGGTTTGAATTTCCTATCGTTCGTTTTAGCCTTAGACAAGGCTTCCATTATTGTGGCATTGCCGATACCAAGTCTAAGCTTACCAAGAACAAATCTCACGATGTACTTTGCCTCTAATGGAGCTACCTTCTTTAGGCATTCTGCCAGCTCGTTTATTTTCTCTTCTGTGCTCCCTTCTCCTGTCATCTTGGATAGTTTTAATATACTATCGTATACCGCCGTTATAGTAAGATTGGAATATGATTTCTGTTTGTCTAATTTCTCTGCGACCTCGCCGAGGTCGCCAATCTTCTTGCTAGAAGTCTTGACTTTTTCTATTCCTTCTACGTATGCCATGCTTATCGCCTTCTCCACTATCTTATCAGCCATCCCGATCTGAATTCCATAAAATGATGGCGCAGGCTCTCCTTGTATGAAATATACTGCCTTTCCTATCTCATTTTTGTCAACTTTTGAGAAGGCTTCAGACAGTATATCAAACATCTCCAGTCTTTTCGTAGTGCTTTCTAGCCTCGAGAGGTATATCGATAAATCCCCAAACTTCATAGCTTATTAAAGCGCAAGAAGTTTATATTGTTTAAAAACAAAAACAGGAAGTTTAAAAACCAACTGCAGCAAGAACAACCGCGGTAGCAGGCTTTACCGCTTCCACTATTACAATAGCCACAACAACGGTCTATAGACCTCGCCTTAGACATCTTCTTTGCTGTATAATCAGTAACTTGTGCGATGTATGTACTTTATATGACTATATAGCATCATTGGTTAATTGTTTAAATGATAGATGATACTATTAATAATGAAAAAAGAGAACCTAAACTCCTATACAAAAAAAATAGTAGAGAGCGGTATAATCATAATAACCATACTTGGTGTTCTATTATACATAGTAGGATCGATACTGCGTGCGCTTAAACTCTCTCTTTCCGCTTCGGATATAGTCATAGCAGTTCTTACTATAATATTTGGGTACTTCGTCATAAGATTAATAAGCAACATAATATCACGCAACTTGTCCAGAGCAATCAGGCCTAAGAGAGCGACTGCTGTAAAGTTCGGCTTTGAGATAGTCTCCTACATAATACTTCTTTTTATAATCCTGTCTATACTCGGGATAAATCCAGAAGGTCTTCTACTTGGGAGCGCTTTCATAGGGCTTGTTATAGGACTGGCATCACAGACAGTCCTATCCAATCTGTTCGCAGGCATACTTGTGATGGTTGCGAAGCCGTTGGAAGTGGGCGACAGGATAACGCTCGTTAACTGGCAGTACAACGTCATAGCGCCGACTTATTCTCCAAAGTTCTATTCAGAAGACTTTGTCATACCTGGGTACACCGGAGTCGTAAAGGACATATCATTGATATATCTGGTGATGGAATCAGAGAACAAGAAGATAATCAAAATACCACATGGTATATTTATACAGTCACTAGTAATAAACCACTCTATGTCGGAAAACTCCATAATACACGTAAAATACAACATGGACAGTAAAACTCCGCCAGACAAGATAATAAGTAGACTTTCAAAAAAGATAACTATGAGCGGTATTGTCAGGAAAAAGCCGACAATATTCATCTCTGAGGCTACAATTGATTATTATGTATTAGAAATACAAGCGACTGTCAAATCAGGTGCGGAGCAGAGCGCAAAAAGCGACATATTGAAGATACTAATATCTGAGACTAAGAAACTAAGAAGATGATTTTTGGCCCAAAAAAGGATTTATAAAAAGCGAACCACCAATTCTATATGTTTGATGTGATTTCGCTTGGTTCGGCTACAAAGGACATATTCTTATTCATGAATAAGACCGAATTAAAGCCAGGAATAAACAAGCATTTTCTAGAGATACCTTTCGACAAAAAGATAGAGATAAAGAATGTACTCAGTTATACCGGGGGGAGCGCCACGAATTCCGCTGCCACTTTCACGAAATGCGGTAAGAAAACGGCATTCATATCTGCTGTGGGAAGCGATGATGATTCCGAATTCCTGCTAAAGGATATGGTAAGCAGAGGGATATCAACGGATTACGCTGTAAGGCTGGACGGCCCTACTCCAATTACGACGATACTGGTTTCCAGCAATAATCATATGGTCGTACTCGTGTACAGAGGTATAGAAAACATGCTTCGGTTAGAAGACATAAGACTGGACTTCAAAAGTAAGTGGATGTATATAGGAGCTCTGCCGAAAGACAGCTATGAAGCTCTCCCAAGTGTAATAAAATACTGCAATGAAAACGATATAAAGATCGCCTTCAACCCTGGTTCTTTCGAACTAGAGATGAAGATTAAGAAACTTGAACCTATACTCAAATACATAGACATAATCAGCATGAACAATGATGAAGCAAAGAGCTTCGTCGGATACGGAAACGACACTAAGAATGTGATAAAACTGGCTTCTTCTGTAAAGCAGGCGGCGATAATAACCAAAGGTAGGAACGGCTCGATAGTTGCAGACAAAAAATATATATATTATGCGGACACTTTCAAGACTAAGCAGATAAATTTCATAGGAGCTGGTGACGCCTACTTCTCCGGGTTCGTAACCATGCTATACGAAGGAAAAAGCATAGAAGAAGCGATAACATTCGGCAGTTTCAACGCAAGCAGCGTTGTAAAGGTATACGGCGGGAAAGAGGGAATAACAAGCGAGTATCCAGAACAAAAATTGAAAATAAGGAGGGTAAAATATGAAAAGGACTGAGTTTAAGACGAGAGGAGTATTCCTGGCGTACGACCACGGACTGGAGCATGGACCTACTGATTTCACTGACGTGAACGTTTCCCCACGTTACATAATAGATATAGCCAGAAAGGCGGAAGTAGACGCTTTGATACTCTTAAAAGGCAGCGCCAGGGAATACTATACTAAAGATATTGGCATCCCTCTCATCCTGAAACTCAACGGTAAGACCAATATGTATAAAGGAGAGCCTTTTTCTAAACAGAACTGCAGCGTGGAGGAAGCCGTCAAACTCGGGGCTTCAGCAGTAGGTTATACCGTCTATTCCGGAAGCAGATACGAAAAGTTCATGCTATCCGAATTCAGCAGAATAGAAGAGAAAGCCCATAATATTGGTCTACCTGTGATAATGTGGTCTTATCCCCGCGGCAAGGACGTTCATGATGATGAATCGATAGAAACGGTGGCTTACGCAGCGAGAGTAGCATTCGAGATGGGCGCTGACATAGTCAAATTAAAATACCCTGATGATGATAACAGATTGGACTGGGTAGTGAAAGCAGCGGACAAGACAAAAGTATTTCTGGCAGGAGGAAAGAAGCTAGAGGACCAGAATATAGAGGAGCATGTGGAGAAAGCTATGCAAGCCGGGTTCAGTGGAATGGCAGTCGGAAGAAACATATGGCAAAGCGATGATCCAGTCAAGAGAATAAAGAGAATAAAAGATATAATAAAATCTTATTAGAATGACAAGTTACAAAGCATGCGTTGATATAGGCGGCACCAAGACTATATTCGCTCTTGTAGACAGTCGTCTTAGAATCAAGAAAAGTCATTATATACCGACCCCTCAGAACAGACTCGAGTTCATAGAAATGTTCTCAAAAGAGCTCTTTAGGCTGTCCAAATTCAGTAATATATTGAATATATCAATAGCAGGAAGAGTGGACAAAAATGGCCGAGTCATACTGTCGCACAATCTACCGTTGCTTGGGGTAAATATCGCTGAAAAAGCAGAAAAGTTTTTCAGGCATGTGGAGATAGACAACGATGCCAACTGCTTTGCTGTCTATAATCTTTTCAAAAGACCAGAGATAAAGAAGAAGTCATGCCTAATAATAGTCTGGGGCACTGGGATTGGAGGTGCGTTCATAGACAAAGGGAGGCTGTTCCGCAGAGGCAGTCTAGCCACTGAGATAGGGCATATAAAGTTATTCGACAGAGAAAAGCAGGATATAGAATCACTGATAGGCGGGAAATATGTTGAGGCTAAGTACGGGATTCCTGGAGAGAAACTTGAGAAACTAGCGTCATCAGGAAACGAAAAGGCTATTGAGATATTTAGGACTATATCAAAGGAATTTGGGAGGTTCATTGTTTCAATGTCATATATATTCGATCCTGACATGATAATACTTGGTGGTAGTTTCGTTAATTCATGGAAATTCATACGAATGGGGGTCGAAAACACGGTAAAGAAAGAAGGAATAAAAAAGACGGTTATGATACGACCGGTGCACGGGAAATTTTACGTAATAAAGGGGTGTTATTTCCTGGATGAATATGAGAGAGCTTATAATAAATTATAAAGCGTACGAGGAAGGAGTGGATGGAGCGATATCTATAGCTAAGACCGCCTCTGATATCGCAGCCAAGCACCGGGTGAGAATAATGGTTTCGCCGCCTCTTTCTGTTTTAAGTCAAGTTTCTGATAAGTGTGAGAGTCTTGCGCAGAGGATGGACGCAATAGATCCTGGCGCATTTACGGGACATATCAGCTGGTATGAAGTAAAAAAAGCGGGCGGCATAGGTGTACTAATAAACCATTCGGAGAATAAAGTCGACTACAAAACAATGAAAACGCTTGTCGAACTATGCAAGTCACATAGTCTAAAATCTTATGTCTGTTGTGCTAATATGACAGAAGCCAAGGCTGTGATTAGGCTTAATCCAACCGCAATCGCTTATGAACCACCATCCTTGATAGGGGGCAAGATATCCGTTTCGGCTGCTAAACCAGGTATAGTGAAAGAGTTCACAGATTTAGTGAAAAATGGGTCGTCATCTCTAGCCCTTATAGGTGCGGGCATAAAGAAAGGAGAAGATGTAAGTAAAAGCGTAGAGCTCGGTAGCGACGGCATATTAGTCGCTTCTGGTATAATGAAATCAAGAGATTATAAAAATGCGATAGAGGGATTAGCTGTCCCTTTAGAAGACTGATGTGTTATACGCTGGTAGAAATGTAATATTCATCCCTTATGACCTGCGGTGAAGAGCACACATTTGCGTTGACTGCATAAGAGCATAAAAGTGCGTCTAGGAAATAGACCGAATCGGAAAACACCTTTCTGACGCTCGAGTTATCTGCTATATATGAATTTATTTCATTAACTGACATATCGTTGAAAAGGTTCGGCCTAAGCATAGATGACACCGATATGAACCTTCCCCCTATATCCATAAAAGGCATAAAATTGCCGTAACTCTGACCAACCGGTAATATTGCGTTCTGGTCATATTCGAATATTAGGTTTTTTATTTTCTGTGATGACACTGAACTCAAGTTGAAGGCGCTTAGGTGGAAATAACTACTAGTGTATGTCATATTCTGTAAGTTATAGAATTGCAAAGGGCCTAGCGATTCATTGGATGAGATTCCTATTTCGCCTGATTCCTCAAACGAGTCGGAGGAGAAGTTGCCGAAATTGCCCAGGGCAGATTTCATAATCATGCTCTGTATCGCACTGAACGGGGACTGAGTATAAACGTATACTACTGCTGGCAGCCCTGAAACTGAGATGTTCGTAGTTCCTTGGAGGAATAAGAACTGCATAGGATTAAGATATGCCTTATAAGAACTATTTTTGGACAGATTAAAGACTTCGGAGACATTGTACACGCTCGAATCTCTTATTGTATTATTTGACACCAAGTTGAAAAAAGTTACGTTTCCAGTAAGCCCGGAAAGGAATGGTGTGTTTAGGACAAATCCATTGGATTCTACATCAAAGATATTAAGGTATACCAGTCCAGTTATGAGATTTGCTATCCTACTGTCTTCTGGCATGACTACTGAAGGCAGAGAAGTAATAAGGTCGTTTGAGATTATATTATAGCCCATCTTTGTCCCAAAAGACACAGGATATGTGCTAATCTTATACCCGTTTCTTAAAATAAGAGAATATATGTAATTTGGCACATACGCTGAGCATGACGCGCAGCCGCTATCGGATATCCGCACAAAGGAGGAATTTATTTCCGAAACGTGCCCTGGAAAGCCAGTCGATAAAAAGAATATGCTGACCCCGAATATGAATCCTACCACCAATATCATGACTGAGAAAAATCTTTTAAACATAATACTAGTCCAAATCATTTTTAGTGAAAAGTTTCTCTGCCTCGCTAAGCCGCTCCGGCTCGATGACGGATAACTGTATCGGCGTTATGGTTATGTGCCCATTCATGAGCGACCATATATCTGCCTTCTTATCTAGGTCCTTCCTAAGTGTCCCATAAAGCCAGTAATAAAGCCTGCCTCTGGGATCTTTTTTCTCCCTTACTATGTCATCAAAGACCCTTCTATCCGTCTTTACGACCATTATCCGCGTTTTCATATTTACTTTTTTCGGAAAATTCACGTTCAGCATGTCGACCTTTGTCGGAAACCCTTTCTTCTTTATTATATTGAGAATCTGGAACAATTTCTGCTTAGTGGATTCCATCTCATACTTTATGTCGTCATGATCGTCGCTGTAGGTATGTTTGGAAAAGGCTATACTTGGTATGTTAGATATAGCTGCGAACATTGCAGCGGATATTGTGCCGGAAGAATACACGGTCTCAAGGCCGACGTTCATACCTTCATTTATACCGGAAAGGACTAGGTCTATCTTACCCTTGAACATATGATGTACTGCGATGAAAACACAGTCTGCCGGAGTACCGGACACTGTAAAACCAGATATTCCTTCGTGCTTTATCTTTTCGACTCTGAGCGGTTTATGAAAAGTGAAACTCATACCACTGGAACTACGTGGCCCGTCGGGAGCCGCGAACACTACGTTATTTCCAAACACCTTTCTAGCGGTCTTGTATAGTGTAAAAAGTCCTGGCGCCATGTACCCGTCATCATTTGTAACCAATACTACCATAAAAATCACCGAGAAAGACGACAACAGCCTTCTTCCCTATCCTAATATGCTAGGTTCGTATATTTATCTGTTAATCCGTATTGCATTGCTGAATCTCAGCCAAACAGACTACTCAAGCCAGCAGCTGCCTCTTCAGCCTTTGGCTCTTCTTTCTTAGGCTCTTCTTTCTTCTGTTCTTGGTGTTGCTGTGGAGCCGGTGCTTTGGCTATCTGCGCAGCCTGTGCTTCACTGATGACCTTGTCTATGTCGACACCTTTCAAGGCGGATACCACGGCTTTTACTTGGGATTCATCGGGCTGTACGCCTGTTGCTGAAACCACTGCCTTTATAGAATCCTCTGTTATCTCTTTACCGAAACTGTGCAACATCATCGCTGCGTACACGTATTCCATTTTTTATTTTCCTCCTATTTTATTGGACAGAGCTCCTACATTTAAAGACGCTTTAGCGATTATATCGCTTATCGTCGAAGCTGAAACTATATTTCTACTTAGAGATAAAAATCTTACTCCTATATAAACCTTTTTAACCAGTTCATTCACGGTAAACTTGTTTATTATACCTGCGGAAAACGAGATAGAAACTGCTGATTTGAATATTCCAGCTATCTCCGTTAGATATTCCTCCTTGCTCTTATAAAGCACGTTCCTTTGGAATATTACATTATCCACTGAGGCATATGGTATCGAAAGTACTATTTCCTTAGGCCGTATGTCCATGCTAGACAGAATAGAAGCAACTTTTTCGTTTACCCTCTCTCCTTTCTTGACCACTGTCGTGTCTGAAACTATAGATATCTTCCCTCCTTCGTTCTTCGTCTTCACGCCTATCGATGAGAATTGAGAAAGCATGGGGCCTGGAGGAAATGGAGTAGGACCACTTGGAAGCACTATGTCCTCGTTAGCAGTCTCTCCGGCCTTTATTTTCGAATATGCCTTGTTTTGCAGCGCCGTTATGGCCACATCAAATGGAGACAGATCCGTTAGCATAAGAATAGGCATTGATACTTCTAATACCTTCTTTGCAAGTTCCCCGTATAGCGGCTTGAGGGCATTGTATATGACTATCTTATTTGTGTATATGAACTCCGCTTTCCCGCGTAGTATTTTGCGTATCTGCTCAAAATTATTTGAAGGAAAACTTGAGATCTCTATTATGCATACTGTCTTGCGCTTCTTTATCTTTCCAGCCAGTTCTTCCGCTTCTTTCTTTTTTAATATGGATCCTTTTGATATTTTCATATTATGTTTACCTTACTGCCCATCGTCGGTTTTATAAATATGTGTTTTATACCTGCATCTCCAAGCAGCAGAGATGCTTTTATGTGAGAATAAGCGCTGTTAACGTTATCTAGTATAACAGAATCATCCGCATCCTGGTCTCCGACTTTCATAGATACGGAATTGTTCTTCTTTGTGCTAACTTTGACTGCAGTCTTGATTTTCTGGAGCTGCGCTTCCAGATCTGAAGAGGGGGATATTATGGTGTTGGTATTCGGATTTGGCATCTTATCGGCGGCAGTAAGGCTTTTGCCGAAGCTCGCGGCGACGGCGGCCATTATGCTCGCCTCCGCAAAAAAGAAATCAGTGTTCTTGACCAGCTTCCTTATGGCCTTCTTGTCATACTTCTTGAAGTCGTCCTTTAATATGACTGTGGAAAACTTACCCACTGCCCTAGTAACCATGTCCTTGTCAACAAAGGCGCATGTCTTTACATCTTTGACTGGATGTTGTAAATATAAGACGGAATCTATTGTCTCTTCTGATTTCGAGACTCTTGACTTTGTCACTATAACCAAATCTATGGACTGCTTGAACTTTTTCCCTTCTTTTGCTATATTTTCCTTTACGGCTTTTATCGCATTTTTAACAGAATCCGTATCCATAATTGAAATATATTGAACATTGTGCTTTTTAAGCTTTGCCCATTTGATTCTAGACGTATGACTACATTCTACGGAGCTCTCGGCCTTTGTTAAATACTCACTGCTTGTATATGAGACTCACACTTCTTAGATGAAATTAGTCATCCTCTACGTGCACGCTGGCAAGTTCCTGAGGAATTGACTTCTCTTCTGTCTTGCATTGTAAAGGTCTTTATGCAAAAGAAATTTACCAGGTTCTTCAACGAGATGTATAAATTTCAGTCTCTGCGGAGATATGCCTTTTACGTATAATTATAGAATCTTTTCATGTTTATATTTTACCGCATTTCATCATATATATTACTGGATAAGAATTCCAACCTGGCTTGTTAAAAATATAAATAGCCACTGCTTGGATTATCGATATGGAAGCAGTGATATTCATACAAATAAGCGGCGGGTCGCTGCCGGTTGAGGTAGCGGGAAAAATAAAAGACGTGCCCGGCGTCAAGGAAGTAATGCTTATAAGCGGCGATTGGGATATAATGGTAAAATTTGAGTACGAGCACATGGAAAAACTTTCTGAATTCGTGGTATCAAGGCTCAGGAAGGAGAACAACATTTCCAAGACAGAGACTATAATAGTTTTGGACAGAATAAAGTAGAGGGGGAGAAAAAGATGGCAAAAAAAGAAGGGGAAGAAACAGAAGGGATAGACGAGAATTTCGAGTATACTGATATAAAGGATCTGCCTGGCGTCGGGTCTACGCTTGCGTCGAAAATAAAGAATGCTGGGTATGCAGACATAATATCGCTGGCTACAGCCAATCCGATGGATCTGTCGACAACGTGTGAGATCGGGGAACCCACTGCCAAGAAGATAGTTGCTTCTGCCAGAGAAGCCGCGAAGATGAATTTTCTTACTGGTTTGGAATTCGAAGACAAGAGAAAGTCAGTACAGAGAATAGATACTGGCAGCAAGGCGCTTGATATACTGCTGGGGGGAGGTGTGGAGACACAGGCAATAACAGAATGCTATGGAGAATACGGCTCGGGGAAGAGCCAAATAGCCTTTCAACTGGCGGTAAACGTGCAACTGCCACCGGACAAAGGCGGTATGAATGGACACGCGATATGGATAGACACGGAGGGGACATTTAGACCTAATAGGGTAGAGCAGCTGGCAAAGGCGAAAGGATTAGATTCAAAAGAGGCTCTACAGAACATAAAGATAGGAAGGGCTTACTCGTCTGACCATCAGATACTGCTTGTTGATAAAATACCTGAACTGATAAACAAAGATCCTAAAATAAAGCTGATAGTGGTAGACAGTATGATGGCACTTTTCCGCGCTGAGTATATAGGAAGAGGCACATTAGCAGACAGACAACAAAAAGTAAACGTCATACTGCATAACCTTCAGCGCCTTGCAGACAGGTTCAATCTTTCTGTTTATATAACTAACCAGGTTATGGCGAGGCCTGATGTGATGTTTGGAGATCCCACAATTGCTGTCGGTGGGCATATAATAGGGCATGTAGCTACTTATAGAATATATTTAAGAAAGGGAAAGAAAGGCAGTAGAGTGGCTAAACTCGTGGATTCTCCAAGTCTACCCGAAGGGGAAGCGTCATTCCAGATAACAGCAGACGGCATAACCGACGTCGAAGAAGAAGGAAAGAAAAAATGAGCCTTGAAGAGCAGGAAAAAGAGAAAATATATTCTGTGCTTGATAGGATAAAAGATCCAGAGATAGGTGTAAGTATAGTCAAGCTCAAGATGGTCGAATATATTGATAAAACGGGTTCTACCCTGTCTATAAAGATAAAACTTACCGTCCCGGGCTGCCCGCTTTCCGCTACGATAGAGAAGGACATAAAGCAGGCTATGGCCGAGCTTGGGTATGAAGATACTAAGATATTGTTCGGTTTCATGACTAAACAGGAACTCGAAATGGTAAAAAAGGAGATATTCAAAAAAGACCAGAAACTTCCCTCTCCGATAGAAAAATATGATAAGAAGGCGATAAAGAACGTTATAGCAGTCTATTCAGCAAAAGGCGGCGTGGGCAAGAGCACAGTGGTCTCCATGCTGGCGCTGATTTCTGCTGCTATGGGATACAAAACAGGGATACTTGACTGTGATATTTCTGGTCCTTCTATAACAGCGTTATTTAATCTCAAGAAAATGGCTTCCGCTACTAAAGAAAATAGGATTATACCGGCTGAATACCATGGTATTGAGCTTTTGGGGATAGACATGCTTACTTCAGCAGAAACACTTATATGGCGAGGGCCGCTTGTTTCCAGCGCTATACGGCAGATGTACGATGATACAGAATGGGGTAACCTTGACGTACTATTCCTGGACCTACCGCCTGGCACAAGCGATGGGCCTCTTACAGTATTTCAGGCTATACCAGTAGATATGATGGTTTTAGTTACAACCCCCCAAATGCTTTCCCAGACAATAGGTAGGAAGACGTTGGCCATGGCGGACATACTAAAGATACCGATAACTGGCATAATAGAGAACATGAGCTACTTTATATGCGATAAATGTGGTAACAAACACTCACTACCAGACGGTGAGAAGATAAAGGAGCTGCCAATAATCGCGAGGCTGCCGTTTATCTCTAGTTTTTCTGTGGTAGATGGCCTGGTCATAGATAAGGAAACGAAAGAGAGCCTAATGAATGCGCTGGTTTTGATGATAAAACGATGATATGACACTTGCCGTTTGGGCATTCTTAATTTTGTTATAAATTAACTAAATATAAGTAGTGAAAAGTATTTATATAAGTACATGTCTATACTAATACATGGAAAAACGAAGAAGTATAAGTATAGGCGCGTATAGAATGAAAAAGGACGGTATACGGCAGATAAAAGAAGAATATGAAAGATTAAGAGACGAGAC
>JAMCRN010000017.1 GCA_023380585.1 Candidatus Parvarchaeota archaeon | reverse complement strand
CCTTCAAAATTCCTTTTCATGGACAGCGAATCCGCAGAAGTGGCAGAAAAAGAACTCGGATTTAAATTTAAACCATTGCAGAAAACCGATCTTTTGAAAAAAATAATAAAAGACGCGACAATCTCTATACTCAAGAAACGATCGGTAGCTTTTTCAGGGGATGATTCAGGTCTTTTGCTCAAAGGTTTAAGAAAAATATACATAGTTTTCATGGATGATGGAAATGCACTATCAAAGATACTGGAGACTAAATTCGATTTGGTTATAGATATAATCGACGATGAGATGAGTGAAAAAGACATATACTCAAGGTTGCTTTTAATTTCAAAGCCAGAAGCTTTGGCGAATATAAGCGTACTCCGAATAAAACACTTATATGATTTTAATCTAAATTGAGGATAGATACATTTAAATAAACGGTAAAGTATTACTTAGTAATACTTAATAAAAACTTAAATCTATGAGTGGTGTCATAATAACATGGAAGAGTGGCATAAACGTCTGTCAAATATTGCAATAAAACTATCCGTCTACTCCTCTTTCTTGGACTTTGGGTTAACAGTCTCCGTTCTCCTACTTCAGAGAAAAGACATCCCATTTGTCGCGTCTAGCATACTGGTCTCAATCTTTGATAATGCAATCGCTTATCTCACTGTTGTCATAATAGCATTTTTCTCTGCAGCTTTGGTGCTAAAGCACAGATCAAAAATAATAAAGATTTACGTAAGCAAGAAGAAAAATGTAAACGTGCCTAAGCATGATAGCATAAAAGTTTATATGTCAAGTAATAACGCTCCTCCAGCACCCAAACAATTAATAGTCAAGCAGGCTGGATACATACTTCAGAGAGATAGTCCACTCGCTCAGAGAGTGGTCAACAAGAGAAAAGATTCATTTATAAAATTCAACGGGATATGGTACAAAGCATCGGAAAATAAATTCGACAGGGTTCCAAGACCTGAATACGACTGAATTGACTAGGCGTATTTCCTATCCTTTATTATAACATATCTGTCCTTTAAATCGACTATTCTGTATCCGTTATTTTTTATCTGTTCTCTGAGCTTGTCGGCTTCTACCCAATTTTTATTAAGTCTGAATGCCTCCCTCTCTTTCGCTTTCTCTTTTATATCTGCCGGTATCTCGTAACCATCCAACAGCCCTAAAACACTATCCATTTTCTCTATTGCTTCTTTTATATCTTTATACAAGACCAAAGGAATATTACCAGTCTTAATCCGCCCGTTTATAATACTGATTACGCTGAAGAAACTTACCAAGGCAGCATGTGTATCAAAATCGTTATTTATACTCTCCTCAAACGAAGATACCAATGCGTATATATCATTATTGACCACCGCTTCGCCGGTTCTACTTAGGATTTCCAATCCATGCACAGCTATATCTATATCGTTAAAAGTCTTCTCGTATTTTTTAAGCAGCTCAATGTAAAAATTTAATTTTGTGTGATAATTGTTATCTAAAACCATTAACCGGAAAGACATAGGGTCGAAGCCCATTTTCTCTAAGTCTCTTATAGTATAGAAGTTACCCAGGCTTTTTGACATTTTCTTTCCCTCAACAAGCAGATGCTCTCCATGGAGCCAATAATTTACGAACTTTTTATCTGAGAAAGCCTCACTTTGCGCTATTTCGTTTTCGTTATGAGGGAATATAAGGTCCACAGCTGCACAATGCATATCTATCGTATCACCAAGTAATTTCATACTCATAGCGGAGCACTCTATGTGCCAGCCAGGGCGGCCCTTCGGCAGAGTACCTTCCCAGTACACATCCCCGTCCTTTTTATCCCAAAGTTTCCACAGAGCGAAATCCGTCGCGTTCTCTTTGTCATATTCATCATTTTTTATACGATAAGCGGTTCCGCCTATACTCAATCCAGATAGTGCACCATACGTCTTGAATTTAGAAATAGAAAAGTATACGCCGTCCTCAGCTTCATACGCGTACCCTTTTTCCTTTAGAGTAGAGATCATCTCCTGCATTTTTTCTATGTTTTCTGTTGCTCTTGGATTTTTTGTCGCCGGTTTTATATTTAGTTTTGATATATCCTCAAAAAAATAATCAGCATAAATTTTTGTATATTCTGATAGTTTTATGCCTAGTTCCACGGATTTTTTTATTGTTTTGTCGTCAACATCTGTCAGATTTATCACTTGTTCTACTGAGTACCCATCGTATTCTAATACTCTCCTGATGATATCATAAAAGATGAACGTGCGCAAGTTCCCTATATGGACAAAATCGTAAACGGTTGGCCCGCAACAATACATCTTGACTTTTTTAGGCTCTATAGACTTGAATTCCTCAGTTTTTCTTGTCAGTGTATTATATACTTTTAGCATATAAGAATATTTAGATAATGGTAATTAAACTTTATTAAGGCTGGCTTATAGCATTAAGTATGGGTACGGCGACAAGAGTCTTAGGCTGGGTGGGTGGAATCATGGTGTTCTTCGGGCTTTCTGCTTTTGTGTTCATGTACGCTTTGAATTCATCAGGTGCATTGTCGCCCGGGTTCCTGCATACTGCCATAAGCTCGATAATAAACTATTCCTCTAACTCTTCAAATGTTCTGACTACCTCCTCCATATCTGCCAGCAATGAAAGCGCAATAATATCCCAAGCACTTTCCAAAATATCTTCCAATCCTAATTGTAATGTATTATGTCTTCTTTCAGTAAATTCTCAAAGTTCGTCAATCTCTCCCTTTCTTACTCAGAGCGCAGTGCAAACTTACCAGTGGCTTTCTCTTTTAGTTGCGATAATAGGCGCCGTTCTTATATTTTTGGGCTATAAGTTTACAAGAGGATTCCAAGCGCTCGGTAGGAATTTATTAACGGTCGCTATACTTTCATTTGTTGATACTTATGTACCGTTAGTTTTCATACTGCCTCTGCTTTTCAAAATAAATATTTCAAACATATCTATACGTATCCCACCCAATCTTTTTACTCCATTCGTCAGCGTTATACTTATGTTGGATATTTTATTCGGAGTAACTGGCGTGATCTTACTCGTAGTTGGAGCCATAGCTTCAAAAGCAGAGGAAAAAAGATACATAAAGCAGGTAGTGCCCCCCAAGTAAAGTTCTGGTAGCCACAAAATTTTCCCTCGGAAACACATAGGCGAGTGGGGGAGTCGAACCCCCTTACTTCGTTATCAGCCATGTAAAAATGCTGTACGACAGCACTTGCCTTTTGCAGACGAATACAAGGCCGTTCTGTCAACTCGCCGACATAGGACTACATGATAGTATTATAGATATAACTTTATTTACCAGAGTTTTCTTGTCTTTTTACGCGGTTAAAAACGAAGCAAAGTACGCGTCCTTTAAATCTTCATTTTCGCCGTTTGGCGCTAAAAAATCTGGTAATCTTTTTCCAGTATATATACACCACAAAGAACAAGATAAAAATAATGGCTACATACGCACCCGCTTTTTCGAAGACATTTGCTATCGATTCCCAATTGCTCGAGAGATAGTAACCGCTGTAAATCAAGAAAGCTGACCATATTAATATACCTGCTGAGGAATATGCGATGAACTTTTTAATATCCATCTTAAAGGCTCCACATATTATCCCGGCCACAGAACGCACAGCTGGTAAAAGCTTGGTTATAAAAGCGAAGTAATTACCATACTTCTTTATCCACTTTATCCCTTTTTTGTACTCGGAATAGCCGAAGCCGAATCTTTTAGAGTATCTTAGGAATATGTCTATACCAAGAAAGTAACCCAATAAAAAGCCGACTAAGCTCCCCAATATTGAAGCAAAAACAGCATCCCCAAATCCTAAGTAAGGGTTTATCTTCCCTATAGCTATCAGGAAACCTGTGAATGGGAGCACTACCTCGCTTGGTATGGGAAGTACTACCGATTCCAAGAACATCAATATAAAGATGGCCAGGTAGCTCTGGCTCTCTATCGACGATAATATCTGTTCAATCCCAAATAGCATTTCACACCTTCTTTATCAGTTCTCTAGGGTCTTTATCGTCTACTTTTAAACCAAGACTCAAGCACGAGCCAAGAACTTCGTTTATCAGGCCCTGCTCAGTTTTTGCTAATGAGTATTTGGAATGTTCTTTTGCTATCCTTTTAATCTCCTCCATAGATACGCTTTTAGTCTCTTTTCTGTCGCCATAACCATGCTCTAGGCCGGCCGCTTTTATAAGAAGTTGGGCTACTGACGGCATCATAGATTCAATAGTGTATTCTTTAGTAGCTTTATCGACTTCTATCTCTACAGGGACTTTCATCCCCTCAAAAGCCTTAGTGGCATCGTTTATCTTTTTTATGACTTCCGGTGCTTTTAGACCCAATGCAGCTATCTGTGGGCCGACCGGCGGAGCAGGCGTTGCTTTTCCCCCATCCACTACTATAGTAAGTTTAGTCTTCATTTTTCTTCCTCGCTTTTTATCGTAGATACGTCCGATATCTTTATGTTTACATTTATAGGCACAGCCGATTCCAGAAACATCACGGTTACCTCATCTTTCTCTTTATTGACGGTCTTCACAGTCGCCGTCTCACCTTTGAACGGTCCTGATACCACCTTCACAATATCGCCTGCTTTTATGACTATCTTCTGCTGCTTCTTTTCTATAGCTTTTAGGGCTTCATTTATGTTGAGCTCTTTGTTTATTATTCCTCTTATATGCTTTATGTTGTAGATAAGCTTAGATACACTTTCATACCCGTCCGCTTCAACTATCAAGTATCCTTTTAGGGAGTAGGACTTTATTATAGAGTATATCCCGGCCACCCTGGCCAATTGGGATTCTAGTCTTTCTAAAGCCTGGGTTTCTCTCCCTATCGTAACTCTTATCACGAAATAGTGCGAACCTTCGCTAGGCACTTTCTCTTCAAGATCTTCCATAAATAACAGAGAACTATCTTTGATTATCACTTCGCATATATAAAAGCGTTTCTAAGCATACATACCATGTTTAAAAATGCATTTTTATGCAATACTACATATTAAATATCTCTAGGAGGTATTAAAGATATGAAAATACTCGACCCTAGAATAGTGAGGGAAGATTTCCCTATCCTTCATAGGAAAATAAACGGCCATAAACTGGTCTATTTGGACAATGCAGCTACGTCCCAAAAACCTAAACAAGTTATCGACTCTATAAAATACTTCTATGAAAACATTAACGCAAATCCATTGAGGAGCGTCCACACTCTAGCAGAAAAGGCTACTGAGGTGTACATGGATTCAAGGAAGAAAATAGCGGAGTTTTTGAATGCGGAGCAGGACGAAATAGTTTTTGTTAGAAACGCAACGGAAGCCATAAACCTAGTCTCATTCAGCTTTCCTTTCAAGCCAGGGGATAGAGTAGCCACGTCTTATATCGAACACCATTCGAATCTTCTACCATGGCTTGAGCTTAAGGCCGCAGGTATAAAAGTAGACGTGGTTGGAGTCGATGGGAACTCCGAATTAGATATGGCTTACTACAGTAAGCCAAGAAAAGACCTGCGTTTGGTAGCAGTCTCTCAAGAGTCTAACGTGACCGGAACAATAAATAATGTAAAGGAAATAGCTAAAGACGTGCACAAAAATGGGTCGTATATCCTTATCGATGCAGCACAGTCTGCGCCGCATATGGAGATAGATGTCAAGGATATAGATGCAGATTTTCTAGTTATGTCTGGCCATAAAATGCTTGCTCCATTCGGAATAGGAGTTTTATACATCAAAAATAGTGTCCAACCTATAATGAAACCCTACCTCAGAGGGGGAGAGATGATAAAAAGTGTGAAATTAGACAAAATAACGTACGAGTCCCCCCCGCAGATGTTCGAAGCTGGGACACAGAACATAAGCGGTGCGTATGCCTATGGGGTCGCGGTAGATTATTTAAAAAGAATAGGGATGAGAACAATACAGAATTATGAGAAAGGTATTACAAGATACCTGTATAACGAGGCCAGGAAGATCGAAGGGATAAAGATATACAGCGGTAAGAGCAGACAGTACGGTTCTATTTTCTCATTCAATGTGGACGGTCTTCATTCACACGACGTCGCTTATTTTTTGAACAAAAAAGGTATAGCTATAAGGTCAGGTTTCCACTGCGCCCAGCCATTTATTGAGGACAAGCTTCATATCGAAGGGACGGCCAGGGCTAGCACATACTTCTACAATACAAAGGAGGAAATAGATATATTCCTAAGTGAATTGAAATCTATAGTTAGAAAATATGGACGACGATAGGTTTTACCAGCTTATGGAAATTTACCGGAATCCAGAGCATCAGGGCGAACTTGAAGATTTTGATAGGAGTAGTGAAGGTTATTCCTCATCATGCGGAGACAGGTTCAAAGTCTTTATAAAACTCGAAAAAGGACGTATAAAGAATATCTCCTTCCGGGGAGACGGGTGTGTAGTCTCAACAGTATCGATATCAAAAGTATGCGGCTACGTCATTGGAAAAACGGCGCAGGAAGTGGAGAAGATGGACATAGAAGACATAAAAGATCTTATAGGGATACAGAATATAAGTGTGTCGAGGGTGAAATGTGCGACTATAGGTCTAGAGACAATAAAGCAGGCCTTGTTAGTCGGACATCAGGCAGATTTATAATAACGAAAATCAATATAAGTAAAATGAAGGCGCAGGAGCTTCCGGTCTCGACGATAGTATTGATAGTCATGGGGCTGGTTATACTCGTTTTGGCGCTTGTTTTTATAGTCCTGCCGGCGGCCACTACGCATTTTCCAGCCCCGCAGGCAACTAATATAAGCGCCTTCGCGATATACTGTGAACACTACTGCTCGATTGCAGTAAACCCAACCCCAGCTTATACGCTGTTTTGTCAGGCTACTGCCGTACAAGACGGGCAGACTTATCACTGTTACAGCGAATATCAAGGCTCTTATATATATCCACCCGACGGAGTATGCAACTATACTACCTACAATGGGTATAGCCAGTCAGCCGGCCCTTCTGATTGTTGATGCCGTCAGTTTTAAAAATCATTTCAAAAGGATCTAATTATTTAAGAGGACTTTTGTTATGGATTTTAGCCGCTTAGTACTTTTGCCCTTTACTGAAATAAGTGGAGTCGGGGAGATTTGAACTCCCATAATACGGGCTTCAACCGTAGGTCTTACCGTTAGACAACGACTCCGCGACAATTATCTTACATATATGTTTTATATAAAAGTTTTAATCTGATCAGATATCTTATTCTCCTCCAAAACCAAAAACACAAGACCCATTGTTCTCAGCAGAGCAGGCCGTCTCTTTTATGTTCATTGTGGAGCCACTCAATCTGAATGATAACCCGGAGAGGAGGGAAGCCGTCAAGAAGCACCTCTTTTCGATGTTATTATCGATATGGAGCGAATTGAAATCGTCGTCTATGTTTATGCTTTTAGTAGACCCGAGTTCCCCTTTTTCTACCGTGACCTTCCCGATCCCCATAAGAGGAGACAACATCTCGAACCCCTCGACCGCATATTCTGAGGAGATTCTTTCAAAGGCACTATCATCATATATCCTAGATATAGCCCTGCCCATGCTGTTCTCTATCCCGTAGACACCCTGGCCGACTATCCCATGTAGTTTACCAAAAAGATAGGGAAAGAATCCGACTGGTACTATTTCTACAGGTATGTCATTGACGAGAACGGAGTTGTTAAATCTTTTTATCTCTACTTTACTATACTCACCTGGGAAAAGTTGTTCCTTCTGAGAAGGGATATACGCATACTCCCCACTTTCCTCCTTTATACTTATATTAAATGTGTCTGTGTCGCTGTCTCCAGTAGACTTGCAGTGTGTTTCCTCCACACTGGCGTTTTTTCCGAAAACAACACGGAATATCGAAGCCATCTGCCCGAGCGACTGGAAGCAGTAATTATAGCTTTTCATCAATCCAAGGATAGAGTTGAAATTCTTGCTTACTCTTATCACAGAGAACCCTCTTCCATCGTTTCTGTAGATGTTTATATATCCAAAGCCCATACTATTAAAAAGGTCGAATATTTCTGCCTCCATCCTCTCTTCACCGTGTCTTTTTAGTTTTTTGCTGTTTATAAGATCCAGAAGCAGCGAATATGTTGTTACTGCCATAGAGTCTTCGAATATGCTCTTGGTCGCCAGACCTAATATGCTGTTGACGGCCTCCTGGATACTTTCTAGCCCACCAGATGGTAAGAGTATGACTCGAAAGCCATTGAGCATATAGACCCCCCTCTCCGGGTTATACTTAAGCTCTATTTCCATACCAAGATATAAAACATAATTTCTGAGACCATTTATAGTTTTAAGTTATCACGGTCTATCGCTGTAAATATTAAATAGTACAAGTTTCTAAAAGTAAAGATGTCTGAAGAAATGGTAGCTCAAGACTACACTAAGCAGAGCGGTATAAAGATAAAGAAGCTGTTATATCTATTCTTAGTTCTGGTGGTGGTTATTGCAGTAATAATAATATATCTGTTCTTTTTTGTCAATGGAAACTCTACCGTAAGGGTGGGAAATGGGTGGAATGAAGTTAAAGGCGCTGCGCCATACACCGTGAACGGGAAAGTGAGTTTTAATTTCATAGGTATAGAAGCGTGCGAGTATTGCGCCGCAGAGAGGTACGCTGTCTTGTATGCCTTGAGCAATTTCGGTAACTGGACATATTATGGTAAGGCGATAAACTTAAGTAATGCGCCAGTTTCCAACCTTACCGCCAATCCAGAACCATTCTCATTGTTTTATCATGCGGCAGAGGGGGACTGGACTTTTAATTTTCTCAACCCACACCTATCTTATCAGTCAGACTATGTAAATTTCACGGAATCTGAACTTCTTAACAATGCAGATCAGCAGCTGGAACTGCCTACAAGACTAGACACAGAATTCCTGAACAGATATGATCCTTCCGGCTCTGTGCCTTTTACCGTTATAGGAGGAAACTTCTTCGAGGTAGGCGCAGGGTCGAGTCTTCTCTCTAATGGGCATCCAATAATATTCTATTCAAACGGAACAGGTATGCTGCCAGAGAAGATAATATCGGCATTCAATCAGTCAGGCTCGCTAATAAACCAAGGGATATCTAAAGAGGCGGATTACATATCAGCATTAATTTGCAAAGATATAAACAACGTTGCACCGGCATGCAGCCGGCCGGAGATTTCTAGGCTGGAACCTTAAAACGTGGTTTTTAGACATATCTGTGCTCAGAATATGTTTTTATATTTTGCATCTTTTATAATTGTAAGAGATGGAAACAATCGAATGCGATATAGTCATACTTGGAAGTGGTATAGCGGGCCTTACCACGGCAATCCACTCAAGCAACGAGAGCAACAGGCAGCTTAGAATATCGATAGTGACAAAACTACATGCGATGAGGAGCCACTCAGTAGCAGCTGAAGGTGGCGTTTCTGGAGTGCTTTATCCTGAAGTTTCAGGTGATTCCATAGATCTGCACGCTTATGACACAGTCAAAGGTTCTGATTTTCTAGCTGACCAAGACGCCGTCGAAATTCTGGCTAAGAATGCACCGGAAGAGATACGTTTTCTTGACCATCTGGGCGTCGCATGGAGCAGAGACGAAAAGGGAAGGATACTGCAGAGGCCTTTCGGCGGCATGAGCCAGCCACGTACTGCCTTTGCCCAGGATAAGACGGGATTTTTCATAATGAGGGCGCTTTATGATGAGATCTCAAGCCATAAGAACGTTTCTATATTCCATGAGCATTTCGCCTACTCTTTGATAATAGAGAGAGGAAGGTTTTCAGGCCTTGTGTGCATGGATCTGGCAAGCGGCGAATCAAGATTCATAAAAGCCAAAGTATGCGTTATCGCGACAGGCGGCGCTTCTAGAGTGTATGGTTTTACGACTACTTCGCATTCAACGACTGGCGATGGGATAGCCCTAGCTTACAGAGCAGGTATACCTTTGAAGGATATGGAATTCGTACAGTTCCACCCGACAGCGCTGGTCCCGAATGGGATACTGATAACGGAAGCTGCTAGGGGAGAAGGTGCTTACCTTCTTAATTCTAAGGGAAAGCGTTTCATGGAGGACTATGCTAAGAGTAAGATGGAGCTTGCGCCACGTGACATAGTATCAAGAGCGATAATAACTGAAATAGAGCAGGGTAGAGGTTTTACCCACACAGAAAGCGGTCTGAAGTATGTGCATCTAGACTTGCGCCATCTCGGTAAGAAAATAATAGATGATCATCTTCCGATGATAAAAGAGATATCTATAAAGAGTATAGCGATAGATCCGGTTGACGAGCCCCTTCCAGTGAGGCCGGCCGCTCACTTCACTATGGGTGGCATAAACACGGATATACACGGCAGGGCAGTAGCGGATGAAAACGGCAACGTTGTAAAAGGGGTGTGGGCTATAGGAGAATGCGGCTGCGTTAGCGTGCATGGTTCCAACAGGCTTGGGAGCAATTCCCTGAGTCAGTGTGCTGTATGGGGCAGGCTTGTCGGTAAACAGATCGCGGCTTACGCTTCCTCTGAAGGCTTCAACAAAGGAGAAGCAGAGAAACTAGCGGAGACAGAGAGAGATAGACTAGAGGAGCTAGCGTCCAGGGAAAGCGGGGAGGATCCATACAAGATAAAGGAAGAGATGCAAGAAGCTATGGATGAGTACCTATATGTATACAGGAACAGGGTAGGGATGACAAGAGCAAAAGACAAAATAGAGCAGCTGAAAGCAAGGTTCTCAAATGTCTATGTCAAAGACAAATCCCGCAGCTTTAACACGAACTTGAGAGACGTACTGGAGATAGGCAATCTTCTGGATATAGCAGAAGCGATAGCGATAGGTGCTATGCACAGGAAAGAGACGAGAGGCGCGCACGCAGTAGTGGAATATCCCAAGAGGAACGACAAGGACTGGCTGAAGCACACTCTGATATTCAAGAACCGCGGTAAAATAGGGCTGGCTTACATACCTGTAAAGATAACTAAGTGGAAACCAGTGGAGAGGGTGTATTAATGGAAACCAAGGAGACTTATGACGTGAGGGGGACGCAGAAAAACCTTGTCAGGCAGTTCAGATTCAACAAAGAGAGTTTCATACACATGCTGTTTTACCGGATATTGGTGATAACCTCATTGGTCACTTTCATAGTCTTTCTGCTGAGTCTTGTCTATCCGGCCAGCAATATTTTAGTGAGAGCCCTCGGTTTCCTTATACTTTTAATCTGGGTGTTGGTGACTCCGCAGCTGTTCGAGGCGGTAAAAGGCGTCGTAATGATACTAAGTAAAGGCACCGTTTTTGGGAGGCTAAACAAGGCGTATTTTGACCTGATGAAAAAATCCCCCGCTAAAGAGGCAGTATATAGAACTATCCCGTATTTAGTTCTTGTGTTGTGGGCCGGAGGATTCGCAGCACTAGTATATATGTGGTCTGTATGAGAGAATCAGTAATCTCATTATTTACAGCTTACGTGCCGATGTTCGGCGTGCCAGCGATGCTCTACATATACATGCTTTCTTTCATCCCAGGATTGTCCTTTTTGAGAGCGTTTTCGCTCAGCCTGGCGATGTTAGGACTGCTGGGGTTCGGAATCTTCGGCATGAGACACATATTTCTCGTAAAGAAGCGGCCGGCAATGCCATTATTTGAGGAGGCAGAGACGATACGACATGGAAAAGACTTCAAAACACCTAAAAATTCAAAAGCCGTAAAGTTCAGGATAAAAAGGTTCAACCCACAGAGCAAATCGCTTGAAGAGCATGAGTATTCTCTCCCGGCGGACAGGTTCGATTCGGTCCTTGATGGGCTCCTGTGGATAAAACACACTCAGGACCCAACCCTCTCGCTGCGTTACAGTTGCCGCATGGGTGTATGCGGTTCATGCGGGATGGTGGTGAACGGAAAACCTGTATTAGCATGCGAGACAAATATCTGGAAAAATACGGAGGACAACGGCTTGGATGTCGAGCCGATGCGCGGGCATCCAATGCTTAGAGACCTGGTCACAGATTTTGATGACTTCTTTGAAAAACACCTGTTGGTGAATCCTTATCTTTATAGGAAAGCCGTAGCGGAGAAGTATTCAGCAGAAAAAGAATACAAGCAGACTAGAGACCAGCTGGACAGGTTCCTTCCTTTTTCTTATTGTATAATGTGCGGATTGTGCCTCGATGCATGCCCTGTAGTCAACACAAACCCTACATTTATAGGACCCCAAGCTCTGTCACAGGCCTATAGATATTACGCGGATTCAAGAGACCAAGCTGGAGTCTCGAGGATAGAAAACGTAGACTTGGTAAATGGTATATGGGACTGTGAGTTCTCCGATTCTTGCTCCAAGGTCTGCCCGAAGGGAGTGGATCCGGCCTTTGCGATACAGCTGCTTAAGGCGGAGGCGATAAAAAACGATATTTTTCCTCAGAAAGATCATCAAAACAAATAAACAGAATAAAACGCCGCTACCTTCCCGCACCCCTCTATCATAGAAAGTACCCTGTTGAAACATGATGAGGTCTCTATGAAAATATTGTAGGCTTGTTCAATTCCTCAAGTAACCATGAGAATCCCTCAGCGATGTATTGGCATATCCCTCCTTTGTCACCTTCTCTCTTTCTTCTACGACAACATAATTTCTTATCTTTTCCGTGCCTATCAACATGACATACCTACTCTTTACCTCTTCAATCATTTCCGTTTCTTCTAATATCCTTTCTGTATCCGAAGGCAGCGACATTTGACTGCCGTCGCGCTCTTGAAAACTATTTATTCACTCTCGCTATCTCTCTTTTATATGCTTCCCGCGCACAAGTCGCAATCAGCCCTGGAATACATGATGACCTATGGCTGGGCCATCCTCATAATAGTCATCGTAGCCGCAGTCCTCTACTCTTTCGGTATCTTCTCCCCATCCTCAAGTATATCAGCCGCAGTCACAGGCTTCGCAGGACTCGGAAGCGTTTCGGTTCAATGTTTTCCTGGAGGAGGTCTTGTTTTATCTCTCGGCAACGCGCTTGGTACCCCAATAGAAATTACCAGAATTAATACATCCAGCTCAAGTGGCAAAATCGTATCCCAGAATTTTTCGACTTTTATTTCCCCGGGAAGTTCAGTTTATTTCACTCTGACTCAGGCTTGTTCTAATTTCTCAGGACTAAGCTTCTCGAATAAGGTTATAATTAAATATGTTATTCCAAGTACCCAGTTGCCGGGTCCTTATATTTCTACAGGGAGAGTTTCAGGTATTGTGTCATCACTAGGTTCAGTTGCATATCTTAAGAGAATCCCTCCCAATAACTTTTATGGAGATTATCACGGCAGTTTCATATACGTCGGGAATCAATCAAGATTCGATTTTTATAACTTTACCTTAATAATATGGTTCAATGACGCATCTAGTAATATAAGTGGACAAGGCTGTGATGATTTTGGACTAATAAGTAAAACAACTCCTGGAGGAGATTACGAGAGTTATCTGATGGATTTAGGTACCGCATGTACCTCTCCTGGAAATTTTTCGCTCAGGAGTTTTGTGGTTAATTCTTCCACAGATTCGGAGGAATGGACCACTAATAGTGGTGTCCACTATTATGCGAAACCATCAACGTTATACCATATTTGGCATATGATGGCTTTTAGTTATAATATTAACTCTGGGAATGAAAGTGTGTATTTAGATGGTAACGTCGTAAATACATACAAGATATCAGGTAGATTATTCAATTCGATTGCGCCTCTTATCTTTGGGGCACGAGCGGAAGTTTTACCGTTTAACAAGAGTATTCTAGGCTCAAGGAACTTTAATGGGTCTTTGGCAAACGTACAGATTTATAATACAACTTTGACCAGCCACCAGATAGGTCTTTTGTTTAGTGAAGGCCTTTCCGGGTCTCCGTTATTTAATACTGGTTTAGCCGGTTGGTGGCCTTTGGATGGTAATACAAGAGATTACAGCGGGAATAACGACAATGGTATACCGTATAATGTAACATGGGTTCTGCCTTAGAGCGTTTTCATCTAGTTGACTATAGAATTATAATTTTTACCTCTTTTTATAAATTATTTATTTAATCTTCTCTAACAGAAAACCATCTCTCAAACGAGATACTTTCTAAAGCTTATAGCTTTTTCTTCTTAAGAGTATACAGCGACATCACTAAAGAAACTAGTGAGAAGACTAATATAAGGGTCACAGCAGTAGACATCCCGACTGTGCTACCATAGCTTCCGAATCCGAAGAGATACTGGAAACCTTCTGGAGAGCCGATTTTGCCTGCAAACTGACTCAATGGGAGCGCAAGAACCGCGTCCAGTAACACAGCTAGAAACCCAATCAGAGACCAGCCTGCGATGGCCATATACATTGGCTTTGTCTTGCCTGCGTGCATAAGGTAGAGTTCTATCAGGACTATATCCACAAAGGCGAACACCAGCAGTGCGTACCAGTGGACCTGTGAGTACTTCTGCAGGTTAGCATCCGTAGCTAAAAGATAAATAGAGGCTGCTATCTCTACCAAAAGTGACCAGAAAAGCACCGAATAGAATCTGCCTTTTACAAGACCGAATTTTTTGTTTTTATTTAGATACCACGCTACTACGATGCCTGCTATTATGCCTATAACTATGGCTGCTATAAGATATCCACTGTAAGCTGATATTCCTATGTTATAGCTTGGATAGGTGTAAGAGGAACCAGTGCCAACATTACCGTACTGGAAAGACGTGAGTGTCATCTACTTTACTCGACTTTATAATATTTATACCTTATTATAGAGTCTAGATCTAAATACGGCCGACAGCATCAAAAGAGCGAGTAAATTACTTCAATCCTTTTATAATTTTTTGCCCCATCAGGTCAGAATAAGTCACTTGTGCGCCGTCGACAATCTTCTCCTTCAAGTCCTCAGGCACGTCCGTTTCAAAGACATCATAACTGTCAAGGTCCATTAATTGTACTTTGTTCCCATTTACACTTATCACTTGAGCAGTTCTTTTTTCGATTATCGGTACTTTTGCCCTGTCCTCCGCGGACATAATGAATACTCTCTTCTTTCCATCGATTATCCCCACCGCTTCTACCCGAGCTTTAGCGTGCCCATGCTTTCCCGGCGCACTTAGTGTTATGTCTGTTATCTTACAGATGAATTTGTCATCTACAAGTATTGAATCTCCTGCTCTTAATTCATTTATACCCGCTATTTTGAAGTCCATACGTCTGTTTTACACTAAAGTCTAAACTTTCTAATATTTATACCTGCCGTACTATAAAAAATAGTTCAAACTGCAGAGCATCGCACTGAAACCTGCAGAAAATGCTTAAATAAAATAATAACCATGTTATTCGATGGATACGACAATATTTCAGTGCAAAACTTGTGGAAAATCATTTGCTTCGCAGGAAGAGTTGGACAAACATAGAGCAGAGTCTGTGGTTAAATGCCAGACATGTGGTTTGGAATTTGAGGATAGACAAAAGCTCGAGGATCATGCAGCGACGTCGCACGGCACAGGCGTGGTCAAAGATCACGGTAAAGGATTCTTCTCAAAGCTTTTATCGAAATTCAAGAAAAAGTAGTACGGGCGCAAGGAGCCATGAAAACCGCAGATTACTCCAATAGAGCAATAGCACTGTCAAGGAAAATAGGAGGGAAGATAAGTCTGAAACCTAATTTTAAGATAAAGTCCCCAAAAGACTTTTTAATAGTCTATACACCTGGCGTCGCAGCCGTATCAGAACTTATCCGGAAACAGCCAGAGGCCTCTTATGCGCTTACATGGCGATGGAACACGATTTTTATAATCACTAATGGCACAAGAGTGCTCGGTTTAGGAGATATAGGCCCACTAGCATCTCTGCCTGTCATGGAGGGGAAATCATTGCTTTACAAGACGCTTGGAGGAGTAAACGCCGTTCCAATACCTATAGAGAGCAAAGATGAAGGCGAATTTGTTAACGTAGTAAAAGCGATTTCAGTAGCATCTGGCGGTATACATCTTGAAGATATATCCTCCCCTTTCTGTTTTGCTGTGCTTGAACGCCTGCAGAAAGAACTTAAGGTGCCGGTATGGCATGATGACCAGCAAGGCACGGCTGCAGTCAGCTTAGCTGCGCTGATAAATTCATTTAGACTGGCCGGAAAGGACATTAAAAGCGCTAGAATAATACTAGTCGGTTCAGGCGCTGCCAATATATCTTTGTTTAATCTTCTAAAGGATTACGGCACAGACATCGGTAATGTAATATTAATCGATAGCAAGGGCGTTCTTTATGCTGGTAGGGACGATGCAGAGCTCATATCAAAAGAAAATATATGGAAATACAATGCTATGCGGCTTTCAAACAAATACGATATAAAAACAGTTGAAAAAGCGTTCCAGGGTGCTGATGCAGTCGTTGCCTTTAGCAGGCCCGGGCCCGGAGTTATAGGACCGGAATGGATACGCAGTATGGCAAAGAGGCCGATAGTCTTTGCTAATTCCAACCCCACACCAGAGATATTCCCTCATCAGGCAAAAAGAGCTGGGGCCTATATAGTAGGTACAGGCCGCTCTGATTTTCCGAACCAGATAAACAACAGCCTTGTTTTTCCTGGCTTGTTCAGGGGTACTCTGGATTCCCGTACTGCCGAGATAAACAATTTACTAGCGATAGCCGCTGCCGAGGAGTTAGCTGCTTTTGCTAGGAAGAGAGGGATTAGTCCAAATAAAATACTGCCGAAGATGCTAGACAAAGACCTTTACCCGTCTGTAGCTGCAGCTGTAGCAGAAGAAGCCGTATCCCAAGGAATAGCCAGCGTAAAAGGCAGCAGGAACTTTTTCTTTAAGGAAGCTAAGAAAACGATAAAACTAGGCGGTAAGTCTCCTGCAAGATAGTATATCGTTTGTGTTATCGATATCTGTATCCCACATCTTCATATGATAGCAGCATAGTATCACTGGAGCTTCCATATACTCTGCTTCCGATGACATACTTGACTCCACTCTCTTCTGCTGCTTTTGCTATCTCATCGGATATCGGCCCGTCCAATACAAGCATATATATATTCTCTATGTTGAGTATCGACACTTCTACTTCTTTGTAAGGTATCTTTCCCATTATCTCGAATTTTTCGTTCAGTAGAAAAGCCCCTCTCGTGCCTATTATTTCATTTATCAGCGCTGGTGCTTTTTCCTTTATGGCAGCAGGGGTCTCTGCATTCGAAGGTGCGGCCCTCTTTTTCTCAGTTGGAGCCTCTCGTTTTGTCTGCCCCGCGTCGAATTCTTCTGCGGGGACCTTAGCGCGCAGAGCCTGGTTTATCTCTTTTTTCGAAAGTTCTTCGACTTCAGTGCCATTAGGCGCACGCGCTATAAAATCAACGTGGCCTTGTTGCATAAGAGAATTTATTATCATCTCTCCTCCTCTGTCTCCGTCTACAAAAAGTGTGATAATCTTCTTTTTGCTTAAGTCTATAACTGTCTGTGGTATGTTCGTGCCGTTCATCCCTATAACATTGGTAAATCCATGCTTTAGCATGTTCATCACGTCAGCCCTACCCTCTACAACTATTATATCTTCTGATTCTTTCACATCAGGGCCGGCAGGCAGTTTTTCTGGACCGTACTCTACGAATTCTTTCTGTCTTACATCTTCATAAAGTTTTTGCAGCAGTTCTGTCGTGTCGACAGCGCTGGTCTTAAGCGCTTCGTTCAAGAGTTTCTGCGCCTTTCCTATTATATACTGCCTTTTGGAGGTCCTGACATCTTCAATTTTTTCAACCGTAACACTTGCCTTTGAGGGTCCTATCCTGTCTATGGTCTCTATTGCAGCACCTATTAAGGCAGTCTCTGCAAGGTCAAGCGAAGTTGGCAGTATTATCTCCCCGCTGGTCTTACCCCCGGAAGACGAAGTCTGTACATCTATCCTCCCTATTTTCCCGTTTTTCTGGGCCTCCCGCAGGTCTAATTCCTCACCAAGCAGGCCTTCTGTCTGTCCGAAGACAGCCCCTATCACATCTGGCTTGTCAACGAGACTGTCTGCCACGAACTTGGCTCTTACTACATACTTAAAAGAAGCTGGTCCTATCTTTGCCATCCACTACACCTCCAAATCCCAAGAAGGATGTTTCCGTGTGAAAACTCCTTGTTGTTGATTATTATGTTAACTTATATCTCCTCACGGTCTCCCATGAGGACAGTTCTAACTATATATTATACAATATCTATGATTAGGCTCCTTTATAAAGTTTAAAAACCTGTAGAGTGGCGATTTCAGTCCAGTCTTACCTTAAGTATCTCGTCACAGTATTGTCTGAACCAAAGATCCGAATCGTACGCCGGTCTAAGCGATTTGTCCAGGGGTAGTTTTGGAGTGATGTTAGACTTCGGCTTAGCAAGCCTTATTTTATTGGAAGGGTAAACCTGCGCAGGCGGCTTTATGCCGCTCGTCATCTCTTTTAGCGTCGTTCTATAATGTACTTTTCCTCTAACGTCTGCGACGACTATTTCAAGGTAAGGATGAGTAAATTCTAGCAGCCGTCCCCAACAGTCAAGAGGACAGGCGGGGAATACTTCCACATCATCATGACCAGCGTCCTGAAATATCTCTATCATCCTCTTGAAGTCAGTTCCATTATAACCTTCTGACATCGCTACTATCAAACCGACTTCCTCAGCATGGTTGCCCTTATGGCCGTAAGTTTCTATATTAAATCCAGGTATTATCCTTCCATCGTACATCTCAAAGGCAACCCCGACCTTAGACCTGAATGTCTTTGCTCTCTCCCTAGCGTTTATCGCAGCCTTTAAACCTTCTTTTAATCGTTCGTCTGACACTATCTCTTCTAAGTTTTCATTTGGCATTGATATGTCTAGAAAACCGCCAATATAAATAGTTTCTATGCCATAGAGCTATACTTTACAATAAGTGGAGAATGATTGTAAATATTACAATAATCCTATAGTTATATTATCAAATTTACATATTTATACTAAATTCTATCAACTAATAAATATGGAAAATAGGGTGGAGAAACTTCTTCTTTCCGAGGGCTACAGAATAATAGAGGCTCTGTCTACAGAAAAGACAATGTATCTTACTTTCCTTAATTCTTTGCTTATCGAAAAGGACAAAACACCAATCATATCTGAAGGCTATAAAAATGGACTTCCACTCTCAAAGAACTTGTTTGAAGAGTACCTAAGTATGTGGGAAAACATGGAGAATTCAAGACTTTTCGACGGAGCTGGTACTGATGTATGTGGGATATCTGGCAGAATGATGAGGCTTATAGATGACTATCACACCAAGTGTGATGAGATCTCGGAAAAGACAGGGGCGCTTGTTAAACCTTTCATAGACCCAGAATTAAAGTCGCGTATAGATAACTACTATAGAAGTGTAGAGAAGAAAATCGAATTAGGGCTCTTTGACGTGCCTGATTCCGATATAAACGAGATAAGACGCAATTACTTAGGTATTAAAGACCTTACGGATGACTCAGTAACCTCATCGATATTCTTCAGTCCGGTAATAAAGGTTAGGCAGAAGACGAAGCACATAGATAACTTCGTAGTCTAAAAATGGAAGCAGATTTGGACAGGCTTTTAAAGGAGGGAAAAGATATACTGACTGATATATACACAGATAAGACGATTGGTGTGCTTTACCTGAGAAAACGTCTTGTGGAGAAAGCTAGCCAGGTGGAATGTGCCTCCATACCGAACTATACCTCTGAGGCAAAAGTCTATTTGAACGACATAATCCCGAATCTTGGTAGAGATATTAAATTAGACTTTGTGAAATCTGTCGGTGAAATATCGCTTTTCCGCTCTAAGATAGAGACCCTCGATATGCCCAAGATAATCGAGATGATAGCCGATACAATCGAATCATACATCGGCTACTGTGATAGCAAGTCGGAAATGACTTCTAAAATAATAAGGCCTTTCCTGAGGCCGGATATCCAGATGCGTTTCGAAGAGTTATATTATTTCCTAGTGAAGACCAATTTCTTCAAGAATCAAAGCGGAGAGTCTCTAAGCAGGATTTATTCGGCTTATAAGAGGGTAAGCGACTTGTTAGAGCAGAACGGCTATGTCGAAGACAAGACAGACATGATATTCGAAAGAGATATGTATAATCTCAAGGCCCAGGCTGAGATGGTGGTTTAAGCGATCATATCTTCGAGGCTATCGCTTTACCAACTTCAGAGCATTTAGATTTTCCGCCAAGATCATATGTAAGGACCTTTCCGCTCTCGAGTAGCTCAGACACTGCTTTTTCCACTGCAGTTGCCGCTTCCTCATACCCCATCCACTCGAACATCATCTTCATAGCCATCACCATGCCTATCGGGTTCACTTTGTCCATGCCCGTATATTTTGGGACCGAACCATGTATCGGCTCGAACATGGCATATTTGTTTCCTATGTTCGCGGAGCCACCAGTGCCAATGCCTCCAACGACCATCGCAGCTTCATCAGATATTATGTCTCCAAATAGGTTCTCTGTAACAATCACATCGTATGCGTCGGGCTGTTTTATCAGCCACTGCGTCATAGCATCTATGTGGGCATCGTCGGCCTTCACGTCTTTGTATTCCTCTGCCATCTTATAGAATACGTCTTTGAAAAGGCCGTCAGAAGCTTTTAGGACGTTCGCCTTGTGCACAAGTGTGAGGTGTTTTTTTCTCTTTCTTGCTAGCTCGAACCCGAATCTACATATTCTCTGGCAGGCATCCCGTGTTATCATCCTTATACCTATCGCAGCATCCTTACCAATACTGAATTCGAGCCCAGAATATGCGCCTTGCGTGTTCTCTCTGATTATCACCATATCAACACCCGGTTTCAAGCTTGGCACTTTTGGCAGAGTTTTGCTTGGCCTTACATTAGCATAAAGATCGAACATCTTCCTTATCTGCACTGCCGCACTAACTAGGGAGCCAGTGCCTTCAGGCGTGGTCATAGGCCCCTTAAGCACGCAGTCGCTTCTTTTCAGAAGGTCTATCGTTTCCTTTGGAAGGTTAGTTCCATGTTTCTCCACGCAGTGAAGCCCGGCTTCTCCTTTTTCAGTCTTTGTATCAAGCCCGAATCTGTTTTTTACTGCTTCTAGAACTCCCATGGCCGCAGACATGACTTCTGGGCCTACGCCGTCTCCTGGTAGTACCGCCACCTTCCATTCTTTATTCTGTTTTTCCATTTTGAGTATAACGGGATAAAAGAGCATTGTTTTCATATTATTTTAAGTTTTTTATCGGATATTCTCACACACATTTGCGTCTATAACCCCTCGAATCGAGCGAATGAGCACGATCTTTGAAAAGCGCCTTTTAAAACGTACTTGTACAAGAAAGCTTTAAATACCGGATTAACATATTCTACTCTATTATGCAAAAAGCAAGGATAAAACTCACATCAACGGATTCGGCCAAACTGAAAGCAGTGTGCGACGATATAGTCGACATATCGAAGAAACTAGGCACTACTTTGACTGGTCCTATACCATTACCGACTAAGCGCATAAAAGTAACGACTAGAAGGGCTCCTGGTGGAAGCGGAAGGGAAAGCTACGAAACATGGGAGTTGAGACTGCACAAGAGGATAATAGACATGCAGGCCGACCCAAAGGCCCTGCACCTTATAATGAAAGCCGGCGTGCCAAAGGAAGTCAACATAGAGATGGAGATAAGCGGCAGCTAAAATCCGTGTAATTTTAAGATTTTAAATCACAGGTACGTTATTATTAGATGGACCAGATAAAGGAGAATCTGCAGAAGGTGATTATAGCCGCTTCAATCGTGCTGGTAATCTTCTTCATAGTAAGCGCACTTACGGCAAGCGAGCAGAACACGAGCATATTTGCAGGTTCTGCCGGCGTCATCACTGCACTAGAAACGTTCAATTTCAAGTCTAATTTCGGACTGTTCCTTCTTTTCCTCTCTCTTTTTCTAGGAGTATTTTCTGTTTATCTTTTTGAATTTGTCATATCAGTAGTAAGGGATGAATTTGGAGGTGTTATATACATGGCAAAGAACATAGGTCTCCGCAATCACTATATAGTTTGCGGTGGCGGAAGGATAGGAGAGCGCGTTGCATGGCTCCTTAAAGAAAGGGGCAAGCAGGTGCTCATAATAGAGAACGACGAAAGCAGGGCGATGGAACTCAAGCGTCTTGGTTTCAAGGTCTTGAAAGAGAACTCTCTGGATGAGAAGAGTTTCGTCATGGCCAACACAAAGAGGGCAAAGATGGTATTTGCGGCGCTAGGCCAGGACGTTGACAATTTTATAGTCGTCCTGAATGCAAAGGAGGCGAACAAAGAAGTAAAAGTGATAACCAGGTGCAATTCCCTCAAGAACATAAATAAATTCAGGGAACTTGGGGCAGCAGAGGTTGTCCTTCCTGAGATAGTCGGCGCAGATAGAATGGTCTACCTATCAGAGAAGGAAAACAAAAAATAAGGCCATTCTATGGCTATATAAGCCGCTTCGCTCCTATAAGATTTAAGAATAGACAGATCTTATAATAATATACAAATAATTTAGCGGGGATATGAAATCTGAGTTTGATACGTTGCTTTCTGCTTTTGTGAGCAAGAAGCTTTCTGAGCCTTTGAGAGAGATACTTGCTTCAAACAAGGGAGCAGTGGTCATCGACTTTAAAGATATAGACGATTTTTCTCCGCAGTTCGGCGACTATCTCCTATCCGAACCGGAAGAAAAACTTGAGGAGCTGAAACAGGCGATATATGAATATAACCAGACCTTGAAGGAGCTGGATCTCGAAGTAAGGATAAGGAATCTCCCAGAAAATTTCCATATACTGATAAGGCAGATACGAAGCAAGCATATAGGGAAGATGGTTCAGGTATCCGGACTGATAAAAGTTGCTGTCAGTGTGAAACCAGTCGCTGTGAGCATAAATTTCGAGTGCCAGAGTTGCGGGCACATAACGAAAGTAGAGCAGAAGGAAAAGACCATAAAAACCCCACAAATATGCCCTAATTGTGGGAGGAAAGGCAGATTCAAAATCGTGGAAAAGAAGCTTGTCGACACTCAGAGAATAGTCCTTGAGGAGGCGCCGGAGGACCTTGAAGGCGGAGCCCAGCCTGAGCACATAGACGTGATGCTGAAAAAGGACCTCGTGGACCCGAAGTTCGAGCGGAACATAATACCCGGGAACAAGGTGACCGTGACTGGCATAATAACAGAATCTCCTATATTCTACCCAAGCGGTAAAAAGTCCAACACCTCTGATATAATAATAAACGCATCATTCATAGAAGCAGTAGAACAGGGTTTCGAGGAGATAGAGATAACACACGACGAGGAAGCCGCTATAAAAGAACTTTCTCGTGATAAGATGATATACACCAAGTTCAGGAATTCCATAGCTCCAAATATATTTGGATATGACAACATAAAGGACGCGATAGTGCTACAACTTTTTGGAGGAGTGAGAAAGGCGGCCTCTGCAGGGAACAGTGTTATACGCGGCGATATACATATCCTGTTGGTCGGAGACCCAGGAACTTCAAAAAGCTCCCTCCTCAAGTATGTCGTTGGCATAGCCCCAAAAGCAAGATACGTAACTGGAACCGGCTCAAGCGCCGCGGGACTTACGGCGACTATAATAAAAGACGAGGCCACACGAAGCTACATACTAGAGGCTGGAGCACTGCCCTTGACAAACAAAGGCCTTTTGATGATAGACGAGATAGACAAGATGAACAAAGACGACAGAGTCGCAATGCACGAGAGTCTAGAACAGCAGACCATAAGCATATCAAAAGCCAATATACATGCTACCCTCATCTCCCAGACAAGCGTCTTAGCGGCCGCTAACCCGAAACTAAGCAGGTTCAACCTCTTTGACCAAGTCTCTTCTCAAATAGACCTGCCTCCCACGCTAATAAATCGTTTCGATTTGATATTCATACTAAAGGACAAACCCGACAAGGAAACAGATCGGCTTGTATCAGATAGGATATTGGAAGCTAACAGGGACATAAACAAGAACAAGCCGGAGATAGACTCGAACCTGTTTAAAAAGTATATAGCGTACTCAAAACAGAACATTCACCCAAAGTTGTCGATCGAGGCAATGAAGGTAATACAAGAGTTTTATCTCAACCTGAGGTCGCAGTATTCTAACGAGGGAGAGGGAGTAAAGCCGATCCCGATATCAGCAAGGCAGCTGGAGGCGATGGTCAGGCTCAGCGAGGGCAGTGCGAAAGTAAGGCTGTCGAACATAGTGACTGTAGATGATGCGAAGAGAGCAGTCGACCTTACGATGGACTATCTCAGCGAGGTAGGGTTCGATAGGAGCACTGGAGAGTTCGATATCGATAGAGTGATGACTGGTCTATCTTCATCACAGAGGAACACTGCGTTGACAATAAAGTCCATTCTAAGGGCGGAGTTGGAAAACCTGCCAGAAGGCTCCATGGTCTCTGTAACAAAGATGTACGAAAACGCTGACAAGGTCGGGATCTCCAAGACGTCCGTGGACAATGCCCTGTCTATATTGAAGAAGGAGGGTGAGATATTCGAGCCGAAATTGAATTTTTACAGGCTACTGTGATATGGATTACACTTTTTATATGCTACCTCTTTCTATAATACAGAAAGCTGAGAGAGGATCCGATGAGAATGGCACATTCCTGCTTTTTAATGAGAGAAAGATCTATAGACTACACTTAGTGGGCTCGATTGCAGCCATAGAGATCAACCATGAAACCGGCAGCGGGTATCTTATATTAGATGACACATTCTACACTATCTTAGTGCATTTCCAGCAGCCAATTTTCAAGTACGTGGAAGACATGAAGAAAGGGGATCTTGTCGAGATGTTAGGCAGCATAGACATATACAACGATAGCGTGACGATGTCACTTACTGTCATAAAAAGTATAACTCTGGAGAGATACTGTTTTAATAAGCTGGAGAGTCTAAGGATACTGAGAGAGGTATCTACATGACAGACTACGAGGCTCTGCTTTCCAATGTCCTTAAAAACAAGAAAGAGACAAAAGCCGACAGATTCGTACCACCTCAAGTTGAAATCTTTCAGTCGGGTCAAAAGACAATGATAATTGTTGATAAGCTTACAAAATACATAAACAGGGATATAAAACATCTTGCGAAATTTCTTATGCATGAGCTTACTGCTCCCGGGCAGATAGACGAAACTGGCAGGATAATTATAGGCGGGAGGTTCTCTAAGAAGCAGGTGCAAGAGAAGATAGACTCCTACCTTAAGACTTACGTTTTCTGCAAACAGTGCAATTCCCCTGATACGCAGATGATAAAGATTGACAACAACACCTTCATAAAATGCCTAGGGTGCGGCGCGGAATACCCTGTTGGAAGGCTGAAATGATATGGCAAGGTTCAGGATGAGAGTGCACGATTCTTTCTCCGACCAAAAAGTAGTTGCCGTAAGTGACCCTGATCTCATAGGTAGGACCCTGAGAGATGCGAGAAAAGAGATAGAGTTTACAGTATCGGAAGAATTCTATGGGAGCGACGAATATGAAGCAGGAGAGGTGCTTGACTTCATACGGCACGCAGATAATATCAACCTTATAGGTAACAATATAATAGACGCTGTCATAAAGGAAGGGATAGTGCGCGAAGAGAATGTATTGGTTATAGACGGCGTCAAACACTCACAGATATATACGATACCGGAGTAGTGGCCCGTCCAACGCATAAAAAAAAGGTTAATAACATAAGCATCTTATTAAAATAAATGGTCG
This sequence comes from Candidatus Parvarchaeota archaeon, assembly GCA_023380585.1. Taxonomy (GTDB): domain Archaea; phylum Nanobdellota; class Nanobdellia; order Parvarchaeales; family Parvarchaeaceae; genus Parvarchaeum. The sequence continues at coordinate 12,877 of JAMCRN010000017.1, read as the reverse complement.
AAGCTCCCCATTTCAGGTATCCAAGGAACAATGAAATGATAGGCTACGTTACACAGCTCCTTGGTTTTGGCAGAATGTATGTAAAATGCACGGATAAGAAGATAAGGATATGCCAGATAAAAGGAAGTATAAGCAGGTACCTATGGGTAAGTGAAGGCGACCTCGTCATAGTAAGGCCGTGGGACATAGAAAAGGACAAGAAAGGTGATATAATGTACAAATACGACCGAAATGCATGGTCCGACTTAAAGGCCAAAGGGCTAATACCAGATGACCTTATACAATGAATCAGCTTATAGTACTGCTGGTGGCTATGTCAGGGTTAAGCCTATAACCAATGTAACTGTAAGTAAGAGAAGTGTAACTCGTGTATCCTACATCCAAGAAGAACGTCTGGTTGTAAAGACTCGAGCACAATGGATATGTTGAAGCGAAGAGCTTCTCCCCATACGGGCCTATAAAAGTACCTGTACCAGACATATTTAATATTGCTTTGTTGGATGATAGCAGTAATATGTTTATACCTATAGGTTGCGGCAGGTTGTTCCTCAGCTGTACTACCGCGCTTGTCTGATTGCAGTAAAAACTGGCTATACCTACTGGAACCCTGAATTCCTGGCCGTTTATTTCACCATTAAGGTAGAGCGTCGTATAAATGACGGCGTATACTATAATGGCGAATATTATAACAGTAAGCGCAACGCCAGACGTGTAATAAAAGCTCTTTCTATGCTTTTTTTTGTTTTGCATATTCTATGTGGTTTCCTTCTCTATGACTTCCAATTCTTCCTGCAGCTTGGATATCGCACTATCAAGTATCTCCTTTATGCTAAGCTGACCCCAAGTCTCTATATTCATCACTACTTTATCGTCTTCTGAATCTATCTTTATTATTTCTTGGCCTGCGTAGTCCTCACAAGCATTGCATAATATACAGTCTTGGAGTTTGCCTTTCTTGACTTCTAGTTTTTCTTCTTCTCCTGAAAGAATATCCACTGGGCATAGCGAAGCAATCTTGGACGCGCCCTTCACCTTATCTTTTGTTATGGTTATCTTTGGGTAGAAGTGGTAAGTCACATGCGCAGGAGAGAATTTTATATGCTCGCTGCCATCACCAAAACTAGCAGTGGCTTCCAAATCTACTCCCTCACCTTCCTTTAATTCTATTATCAGCATAGATGGATATACTGGCACTACTCGGTCATCAGCACATTTTATGTCAGAAGCATGTACGGCCTTTGGTCCACGCTCTTTCAGTTTGAAAGAAAATGTCCTTTTTCCATTGTCCAATTCAGGAAAGCTCTTTATAGGTATAAGTCCAAGTCTTGAGGCCAGTACTTCGTCATACATCGAGCTTGTATTTTTATATATAACCACGTCGTCTATGGCTATCGTCCTAACACTATTCATGACTGCCCTCCTCATAGCGTTTATCTGTGACAGCATTGCTCCCTCCAAAACAATCGTCGCACTATCCCCATTCGTATTTATCAGAGAAACTTCCATCTACATCCTCCTGCCTTTTCTCCCACCCTTGCGTTTGCACCCGTCATGTGGTATTGGCGTAACGTTTTCCACGCTAACTATCTTTACACCAGCTCTTTCAAGAGCTTTTATCACTGAACGCGCTCCAGGTCCGGTAGTTCTGGACCTTATACCTCCAGCAGCTCTCATTTTCACGTGGACGGTGTTTATTCCCTTCAGTAATATATCCTCCGCGACTTTCTTTGCTGCGTCCATAGCAGCGCGTGGGGATGAGCCAAGCCTGTCCGCTTTTACCTGTGATCCACCAGTACGAATCGAAAAAGTATAAGCGTCACTTATGTCAGTTACGTGTATTATCGTATTGTTCATAGTAGAGTATATATGAGCATTTCCCACATGTTTATTTTCCATATCTATACGGTTTTCTTCATTCTGCTTCTTATTGGATGCTCGCTTGAACTAACTGCCGAGCCAGGGGAGAAGTCTACCAACTCCTCCTCATCTTTCTTCACTAAATAACTAGGAGCATCTATTATCTTTCTACCTACAGTTATATGTCTATGGGTTATAAGTTGTCTAGCTTCTCTTATGCTAGCAGCCATACCTTTCTTCAGGACTATCGTCTGTAGCCTCCTCTGTAGTAAGTCTTCTAATTTAAGGTCAAGGACATTGTCCACATTCGCGTCACTTTTTACGAGCCCCATAGAGTTTAGCTTTTTTATAAACTCTTCTTCGCCATGTTTTACGTTGATGGCTTTCAATCCTACAAGGTCTCTAGCTCTCTTTCTTATACTCCTAAGTTCCGATTCTACTTTCCACAGTTCTTTCTTATTCTTGAAGCCATATTTCCTTTTGAGTTCTATATCTCTCTTTATCAGTGGCTTATCCCATATCCTAAGTGGCGAATTATACTTCTTTGACTGTCTCTTGCTAGTCCCCATCTTATTTCTTCTCCTCTGTCTTCTGAGCGGCAGCTTGCTGCGCAGCCTTTTTTGTAACCCCTACAGTAGTGCCTATACGCCCTCTGAAATTGGCGCCGCGTGACTTTACTCTCTGTCCGCGCATCTTGTAATTAAATGAATGTCGGTATCCGCGGTAAGACCCACTGGATTTTATAAGCTGTATATGCATCGTGTGTTTGGATTTAAGTTCGCTTCCTACTAGATGCATGTCCTCACCGGTGTTTTCATCTTTCTGCCAGTTATAAAGCCAGTGAGGTATACCATATTTCTTAGGATCTGAAAGCACATCCTTCAGTTTGTCAGTAGTCTGCTGGTCCAAGTCCTGCAGTTTTTCATTGCCCGAAATGTTTATGGCTCTTATGATTGCATTAGCATAAGCGAAACTTATACCATATATCGATCTTAAAGTATCACGTACCTTCTTGCTTCCATCCAAGTCGCTGTCCGCTAGCCTTATTATCTTTTTTTCGCCTAGCCCTTCAGGTCTCGTCTTCTCTTTCAATTTTTGTGTATTGGGATGCTGTTTTTGTGTCTGCATATCCTCTTTTAATCCTAAGTGATAGCATCAACTTACTTTTCCCCTTTTACGGAGTACCAGTAAGACGCACCGGCGATTATCTTCCGTGTTCGGAATGGGAACGGGATTTGCCACCGGCCTATGGACGCTATCAGATAATTAGAGCTTCCGTATACTTTAAAAGCTTTTCCATTGTCCAGTAGTTGGCAAAGTAATTTTTGGCCAATTAACTTCGTAAACCGCTTTCTATAGCCTATCGTGGCCAATTCTTAAATATTGATAGTGTAAATTTGCCTAGCCGTTTTGTGGCGATTTTGGCCAATGATCGAAACTCCGTTAAATACACTAGAACTAATCAAATTATGATTGAAAGATTAAATTATCCAACTACAGTTTATGAGCGAGCAAAGAAACTATGGTGGATTAGCTAAATGTCCCGGCAAGGCAAACCCTCCTATAATAGCAGCGGCTATGCCTGAAAGTATCAAGACTACCCAGAGAGTTGCGATAATCACTTGCCAGCTGAGAGGGATGGTCTTTATACCTCTATGTACTCTATTAAACATCATCAGTACCGGCCATGTTAATATCCCAGCCACGCCATAGAGAACAAATAACCCCAAAAATTCAAGAGGTGTTTTTGTAAGTCCTAACTTGTAGCCGGAAATGCCGTACCATATGGTCATTATGCCCGCCATGAGCGCTAAGAACCCAATATAATCAAGCTTGAGATTGTACCTTATTCCGAGTGAGAATGCAACTAATATCAGTCCAAATGCTACCATCGGGTCATAAAAAAGCATATTGTACGGTCCTGGTAAGAACCAAGATAATTGAGATACAATGCCGACTATTAGTAGATATACCCCTATGATACCGATTGGGACTGAAAGACCAAGAAGTCTGCTCTTAACCTCTAAATGCTTTTTCCTGTACGATAAGTATACATCACTTAATAAGTAAGCAAGAAGAAACGCGCCGAATGCCAGCACGAATAAATCAAATGCGAGTTCGTCTACAAACATAATAGTACCAACAAATTACTACTTTATATATTTTGTCTAACAGAAGTGATTAATCCATATAAGCGTAGTGTAATATTCTTTACACAGTCTTTATTGCGTTATATACAGAGTGTGCCTCTGTCTGCAAGAAAATTTTAGATTATCGCTCCCTGCACCAGAATAATGAATTCTTAATAAGACTTAGGACGATTTTTAAAGTTTATATATGATAAAATTTTCATATAACGAATGATTCGGGATATAAAAAAAGTAATAAAAGTAAAAGAATACGCATCAGTTTTCTTGATCTTATCCGTTGCAATATTTACACTATATTTTTATCTCCTCGAAAGCTCAGCAACAGGGATAATAGACTTCAAAGGTTATTATATATACTTTGATTTACTTTCCGCAGTTATAATCTCCATTTTAGTAAGCTTGGTCATAACACTTAACGTATATTCCTATAGGATAAGGACAAAAACAAGCAAAAGACTCGCTCTGAGCTCGATAATTGGTGCTATACTCCCAAGCAGCCTTTGCTGTACAAGCATAGTCCCGTCTTTGATGGCCGTATTCGGATTTTCAACCTCTTTTATAATAGGAAACACGGGGAAGGTGCAATCAGTCTTCTCCACTTATGGACCTGCATTTATAGCAGCAGGCGCTATAATCGCCTTTTTCGGTTTAATACAAATAACTAAAAATATCAATAAAAGTTGCGACTGCGAGGTTAAAAAATGAGAATAAAAATAAAGTATTTCCTCTACGTTGCAGTTGCAATAATAGCTTTGATAATTATACTGAACCTCTTTGTATTGAACAAAGCAAGACCGACCAAATATCTTTCGGTTGGGGAAACTGCTCCAGATTACGCGTTTCAACTCGCTAATGGTAGTACAGAGAGCATAAGTAATTATAGGGGAAACCCACTGCTTTTATGGTTTGTAGCTACTTGGTGCAGTAGCTGCGCACAAGGCAATACCGCCGTAGCAGACAACATACCATTCTTTAAAGAACACGGTGTAAAAATTATAGAGCTAGAGCAGTACGATGACCTTGGAAGTCCCGGTCCGTCAATCTCACAATTTGTTTCACAGTACGGAAATAACAATACATATATAGAAGGAGGAATCGCAAGTTACAACATGACTTTAGCTTATAACACCCCGCCGACGTTCCAACTTGATATATATTATCTCATAAGTCCAAACGGCAAAATACTTTATGTCGGAGAAGGAATCGCAAACGGGATAGGAAATCTTGAAAATATTATATCAAAGGACGGTTTATGAAAAACTCAACTAGTCTCTTCTTTGATGCATTTGCGAATAAAAACAGATTTGATATACTTACGGAGCTCAGGAAAAAAGAGTTATGTGCAGGGGAGCTACAAAAAACCTTAGGGATAGAACAGACGCACCTTTCACATGACTTAAGCTGCCTTCTTAACTGTAAAATTATAAATGTCAGGAGAGACGGAAGGAAAAGGATATACAGTATAAATCATGAGATAAAAGAGATAGTTTCTATGATTATGACACATGTTAAAACATATGAGGCATACTTGAAAAAGTGTGGTGTTTTGGGAGAGGAAGATAATGGAAGAATATGAATACGCAATAGTGGGACAAGGTGCAGCCGCATTTGCTGCAGCCTTAAAGGCAGATGAATTAGGTATCAAAACTGTTATAATAGGAAAAAATGAAACAAAAGGCACGCTTTTAGGTGGAACATGCATAAATGTAGGATGCGTACCGAGCAAAAGGCTTATAAAAGTAGGCAATTTTTTAGATAAAATAAATCTTAAAAGATTCGACGGGTTATATTATTCTGCCGAGATAGAAAATTTCCCCAAAATAATACGGGAAAAGGAATTTCTAGTAGGGAGCATGCGTTTCTCTAAATATCAGAAAGTTCTCGGCAAACTAAAAAATGTAAAATATATAAATGAGTTTGCAAGCTTCAAGGATAAAAATACTTTGATAGTAAACGGAAGCGAGATAAAAGCGAAGAAAATATTGATAGCAACCGGCGCGAGGACCAAAATACCGAAGATAGAAGGTCTTAACAAAGTAAAGTACCTGACAAATGAAGAAGCGCTTTCTATGAAGAAGCTGCCAAAATCAATCATTATTATAGGCGGAGGAGCCCTCGGGCTTGAGTTTGCAGAGATGTTTGCGCATTTTGGAGTAAATGTGACCTTGCTCCAGAGAAACGAGAGGATACTACCTGGTTGGGAACCAGAAGTGAGCTATTACCTTGAACAGTACTTAAAAGAGGAAGGAATAAAGATAATAACCAGCGTGGATATAAACGAAGTTTCGAAGGCAAACGGCCTTGTAAAGGTATCTTTTTCTGTAAAGGGGATAAAAAAGAAAGCGACTGCAGAGGAAATATTGCTTGCTGCTGGAAGAAGCCCAAACATAGAAAAATTAAACTTGAGCAGGACAGGTATAAAATTAAATAAAGATGGTTTTATAAAAATAAACAAATATATGGAAACATCCATAAGCGGTATTTATTCTGCGGGAGACGTAACCGGGGAGCCTATGCTGGAAGCGTTAGCAGCTGCAGAAGGCAACAAAGCGACTATAAATGCGTTTAGTGCCAAAAAGATAGCGATAGATTTAAATTCTGTACCTTCCGCTGTTTTTACTTTTCCGGAAGTAGCCAGGGTAGGACTAACGGACAAAGAAGCAAATGGCAAGGGCATAAAATGCGCCTGCCAGCCAGTTATGTTCAAAGACCTGGCGAAAGCCAGCATAATAAAAGATACGCGAGGGTTGATAAAGATGGTCATAAACGCCAATACAAAACGTATACTAGGGGTGGAGATAGTGGGGGAGAACGCCGCGGATCTAATACACGAAGCCGCATTAGCTGTAAAATTTAGGCTTACAGTAGATGATATAATAGATACGGTCCACGTGTTTCCAACATTAAGCGAGATAACAAAACTCGCGGCTTTATCATTTTACCATAATATAGAGGATTTAAGCTGCTGCAGCGAATAAACACCGATGATTTGCAACTTATCTCTGGTTTACTGCTTCTTATGGAAGCCCAGACGATGATTATCGCTCGAAATCGCCGTCTTAGAGTTCAGCTCTATGAGAATACGGTTATAATTGCATCAAAATCGCAATCATTTTCAGGAATCGGTCGGTATATCGACAAAGTCCATAGATACTGTGTAAATACGGCTAAAATTTAAATACACTAAACATGTAATATACGGATGGAGTCTAAACAAACAAAAGATTTTCCGGAAACTTTTTATGCGTTTATAGAGATACCTACCGGCAGTAACTGCAAGTACGAATATGACGAGGAATTGGAGACGATAAAGCTGGACAGGGTGCTTTTTACATCCATGGTATATCCGACAAACTATGGGTTTATCACATCAACAAAAGGCAAAGACGGGGACCCGCTGGACGTGATGGTCATTTCTTCAGTGTCGATAGCCTCGGGGATTGTAGTCAAGTGCAGGGCGGTCGGAATAGCTGAGATGAGTGACGAAGAGGGGGAAGATAACAAGGTGATAGCCGTTCCGGTAGAGAAGGTAGATCCTTTCTCATCTTCAATAAAGACCGAGGCAGATATTCCCGAGACCCTGAAACAGAAGATAAAGCATTTCTTTGAGCATTACAAGGAACTTGAGAAAGGCAAATTCATGAAATTCCATGGGTTTAAGGGAAAGGAAGAAGCGATAGCGCAGATAAGGGAAGCCGCAGAGAGAAAATGACTTCTAAAGCATCTGGGTGTAAATACACAAGAAAATGTCGCCACAGTACGGCGATAAGATCGATAGAAATTAAAAATCCTCCGAGACAGGGCTTCCATAATCCATGTTACAAAACTGGCCCATAGAAATTTTGTCAAACAAGGAAGAGAACGGTCCTGATATAATTATAAGCACAAAGAACGAATAAATCCTGTTACAGCCCCGTAGTATAGCGGCCAAGTACACGGGCCTCTGGAGCCTGGAACACCGGTTCAAATCCGGTCGGGGCTAGTTCATGCTTATGAATATAACTAAGTAATTCTATACAGGATTATGTCAATTGAAAAGATACTGAACCCAGAGTCGATAGTTGTAATAGGCGCGTCTAGAAACCCAAATAAGGTTGGAAGCGCAATACTTAAGAATATAAGGTCGACTTATGGAGGAAAAATATTTGTAGTAAACCCATTTGCGGATAAGATACAAGAAATAAAGAGCTACAAATCAATTACAAACATAAAAGAAAAGGTAGATGTTGCAGTGATATCCATACCCGCGGATGAGGTATTACAGGCATTGAAAGACTGCGAAAAGAAAAAAGTTGAAGCCGCAATAATAATAAGTGCTGGCTTTAAGGAGATCGGAAAAGCCGGCTCTAAAAGAGAAGCAGAGTTGAGGGCATTTCTCAAGAACTCAAAGATGAGGGTCATAGGACCAAACTGTTTAGGAGTGATAAGTCTAGACCCGCCTGTAAATATGACATTTGTAGATCCGAATACAAAAATCTTCAAAGGAACCACGGCTTTTATATCGCAGAGTGGAGCGTTGCTAAGTGCTATAGTAGATGATGCATCAGAGAGCGATATAGGCTTCAGCAAGATAATAAGCGTTGGAAATGCGGTTGACATAGACGAAGCTGACTTACTTGATTACCTAAGAGAAGACGAGAAGACTAAATCCATAGTTCTTTACTTAGAGGGTTTGAATAATGGGGAGAAGTTTCTACGTTCCTTAAAAGAAGCAACAAAGAAGAAACCAGTCATAATTCTTAAAGGCGGGAGATCAAATAAGACATCCTCAGCCGTAATGTCACACACAGGCTCTTTAGCAGGAGATTACAAGGCGTACGAGCTTGCGTTCGAAAAAGCCGGAGCAATTACTGTATCTAACGTTGATGATCTGTTCAATTTTATGAGAGACGCATCAAAATTCGATATAAAAACTGATGAAGTTATTGTAGCAACGAATGCCGGTGGGGGAGGAGTTATAACCTCTGACCACATAAATGAAAAAGGACTTAAGATGGCGCAAATCAGTGACAAGACTGTACTGGATTTGTCCAAGATTCTTCCGCCCGAATCAAACTTACATAACCCGATAGATATGCTTGGTGATGCTTCTCCGGACAGATACAAGAACACACTCGAAGTTTTAGCAGAACTAAAAAAGCCAATTATAGTCGTATTCTCACCCCAAGAGATGTCAATGCCGATTGAAACTGCGAAGGTTATATATAATATTCATACAAAAAAGCCAAGTCTTCCATTATTATCAGTGTTTTTAGGGGGAACTAATGTGGAAAAGGCCAGGAGATTTCTGGTAGAGAGAGCATTACCTGTTTATGAGTATCCGAACGAGGCCGTAGATATAATAAGCGGGCTTCACTTCTACTACTCGCATAGAAACTCCACCTATTATAGGTACGATAGGGAGAAAGCAAAAATAACATCCTTTAAAAGCAAGGTCAACACTTTTGGAATGGATGCTAAGCTAATTTTTGATAAGATAGGGATAAACACAGTTAACGGAGCGGTGATAAGCGAGGAGGCCAGCCTTAAAAGGACTGCCGAAAAAATCGGTTATCAATGCGTTTTGAAGATATCATCTAAGATGGTGGCACATAAGAATAAGATAGGTGGAGTTATAACTAACATAAAGAACTATAATGAATTAGAGAAAGCCTTCAAAGGTTTGAGCCAGAAAATAAGAGATGAAAAGATTAATGACGCAAAACTAGAGCTTTATGAAGATGCGACTAAAGGAAAGACAAATCCAGTTGAGATACTACTTGGCGGCCATAGGGATGCCGTCTTTGGACCGATGATTGCACTTGGAATCGGCGGAGTGCACGCAAATGAGATTGATGAAGTAGAATTTGTTTTACCACAGATATCTGACCAGAAGATAAAAGAATTAAAAAATACAAAGGTTGGTAAACTAATAGTTTCAGTAGGCGGGCACCAAATGCTTGACACATTTATAGCTTATGCAATAAGACTTGGAAAGTTCATGGAAGCAAACAAAAATGTAAAGGATATAGATCTTAATCCTGTTGTAATCTCTGAAAATAGGACCGTAGCAGTTGACTTCAAGATATTTGTAGAGTGAGTTCTAACCTCTTCTCTTAAAATTTATCTTATCCTACTAGTTTTAGTTCTTCCAAAGTGCTTAAATAAAACGGAAACACCAGGCTCATGATAAGAAGAACATAAAGAACGAAATTTCATTATACTTTGGTAGAACTTTTGTATAATCAGCGAGTATAAATTAAATCCATCATCGCGCAAAATTACTCTAGCACAACAGTTTCTTTCTCTTCTGCTCCAAAACCGATTTCATGGTGCGTGCCATCGCAGAACGGCTTATTTTTGGAATGTCCGCATCTGCAGAATGCGTACACCGTCTTGCCGTCGACAATTACAAGGTTGGGGCCATTTTTAGTTGATTTTATCACTACGTGTGGCATTGTGATATTACTAGAGAGACATTTAAATAGCTTTCTTGTGATGTAGAGTCATTATAAATAGTTGCAACTCCGACTCATTCGGCGGTTAGATCTATACACCCGTTATTAAACCTTAAGGCGGTTTATTGCCTTTTGTGTTGAGTTTCCACTTGAAATATATTAATTGCTTTATCTAGTGCCTAATACTACGCTGTATTACCTAATCCGCGGCCGGTGTGAAAAGTTTAAATAATACCAGCTAAACCACATTCTTTTATGAAGAAGGTGCAGCCAGAAGTATACCTTATAGCGGAGACATCGCTCGTAAGAGAAGGTCTGGAGAAGATGCTGGATAACCTGGGCGGCAAAATAAGCAAAGACTGGTACGATTCAACTAGCAAAAATTCTACTAGCGACGGCGAGTACTTAATAGAGGTCGCAGGTAGGATGTGCTATGAGAGTTACGGCGTCGGGCTTAATCCTAATGTTACAAAAATAAGGTCTACGTCGAAAGACTATCTAGAAAATATCTTGGCAAAAGGAGATGGGTCCATATTAGAGCATTCCACATGTACATTCGCCTTTCTTAATGTCTCCAGAGTATTTACACATGAACTAGTAAGGCATAGAGCCGGTACTGCGATAAGTCAGGAATCAATGAGGTATGTAAGACCTAAGGAGATAAAGATGTGGCTGCCGCCCGAGGTAGAGAACGATAAAGCATTCATCAATATCCTAGAGAACATAGAGCTCTCGTATAGAGAGCTGGAAAGCGGATATGTCTGGGAAGGTATGGACTTCGACAAGAAGAAAAAAATTACATCAGCTTTGAGGCGCATACTGCCTAATGGAATGGCTACGAATATTATATGGACCGCTAATCACAGGACCATAAGGCACGTGATAACTATGCGTACATCTGAGTATGCCGAAGTAGAGATAAGGAAGGTCTTTGATGAAGTCGCCAAAAAAGTAAAAGATAGGTATCCATTACTGTATCAAGACTTTGAAAGGAAAGAGCTACCAGATGGAACTGGCAGCTGGTCACCAAAGTTTATAAAAGTCTAAATAAAATCGTCTGGACAATCCATTGCGCTTGATTTAAGCATCTGTGGACGGTGCAGTTAAGTTACTATGTTCCTTCAGGCAGTGCTTAAACTTCTCTTTATACATGTTTATCTTGTCTTTTTTCCAACCATAATTAAGATAGTCAGTATCATAGAAAATATGTGATAGGAAGTCACCATACGATATTCTTTTAAACCTTACTTTGAACTGCCCTTTCTGGTAATATAAATCGGTATCATAGAATCTGCCCCTACTTGACATAATAATATTCTTTGCTCTGTCCAAAATGATTAAACTTTTCTTTTTGTTTAACGCTTCAGATATTACTCTAGATAACATGAAGTAATTCTCATATGTGTCGGGTTCTAGATACAATTCTTTAAAATATTCCATATTTATAAGAACAGCTCTAGCGTCTTTTCTATGGTGGGAATCGATTTTTAATTCTCCAGTTTCAGGATAATAAGATATTTCTCGCGGCTCGAATTCTTCTTTACACCTGTCACACTTTACGTAAACCGCAGGTATTTCACATCCTATAAGTTTGGCGAAATATATCCAGTAAATCCCGTGTTGCAGACTCTCTGATCTTATACGGTCCTTGACTCTCCCATTAGAATCGTTCATAAAATGAGCGGTTTCGTGTCCTATTACATAATTTATTTCATGGTCGCATCTTGATTTTAGATCATCATAATTCAGCACTATAGTTTTCCTACCTTTAATTTTATCATATAAACCAGAGACGCCGGATTCGCGGATTTTTCTGAATTTGTAGGCAGATCTGTCAGGGAGCAGTTTATCGAGCTGACGTATGCCTTTTGATTTTATACTATCTAAGTTCTCTGAAACAAGGTCATCTAAATGCCTATATATTTTGCTTCTTTTGCCAGGAACACTCATTACTATATGGATGAAGACGGCCTATATTTATAATTAACAATCACTAATAAAGTCTTCTTTCAAGTACGGAGAGCCTTTCCTTCTGGCTCATATTAGGTTTATATAAGCCGAAAGGGTCATTTCGGATCTCATCTCTGTATTTCTCTATGTTCGCTCTGGCCAGGTTAAGCTTTGCTTTATACTGTCTTTCCATAGCTTCCACAAGCTCCTTCTGTTTTTTATACGCGTGTCTCGCAGATACGCTTTCATGCATGTACTTATCCATGTCCCATGTCGCAGATGCGCGAAAGTTCGCAGCACCGACTCTATTGCTATATTCGCGAAGCCTGCTTCTTTCGTAGTTTAAGTGGCCTTTCATCTCGTCTCTTAATCTTTCATATTCTTCTTTTATCTGCCGTATACCGTCCTTTTTCATTCTATACGCGCCTATACTTATACTTCTTCGTTTTTCCATGTATTAGTATAGACATGTACTTATATAAA